>JBIOYL010000070.1:0-8055 GCA_044870185.1 Actinomycetes bacterium | reverse complement strand
GCGCTCGGCAGCACGGTCGTGGTGCTCGCCGAGCTGGTCGTGGTCGGCGTCCTGGACGTCCGGCGCCGGTGCCGCTGGTCGGGGGTCGCGTTCCTGGCCACCGTCATCGTCGGGCAGAGCCTGCTCGTCAACGGCGTGAAGCTGCTCGTCGGGCGGGAGCGCCCGTCCGTCCCGCACCTGACCGCCGCCACCGGCTTCTCGTTCCCGTCCGGGCATACGACCGCCGCCGCAGCCACCTGCGCGGCGCTGGCGCTGCTGCTCAGCTCCGGCCGGCGCTGGCCGGTCAAGCTGGCGCTCGGGACCCTGGCCGCGGCCATCACCATGGCCGTCGCCGCCTCGCGGGTCCTGCTCGGCGTGCACTGGCTCACCGACGTGGTCGGCGGCGTGCTGCTCGGGCTCGGCTGGTTCGCCGTGTGCGCGGTCGCCTTCGGCGGCTACGTGCTCCGCTTCGGCAGCGCACGCACCGAGCCGGCACCCGAAGGGGCAGCGGTGACGGGCGGCGCATGACTCGCGGGACCAGGCGTGATCCGGCGCGGTGCGGTCGGCTGGGCAGTTGGCCGCCGCTCCGGTTAGCCTTGGCGCCATGTCGATCGATGCCCTCACCTCCGCCGAGATCTCGCTGCCGACCCGGCCCGACGCCGGCCGGGTCCGCGGCTGCATCGCCGCCCTCGCCACCCACGTCGACCTGGTCGGCCTGACCGACAACCATGCCGGGCAGGCCCGCATGTCGCCGCTGGCCGCCGTCGCCCTGGCCCGGGAGCAGGGGGTGGCCACCGTCGTGCACGTGTCCTGCCGCGACCGCAACCGCCTGGCCCTGCGCTCCCAGATCGTCGGGGCGGCGGCGCTGGGATCCGAGGGGGTGCTGTGCCTGTACGGCGACCCGGTCCCGGGCGTGCCGCGCGTCAAGGACTTCACCACCACCAGGCTGCTCGCCGAGGCGCGCGCGTGGGCGGCACCTCATGAACTCGCGCTCGGCTGCGTGGCCGACCCGTTCGCCCGCGACCTCGACGCCGAGCTGCGCCTGCTCGCCCGCAAGGTCGCCGCCGGGGCCGACTTCGTGCAGACCCAGATGGTGTTCGACCCGGCCGGCCTGGCCTCGTTCGTCGAGCGGGCCCGGATGGGCGGCCTGCTCGAGCGCTGCCGCCTGCACGCGAGCGTGGCCGTGCTGCGCAACCGGCGCATGGCCGACCGGGTGAATGCCGCGCTGCTCGGCTCCCCGCTGCCCGAGCGCGCCTACCGGCAGATCGCGGCCGGCGGCGGGGTGGAGCTGGCCGTCGAGACGGCCATGGCCCTGGCCGAGGTGCCCGGCGTCGATGCCTTGCATGTCATGCCGCTGGGCGAGGGGGACGCCGCCGTGCAGGTGGCGGCCGCCTTCCGGGCCGCCCGCGGCGTGCCGGTCGAGCGCAGCGCCGTCGGCTCCCCGTAGTCCCCGGTCGGCCCGGCGGCCCTCGGCGCCCCGGTGCCCCCCGGCGCCCCCGGCGCCCCCGGCGCCCGTGGCTCCCCGTCGACCTGGCGGCCCGGTTGACGGCCGCCGGTGGGCGCGCGCATGCTCCTGGGCGGTCGTTCTTGCACCCAGCACGTCGGTCGAGTCCCCGATAACCGGTGATTCGAACAGACGGTAGGGCGGGATCGTGACGATCGCTCGGGCGGCTTTGGGTCCCGACCGGCGTTTGGAGGCCGAGGAGGGCGCTGACGGCGACGGCGAACGACTGGATGCCGGGCGATCGGGTCGCGCTGGCCGACACGCAAGGTCCGCTGGCCCGCCTGCACGGGGTGCGGGCGACGGTCGTGGCGGTGGACGGCGGCATGGCGGTGATCCGCTTCGACTCGGCCAAGCTGCTCGGCGGCCGGCTTCGCCGCGAGATCGAGGTCGCCACCGCCTGGCTGGTCGATGAGCCGCCCGTCGACCCCTCCTGACCTACTGGACGGCCGGGTCGACCGGCCTCACAGCCAGCCCTTCTGCTCGGCGATGCGGCGCGCCTCCGTGCGGGTGCGGGCGCCGGTCTTGCGGATCGCGGCGGACAGGTGGTTGCGGACCGTCCCCTCGGCCAGGTGGAGCCGGGCGGCGATCTCCGCGGCGGTGGCCGCGTCGCCGGCGCTGGCCAGGACCTCCCGCTCGCGCTCGGACAGCGGGCTCGAGCCCTCCGCCAGGGCGGCGGCGGCAAGGCCCGGGTCGACGGTGCGCTGCCCGGCGGCGGCGCGCCGGATGGCGCCGGCCAGCTCGCCGGGCGGGCTGTCTTTGACCAGGAAGCCGTAGGCGCCCAGCTCCATGGCCCGGCGGAGGTAGCCGGGGCGCCCGAAGGTGGTCAGGATCAGCACCCGGCACGAGGGCAACGCCCGGTGCAAGGCCGCGGCCGCGGCCAGGCCGTCCATGCCGGGCATCTCGATGTCGAGCAGGGCCACGTCCGGCCGGTGCTCCAGCGCGGCCGGGACGACCTCGTCGCCGCGGTCCGCCTGGGCCACCACCTCGATGTCGTGCTCCAGGGAGAGCAGCGCGGCCAGCGCGCCGCGCACCATGTCCTGGTCCTCGGCGAGCAGGACCCGAATGACCGGGGCACCCCTTCGGGGTTCCCCGAACCCCTCCGGGGGGTTCCCCGGACCCCTCCGGTATCACCGGGGCACCCCGTCGGGTGCTGCGGGCGCCGCCCTTGGCAGGCGGGACGGCGCGGCGGCCCGCTCGGCCTGCAGGGGCAGCTCGACCCGCAGCCGGAAGCCGCGCTCGGGGCGCTGGCCGGCCTGCAGCCGCCCGCCGAGGGCGGCCACCCGCTCGGCCAGGCCGGCCAGGCCGCGGCCGCCCCGAGGGGTGCCGCCGTGGCCGTCGTCGTCGAGCTCCAGCACGACGGTCCCGCCGTCACGCCAGAAGCGCATCCGGCAGGTCGTGGCGCCGCTGTGGCGGATGACGTTGGTGGTGCCCTCGCGTACCGTCCAGCCGAGCACCTCCTCGACCGGGCTGGGCAGGCCGCTCGGCGGGGCGTCCACGAGGCAGCCGATGCCGGCGGTCTCCAGCGCGGCCCGGGCGCCGACCAGCTCGGCGGCGAGCTCGACGCGCCGGTAGCCGCTGACCGCCTCGCGCACCTCGGCCAGCGAGCGGCTGGCCACCTGCTCGATGTCGCGCACCTCGGCGGCGGCTCTGGCCGGGTCGGCCTCGAGCAGCCGCCCGGCCAGCCGGCTCTTGAGCACGACCACCGACAGGCTGTGGCCGAGCAGGTCGTGCAGGTCGCGGGCGAAGCGCAGCCGCTCCTCGGCCACGGCCATGCGGGCCAGCTCCTCATGGGCCTCGCGCAGCTCGTTGTTGAGCGCGGAGACGCGGACGAAGGCGTAGACGGCGATCCCGGTCAGCGCGGTCTGGAAGCCGTTGAAGAACACGTCGCCCGCGCCGAGCCCCTGCCACAGCGACACGCCGACCGCCGTGGCGACCACGACCAGGATGCCGCGGACGGCCCAGCGCCAGGGCAGGACCCACAGGACCACCACGTTGACGTAGATCCAGATCAGGTCCCAACCGGGCCCGTAGCCGACGGTGAGCCCGGCGGCGGCGGCGACCACCGCGCCGAGGCCAACCCAGCCCTGCGGGGAGGACCGGTGGAAGGGCCAGCTGGTGAGCGCGTACGCCCAGCCGGCGAAGAAGAGGACGAGCAGGGCGATCTGGCCGGCCAGGCGGGCGGCCGACGGCTGCTGGCCGAACATGCCGACGATCGGGAACAGCAGGTACAGGAGCCAGATCGACGCCCACAGGCGCGGGTTGCGGCGCGGCGGGTGGCCGCCGAGGCGGTAGCGCCAGGCCGCGAGCGCGGCGAACGCCAGCGTGTAGGCGGCCAGGATGGCGACGCCGCGCGGGTCCGGCGACCGGCCGGCGAGCGTGCGCCAGCCCAGCTCGCCCAGCTGGTAGGTGGGCAGGGCGTGGCCGATCATCTGGACGGTGTGGGGCAGGATGGGCAGCGGGGTCCACAGCCCGCCGAGCAGCGCCAGCGCCATCAGCAGCAGCACCGTCGCGCCCTGGACCGACTCCTTGGCGAGCAGGTAGGCGAGCAGGATGCCGAGGGCGGCGAACGGCAGCGTCCCGACCCACAGCAGGACGATCAGCGTGAGCCAGTGCCCGGCCGGCAGGCGCACGTGGTTGGCGAGCAGCCCCATCGCCGCCAGCAGCAGCACCGAGGGGAGTGCGACCGCCATGGCGGTCAGCACCTTGGTGGCCAGGTAGTCGCGGGCGGGCAGGGGGGTGGTGCGGAGCTGGCGGACCCAGCCGCTGGCCCGCTCCTGGGCCAGGCGGGGGCCGGCGGCCGACATGGCCCCGGTGATCGCGCTGTAGGTGGCCATGGAGACCATGAGGTAGGCGTACCCGTCGGTGCCGCCGATCCGCCCGTCGCTCCCGCTGACGTGGGTGAACAGCAGGTAGATCGTGACGGGCATGGCGAAGGTGAACAGCACGAAGCGGCGGTTGCGCATGATGCGCTTGAGCTCCAGGCGCAGGTAGGTGAGCATCTGATCGGCCTCCTTGGCGGTGATGGGCGTTGTCCGATGGTTCAGCGGGCGCTGTGCCGGCCGCCGGTGAGGGCGAGGAAGGCGTCCTCCAACGCGGCGCCGGTGACCTCCACGTCGCGCCCTCCAGCAGCGCACCCTGCTGCAGCATGGCGCCCACCCGGCCGGCGGCGACCGCCTGCTCCGGGCTGCCGCCAAGGACCTGGACCCGGCCGCCGTCGGGGCGGGCCAGGCCGAGCAGCAGGCTGACGGTGGTGGACTTGCCGGCCCCGTTGGGGCCGAGCAGGGCGACGGTCTCGCCCGTGCGGAGCTCGAAGGTTGCCTGGTCGAGGGCGGTCACCGCGCCATAGCGCTTGGTGACCCCGTCGAAGCCGGCGGCGGTGGTGGTGGTGGTGGTGGTCATCGCGTGGCTCCTCGTCGGGATGGTCACGGTCGGTCGACGGCTCCAGCATCGACCCGGCCGGAGCGGACGCGAAGTGCCTGGCGTCGTGCATCCGCCATGACGGGCGCGGTGAGGCGGGCATGACAGGCGTCATGGCCCGGGTCGCCGTCGCCGCGGGCGCGGCGTGTAGGCTGCGCCCGCCGGGCCGCCGAGCAGGCTGCGCGCCCCGAGCGGTCCTGCTCGTGCGGTTCGCCGGCGCGGCCGGGCAACGGACGGATGGGAGCGGGATGACCACGGCGGTCGAGGTGACCAGCGGTGCCGCACGGGTGGGGGACGCGCCACCCTGGCCGACGGTGAGCGTGGTGGTGCCGACCAGGGACCGTCCGCAGCTGCTGCCGCGCGCGGTCGGCGCCATCCTCGACCAGCGCTATCCGGGCTCGATCGAGTGCCTGGTGGTCTACGACCAGACCGAGCCGAAGCTGCCGTGGGGCGGCGCGCTGCCCTCCGGGCGCGCCGTCCGCGTGATCGCCAACGGCCGCACCCCCGGCCTGGCCGGGGCCCGCAACGCCGGCGCGCTGGCCGCGGACGGCGCGCTGCTCGCCTTCTGCGACGACGACGACCAGTGGCTGCCCGACAAGCTCGTCAAGCAGGTCCGAGCGCTGCGCGCGTACCCGGACGTGGCGGTCGCGACCACCGGCATCCTCGTCCACTACCGGCGCCGGACGATCCCGCGCGTGACCGCGGCGCCCTTCGTGGCGCACCGCGACCTGCTCCGCTCCAGGGTCACCGAGCTGCACCCGTCCACGTTCCTGGTCCGCCGGCAGGCGTTCTTCCGGATCGGGCTGGTCGACGAGCAGCTCCCCGGCAGCTACGCCGAGGACTACGACTGGCTGCTCCGGGCGGCGCGGCGCTCGCCGATCCTGGCCGTGCAGGAGCCGCTGGTCCACGTCCACTGGCACCGGTCGTCGTTCTTCGCGGACCGCTGGGCGACGATCGCCGCCGCCTGCCGGTACCTGCTCGACAAGCACCCAGAGCTGTGCGAGGAACCGCGGGGGCTGGCCCGCATCTACGGGCAGATCGCCTTCGCATCGGCCGCCTCGGGCGACCGGCCGGCCGCGTGGGCGTGGGCGCGGCGCGCCCTCGCCCTGAGCCACCGGGAACGCCGCGCCTACCTCGCCCTGGCCGTGGCCCTGCGGCTGGTCAGCCCGGGCGTGGTGACCCGGCTGGCCCACACCTTCGGCAAGGGCGTTTGACGATCGGGCCGGGCCGGCCCGATCAGCGCGGGATCCGGGTGGCCTTGAATTCGTTGAGCTGTGGCCAGCCGACCAGCAGGTCGATCAGCCGGTCCATGGTGCGGCGGGCGTCCGGCGGCCCGGCCGGCCGGGACATCAGGCGGACGAAGACGGCCCGGTCGCCGGCGATGAACGTCGGGACGCCGAACACGCCGTGCTCGGTGACGGCCCAGTGGTGATCGGCGGCCAGGGCCTTGCGGGGACGTGCGTCGGCGACGACCGCCGCGACCTCGTCGGGGTCCAGCCCGGCGCCGGCCACCGCGCCCCTGACGGCCTCCGGCGAGCGCAGGTCGAGGCCTTGGTCGTGGCGCGCGGAGAACAGCGCCAGATGGGCGGCGGGGAAGCGCTCGGGGAACTGGTCGCGGACGGCGAGGCCCCACTGCAGCGCGAGCACGCCGGCGGGGAGCGGGTCGGCCTGGTCCCAGACGGGGGTGTCGCTGTCGTTGTGGACCTCGGAGAGCGAAAAGGCGCGGAAGTCAGCCTGCAAGGGTGCGCCGGCCTCGATCGCCTGGAGCACGACCTCCGCGCCGATCCGGGCGAACGGGCAGAGGTAGTCGAACGTCATGGTGATGCGGGTCACGGCGACACCTCCTCGAGACGCCGGCGCCGGCCCGCAGGGCGCGGGCCGGCGCGTGCGTCGTCGGTCAAGCGGCCACGAGGTCCTCGAGCCGGGCCCGGATCTCGGGGCTGCGCAGCGAGGCGAGCGCGTCGCGCTCCACCTGCCGGGCCCGCTCCCGGGAAAAGCCCATCACCGCGCCGACCTCCTCCAGCGTGCGCGGCGTGCCCGAGTCCAGCCCGAAACGCAGGATCAGCACCTGCCGCTCCCGCTCGGGCAGCGCCTTGAGCACCTGCTCCAACGCCTCCCGGCCGACCGCCTCCACCGCCAGCTCGTCGGGCCCGACCGCCTCCTCGTCCTCCAGGAAGTCCTGCAGCGCGGCCCCGTCGTCGCCGATCGGGGTGTCCAGCGAGGTGATCGCCTGGGCGGTGTCTTTGAGCCGGGCCACCTTCTCCACCGGCATGTCCAGCTCGGCGGCGAGCTCGTCGTCGCTGGGCTCGTGGCCGAGCAGCTCGTGCATGCGGGTCTGGGTGCGGCGCAGCCGGCCGACCTGCTCGTCGACGTGCACCGGCAGGCGGATGGCGCGGGCGCCGCGGTCGGCGGCGCCGCGGGCGATCGCCTGGCGGATCCACCAGGTGGCGTAGGTGGAGAACTTGAAGCCCTTGCGCCAGTCGAACTTCTCCACCGCGCGCAGCAGCCCGAGGTTGCCTTCCTGGACGAGGTCGCCCAGCGGCAGCCCGGTGGCCGAGAAGCGCCGGGCGATGGAGACCACCAGGCGCAGGTTGGACTCGATCATCTTGCGCCGGGCCCACTCGCCGTGGTCGGCGACGGCCTGCAGCTCGGGCCGGCCGGGGTCGTCGGGCGGGAGGTTGGCGAGCTGCTCCTGGGCGGCCTGGCCCGCCTCGAACGCCTGCGACAGCTCGACCTCGTCTTCCTTCGTCAGCAGCGGGTGGCGGCCAACCTCGTCGAGATACAGCCGGAACGAGTCCGTGGTCTGCACGTCGAGCAGCTGGTCGGTGTCCTTCATCTCTCTCCTATGCGGCGTGCCTCGGTCGCGATCGTCACAGCTTCCAACCCCGTCTACCAGTATTTTCCAACAACAACGTTGCCAAACTCCATTCCCGACGAGCCAGGACGGCCGGAACGCCGCCACCCGGTCGGCCGCAGGACGATCGGACGTTCCGTCCGGCTGGCCCGCCGTCCGGCTGGCCCGCCATCTCGGCATGCTGCCGGCGAGGGCGGGCGGCCCTCCGGCGGCACGACGAACCGCCCTGGGGAGCAACCTCCCTGGTCGGTCGAGGAAGGAGCGCGGCGCCAGCGTACGAAGCGTCCTCGAGGTCCATCGG
>JBIOYL010000069.1:0-4794 GCA_044870185.1 Actinomycetes bacterium | reverse complement strand
GCTGGTGGAGCTGCTGATCGACCGAGTCGTGGTCACCGACGGCCAGGTCGAGATTCGGTACGTGATCCCAACCACACCAAGCAGCACTCAGACCCGGTTTTGTCACTTGCGTACAGACTATTTCCAGCACGTTGCGCAGCGCATACCAGCTGGAGTGGTAGTTCATCAGCTGCACGCCGCCCTGCACCACGTCGGCGCCGGTGGCGGTCAGGCGGGCGTCGACGTGGCGCAGCAGCTGCGGGTGGGTCTCGTCTTCGGCGTCGATGACGCCGAAGACCTCACCGCGGCAGGCGGGCAGCGCCACATTCAGCGCCTTCGGCTTGCTCTTGGGCTGGCCGTGGTCGACCAGGACGCGGATGCGGTCGGGATGGCGGCGGGCCGCCCGGGCGGCCACCTCGTGCGTGGCCGGGTCGTCGTCGCCGACCACCACGAGGATCTCGAAGGCGGGATGGTCGCTTGCGGCCAGGCGCGCGAGCGTCTCTTTGAGGACGGCCTCCTCGTGGCGGGCCGGGACGATGAGCGAGAACGACAGGCCAGGGTCGGTCGCCGGCCCTGAGAACCCGGTGTCGGCCAGCGCCCGCGGCGTCCGCCAGGCGTGCAGCATCCACCACAGCGTGGTACCGGCGATCACGGTCAGGGCGACCGAGACCAAGGCGAGCAGCAGGAACAGGACGAGCTGGGCGGCGGAGAGCCGGTGCAGCGCGGTCGCGGCCTCCCGGACCACCTGCCGGGCGATGCGCCCCGGCCCGTCGCGCCCGAGCTGGCGGAGCGCCCTTGCCGGCAGGTTGCCGCGAGCCGGACGCGGCCTCGACGGGCGCAGCGGACCGGGTGTGGGACGGCCGCCGCCGGGGTGCGTTCGCCCGATGCCGGCCGGCGCCGGCCCGCTTGGACCAGGCGACCCTGGCGCCGCCGCGCCCGCCTGCGCCGCGCCCGGCGGCGTCCGCCCACCGGCCTGGACGCCGCTCGTCGCGGTGCCGAGGGCCCCACCGGCGCTGGGAGACGGCGGTGCCGGCGTGGTCGTGGGTGGCAGCAGCGTCGACGGCGGCAGTGTCGTAGGCGGCAGCGTGGTGGGCGGCTCGGTGGTGGGATCGGCGATCTTGGCGAGCGCCGACCGCGGCGCCTGCCCGCCCGGCGACGCGGACACACGCGCTCCGCCGAGCAGCAGCAACGCGGTGAAGACCGCGATGACGGACGGACGCACGGCGCGACCGGCCTGCCACGCCGACGGCGGGCGCCCCCCTGCCGTCGAGCGAGGACGCCGAGGAGGGGCCGGCGAGCGAGGACGCCGAGGAAGGGCCGTGACGTACCCGGGCAAGCTCGCATCGGTGGGGTGCTCTGCGCATCTCGGTGATGAGAACGTCACCGGCATCCGCCGCGTTACGCCCACGCGGCGACCGTCGCCGCTACGACCGTCGCCGCCACGACCCGTCGCCGCCGCGACAGCCTGTCCCGGGGCCCCGCCGCGCCGGATCGCAACCTGCGTCGCCGCGCGGGCTTGCTCCGGCGATGACGCGGCCGCTGCCGGATGGTGACGGCCGAGGAGCCTACGGACGCGCCGGCCCGTCACCCACCGGCCCGGCCGGACCGGCCGGGTCGACCGGGGTCGCCGGCTCTGTGTCCGGGACGACCGCAGCGGCCTCGACCCGGCGGCCGTACCGGTAGACGAGGTCACCGCCGAGCATCGCGCCGAGCTCTACCAGCACGACCCCGGACACGCTCAGGATGATCGGCGTGACCATGGTGGCGGTGACGTCGAGGTCGCGGGAGCGAACGACCGCGTCGGCCAGGAAGAGCCCGCCGGCCAGGAGCTGGACCGACATGTGGGTGAACGCGAGGCGCCAGGCCCGGCTGTCCTGGTCGATCAGCAGGAAGTCGGCGAAGCCGGTGATCGCGGCCAGGACGGAGACGACCAGGGCGGCGACGATCAGCACGAAGGCGCCCCGCACGTAGGCGTTGCCGTCGGCGGCCAGGTGCGACAGGACGTCGAACAGCAGGCTCGCCGGATACAGCGCGAGCGGGAAGTGGACGAGGGCTGGATGCAGCGGCCGGCCCTTGCCTCCCTGCAGCAGGTTGGCCATGACGCCCTCCTGGAGCGCGGCCTCGCGGGGATCCGCCGGTGATTGTCCTACCCGCCGGCCGGGCGACCAAGGGTGTGCCGCGACGCCTCCACCGTGCGGGCCAGCTTGCGCAAGCTGCGGCGCAGCATCAGGCGGACGGCGGGCGCCACGAACCCGAAGCCGACCCGGCCGACCGGCCCCAACGGCAGCTCGAGGTCCTCGATCCAGCGGAACCAGGCACCGCCCGGCGCCGGCTCGACCCGGAAGCTGCCGGTGCCCCGCACGACCCGTCCGAGGTGGCGCACGTCGGCCCGCCTCGGCGGCTCCCAGCGGATCACCTCCATCGGGTCGGCGAAGCCGACGCCGCCGAGCTTGGTGACGGCCGTCAAGCGCTCCCCGACCCGGTGGCCGCCAGGCTCCACGGTCACGGTGGTGAAGGCCACCCAGCCGGACTGCGCCGCCCAGTCGGTCACCGCCCGCCAGACCTGCTCGGGCGGGGCGGCGATCGCCACGCGCTCCTCCAGATGCACCGTCACCGGCTTCCTCCTCGACGGTCGGGCCCATCCCCGGGCCAGGCCTCCCATCCGCTCCCCGGCCCGCCGGGGCGGGCCTCCCATCCGCTCCCGGCCCGCCGGGGCGGGCTCCCACCGGCCTGCCGGGGCGGGCCTCGCAGTGGCCCGCCGGGCCTCCCGGTGGCCCTCCCATCCGCTCCCTGCCATGCGCCCGCTACGATCGCGGCATGCGGCGGATCATCGGGCGGCGCGCCTTCGACTTCGATCGCGAGGTCGCCGTCATGGCCATCATCAACCGGACGCCCGACTCGTTCTACGACCGGGGCGCCACCTTCACCGTCGACGCGGCGTTGGGCGCCGCCGAACAGGCGCTCGCCGAGGGCGCCGACTGGCTGGACATCGGCGGGGTTGCGGCCGGGCCGGGCGAGCCCGTGAGCGAGACCGACGAGCTCGACCGGGTGCTGCCGCTGGTGGAGGCGCTGCGGGACCGGACCGACGCCGTGCTGTCGGTGGACACGTTCCGGGCGGGCGTCGCCCGGCGCGTGCTCGCGGCCGGCGCCGACGTCGTCAACGACCCGTCCGGCCTGCACGACCCCGAGGTCGCCGACGCCGTTGCCGAGGCGGGCGCGAGCCTGGTCGTGACCCACACCGCCGGGCCGCCACGTACCCGGCCCCACCGGGCCGCCTACGCCGACGTGGTGGCCGAGGTGGCCGCGTTCCTGGCCGACCGGGCCGCCGTGGCCCGCCACCGGGGCGTGGCGGCCGACCGCCTGATCGTCGACCCCGGCCACGACCTCCACAAGAACACCTTCCACTCGCTCGAGCTCACCCGCCGCCTGGACGAGCTGGCCACGCTCGGCTACCCGCTCATGGTCGCCCTATCGAACAAGGACTTCATCGGCGAGACGCTCGACACGCCGCTGGCGGGCCGGCTGGAGGGCAGCCTGGCCGCGGCCGTGGTCAGCGTCCTGAAGGGCGCCAACATCGTGCGGGCCCACGACGTGCGGGCGACCGTGCGGGCCGTGCGCATGACCGAGGCGATCCTCGGCTGGCGCCGCCCGGCCGCCACCCGCCGCGGTCTCGCCTGAACCCGCGCTGGCCGTGGCCGGCGGGAGCCGCGGCCGGCGGGAACTCGCAGCCGGCGGGAGCCGCACCCAGCGGGAGCTGCAGCCGACGGCAGCCACAGCCAGCGCTGGCCGCGGCCGGCGGGGCGCGGCCGGTGACCGGCGGTCAGCCCGCCTCCCGCTCGGGGTGCGCGTTGACGGCCCCGAGCAGGCGCCGGTGCTCGACCTTGAGGCAGGCGTTCTCGACATAGGTGAGCCCGGCCGCCTCGGCGATCCGGCGCGCCTCGGCGCTGACGATCCCAAGCTGCAGCCACAGCGCCCGCGCCCCGACCGCGGCCGCCTGGAGGGCCACCTCGGGGCAGTGCTCGGCCCGGCGGAACACGTCGACCACGTCGATCGGTTCGGGGACCTGGTCGAGGCTGGCGAGCACCGGGACGCCGAACACCTCGTCGGCCGGGCAGCGCGGGTTGACCCCGTACAGCCGGTAGCCCTGATGGTGCAGGTACCAGGCGACCTGGTTGGACGGCCGGTCCGGGTTGGCGCTGAGTCCCACCACGGCGATCACCTTGGCCTCGCGCAGCAGAATGGCCAGCTCGCCCTGTGTCATCGCGCCTCCCTGGTCCCGCGCCCCGACGTGCCTGCCGGCCAGCGTAGCCTTCCCCGCCAACCCCGCGCCCACCCGCGGCGGCATGGCTCGATGTGGCCCGCCTCGGGCGAGGGCCCAGGCCGTGCCGTCACGTGTACGCGCCCACGCGCCATGGGGCGCGACCGGCCGCGCTGGCCAGCTGCGCGTCGGAGACGTCGATGCCGACCGGCCGCGCCCCACGCCGGGCCAGCCAGGCCGACACGTAGCCGGTGCCGCCGCCCAGCTCGATGGCGTCCAAGCCGGCGACGTCGCCCCAGAGCACGCCGGGCTGTGACTCGATGCCCACACCCCAGGTCGGCTCGTCCTGGGCCATCATGCCGCGCCGAGGGGACTGCCGCCTTGAGGCGGCAGAGGCATCGGCGCTCCACTCCCTTCGCAATCCACAATCGCGTTGACTGACCACCCACCGGCACACCTGGCTGCGATACTCCAGGCATGCGACGCGCCTCCAAGTTCCCCCTGCGCCCCACCAGCAAGCAAACCGGGGCGCTGGCGGCGATGCTGGACGACCACCG
>JBIOYL010000068.1:0-4025 GCA_044870185.1 Actinomycetes bacterium | reverse complement strand
AGCCCGGCCAGGCGGAGCCCTGCCCTGGTCAAGGCCCCCCACGGGGGCAGCGGAGCGGCCACGCCGCAAGGAGCGCTCCGCGCGCTTGATTGATCGGCGCGGCCGCGCCTCCCAGCGGGCCGTCGGCCCGCGCCGCCGTTGGCGGCAATTTGACGCGGACCGCATCCACACCAACGGGGGTCGGGCAGCGTGAGGGCCACGCTTGTCCTGGAGGTCTCTGCCGGAGCGCCGGCACGACCGACCATGCGGCGCTCGCGGGCCAACGGCCGCGCCGAGCGGTGGGATGCCGGCCCGGCCCCGACCGCCCGCGACCTGGCCGCCCTGCGCTTCCTCGGCGAGCAGTACGCCGTCCGCCTCGACGTCGCCGCGGTGCTGCTCACCCGGCTGTCGACGACCGGCCCCAAGGTGGACGGTCAGCTCAGCCGCCGGGCGGTGCGCGAGCAGCTGGGCCGCTGGGAGGCTGCCGGCTGGGCCGAGCGGCGCCGACTCCTCGGCCACACCTGGATCAGCCTCACCCGCACCGGGCTGCGCCTGGCCGGCCTGAACTACGACCCGTGGTCACCAGCCCTGGACCGGCTCGACCACCACCACACCGCCGCGGTCGTCCGCCTTGCCCGCGAACCCGTCCCCGGGCAGGGCGGCTGGGTCTCGGAGCGGGCGCTGTGGCGCCGCCGCGGCAAGGCCAGCTGGCACCTCGCCGACGCCGCCCTGCCCGCACCCGTCCCTGCCAGCTGGCAGCAGCAAGGCATCGACCAGGCGTGGGAGCTCATCGAGGTCGAGCTCACCCAGAAGACCCGACCCCGCGTGCTGGCCGCCCTCAAGACCCGCCCACCCCACACCGCGAGGATCACCTACTACGTGCCCACCAGCCTGCACGCCGTCCTCTAAGCCCAGCTCGCCTCGGTGGTGCGGGAGCTCGGCGGCCGACCCGAGGTCCAAGTCGAGCCGCTACCCCAGGTGGCCGGCACCAGCTACGGCGGTGCCCGGTGAGCCGGCGGCCCGACGACCCACGCGGCTGGGGTGGCTGGATGCCTCCCGATCCCCGCTGGAACGGCCGGGGACCGGGCTGGGGTTGGGGCGGCCCTGGCCGGCGGCCGCTGTACGACAACCAGCTCGGCCATCGCCTGCCCGCCGGCGGCCCACCCGCCCCCGGGCAACTGGCAGCCGGCATCGCGCTCACCCTGTTCGTGCTCAGCCCGTTGACCCTGCTCGCCTGGGTCGCCGGCCAGGCCCTGCTACGAGCGACGGGCTTGCGCTGGTGGAAGCTCGCCCTCGCCTCGATCGGCGCTCTGGCCGCGGTCATCGCCGCCCAAAGGGGACCCGGCCCAGCCCTGGCCCACCACTTCTCAGGCTACCTCTCGGTCCTGCGCCAATACGGCCAGCCGGTCATCCACCTGCCGGTGCCCGGCGCGTTCCTGGTCCCCCAGATCCCCCTCAGCATCCCGGTCGGGCTGCTGGCCGCCGCCCTCAACGTGGCCAAGCGCCCCCGGCAGGCCATCGACCCCGCCGAGGTCAGAAGAACGCAGCGCGACGCCCAGCGGCGCATGGCCACCGCCGTCAAGCGCGCCACTACCATCCGCGACGACCACTGGGACACCCCAGCGCTTGGCGCCCACATCGACGGCGACCTCGGCTGGACCACCAAGCACGGCCTGATCGTCGTCCCAACCAAGATCCAAGCCCGCTCCCGGCTGATCATCGGCACCAGCGGCATGGGCAAAAGCGTCGACATCGAACGCGAAGCGTTCCTCGCCGCCAAAGCCGGGCGGAAATTCTTCCTGGTCGACGGCAAAGGCACCGACCCGACCTTTGTCGAACGCGCCCTGGCCGGCTACCTCTGGGGCCACCCGCACGCCCGGGTGGCGCTGTGGCCAGAACTACCCATGGACGGCTGGCGCGGCACCCCCGCCGCCATCCACAACCGCCTCCTGGCCATGCTCGCCTGGACCGAACCCTACTACAAAGACATCGCCTCCCTCCTGCTGCGCCTCGCCCTCAACGCCCCCGGCGAGGACAGCCCGGTGCGCTCGTCCACCGCGCTGATGGCCCGGCTGGACCCCGAGGCGCTCGCCCACCGCTACCAGCACCAGCCCGACCGACTCCGCGAAGCCAGCTCCCTGTGCGGCCGCGAGCAGGCCCGCGCCGTCCAGGGGGCGATCAGCCGGCTGGCCAACTTCTTCGCCGCCGTCCAAGGCGGCTTCGACGCCGGCGACGCCGGCTGGAGCTTCGAGGACGTCGACTTCGCCTACCTGCGCGCCCCCTACCTGGCCGGCCGGGAGGACGCCGACGCCTGCTGCCGGCTCATCCTGGAAGACTTCGCCCACTACGCCACCCTGCGCAAACCCCGCCGCAGTGAAGACGCCACCTTGGTGTTCGACGAGTTCTCGGCCATCGCCGGCGGCCGGGAGACCGCCATCCAGCTGGTCGAGCGCGTGCGGGATGCCGGCTGTGCCATCTATCTCAGCTCACAGTCCCCGGACGGGTTGGGGGATGAGCGCCAGCAGGCCCGCCTGGTCGGCGCCTGCTCCGGCGGGCTGCTGCTGCACGCCATGCCCAACCCCCACGGCCTCCTGCAGGCCGCGGGCATGGTCAAGGTGGTGGAGCAGACCTGGCGGCTGGACCCCCAAGGGCCCACCGGCAACAGCTCAGCCCGGATCGGGGAGCGCCCCAAGATCGACCCGGGCCAGGTGCAGCAGGGCCGCGAAGGCGAAGCCTGGTACATCGCAAGAGGCCGCTACGAGCACCTGATGGTGGCCCGCACCGCCATCTCGGAGGCCTACCGGGCCAGAGCCCAGGCGATCGTGGCGCTGGCCCGCTCCTGGCACCCGGAGGAAGTCCTCCCAGGTGCCCGCGCCTGGCCGGAGGCGGCCGAGGCCGCCCAGGGCGCTTTGGGCGGTCTGGCCGGGCACCTGGCGATCGCGCCGCCACCCGATCATGACGGCCAAGCAGGTGACCCGGACGACGGCGGGCCACCTCCTGCCAGCCACGCCCCCCGTGCCCACAACGGCCACCGCCCGGCTGGGGGGCTGGCCGGCGAGCCGGCCGCGCCGGAGCCTGGGCCGGTCAGCGCGGCACGGTACCGGCTCCACTTGGCCATGGCGGCTGCGGCCCGCGAAGCCGACAGCGAGGCCACCGCGGCCCTGCTCCGCGAGGCAGAGCGACGCGGGCTCCGCGTCAGTGAACTTGCCGCGGTGGCCGAGCAGCACTGGCCCCGACCCCGGCTGCGCACCCGCGCCCGCCGGGCCGGGCAGCGCTGGGCAGCCGAACGGCTGCGGCGCACCTGGGCCCACCGGCCACACCGCCCAGCCGCCACGCTGACCCAGCGGCAGGGGCAGCCATGATCACCAACCTGCCCTGGCACCCGACAACCGGCCAGCTGGCCAAGTGCCGGGTTGCCCGACCAGCTGCTCAGCGGCGACGGCGGCGAGCGACCCAGCCCACCACGGCCAGTCCCACCAGCACCACCAGCGCCCGCACCAGCAACACCACCAGCGGATCAGCCCGCATCCCTTGCCCCCGTCGATGCGCTGCGGCCAGCCAGTCGGGCGGCATCCGCCGGCTGGCCGGGCTCCCAGCCGACCTCCACCTTGTGGGGGCCGGACCAGTCGGGCAGCTCGGTCAGGCCGAGTTCACCAAGCCAGCGACCCGCCTGCTGGTCGACCACCGCCCACGGGCCATAGCCGCGCTCGTGCCACTGGCGCAGGAGGTGGTGGAAGACCCCCACCGTGCGCTCGCGGGGGATCGGCTGGCCGTCCCGGTTGATAGGGCGCGCCACCTGCGGGTCGGCATCCAGGCCCACCAGCCGTTCCAGATCGTCGGGCTGCCAGCGCCGCACCCGCAGCCGCGCCGGCGCGAGCTCGATCTCGGTCTTGGTCATGTGCTGACCGTAGCAGGCGCGGGCAGCGTCCGGGCGTGGCCGTGCCGGCGCGCCCGGGCACCGCTGGCCACGCCGGCGCGCATCGGCCTGCCCGCCCCTTTGGGGCTGCCGGCTGGGCCCCTGCACCCAGCCGGCCCGGCCGATCCCT
>JBIOYL010000067.1:0-2956 GCA_044870185.1 Actinomycetes bacterium | reverse complement strand
CGCCTGGCCGCGGCGCAGGCCGATGGCGTAGGCCGCCTCGGCCTGCCCGCGCGGCAGCGACAGGATGCCGGCGCGGAAGATCTCGCCGATGACCGCGCCGTTGTACAGCGTCAGGCCGATGACCAGCGCCCAGAAGGTTGACACCGTGATACCGATCGACGGCAGCCCGAGGAAGACGAACAGGATCAGCAGCAGCAGCGGCAGCCCGCGGAAGAGCTCCACCCAGGCGCCGGCGGGCGCACTGACCCAGCGCCGCTGCGACAGGCGCCCCACGGCCAGCAGCGCACCGACCAGCATGGACAGCGCCATGGCGACCAGGGCGGCCCGGAGGGTGGCCACCAGCCCGCGTGCCAGCAGCTGCTGCACGTCGACCCGCCCGAGCACCCTCCACAGGTCGGCGGCGAAGGCGCCCTTGGCCAGCAGCCGGGCGACCGCGACGCCGAGCACCAAGGCGATCAGCAGGAGGCCGATGGTGCTGCCAACGGCGATCCTGCGCCGGCCCCTGGGGCCGACGGCGTCGTACAGGACGCTGCTCACCGGGCGATCGCCACCCTCCGCTCGACCACGCCGGCCAGCCATCCGGCCGGCAGGGTGATGGCGAGATAGCAGGCGGCCACCCCGAGCAGCACCTGGATCACCGCGCCGGGGTTGGCGTTCGCCAGCCGCACACCGGCGGCCGTCAGCTCGAAGACGCCGAACGCCCCGGCGATCGAGGAGTTCTTGGTCAGCGCGATGACGACGTTGATGAGCGGCGGGATCACCGTGCGGAAGGCCTGGGGCAAGATCACCAGCCGCAGCGACTGGGTGAAGGTCAGCCCGATCGAGCGGGCCGCCTCGGCCTGCCCGACCGAGACCGCGTTGATGCCCGACCGGACGGCCTCGCAGAAGAACGCCGCGTGGTAGACGGTCAACGCGAGCACCGCGAAGACGAAGAACGACAGGCCGATGTCGAGCTCCGGCAGCACGAACACCGCGAAGAAGAAGACCACGGTGAGCGGGGTGTTGCGTACGATCTGGACGTAGGTGGTGCCCGCGCCGCGCAGGCTGGGGACCGGCGACACCCGCATGGTGGCCAGCAGCGTGCCGAGCGCGAGCGCGAGCACCGAGGCCAGCACCGTCAGCGCCAGCGTCGTGACGAACCCCTGCCGGTAGAGGCTGAGGTTGTCGAGGATGACGTCCACGTGCTCAGTAGCGGTCGATCTGCGGCGGGGTCGGCTGCTGCGTGGCGACCTTGCCCGCCGTCGCGTCCCAGGCCTTCAGCCAGCGGCCGTCCTGCTCGGCCTTGGCGAGCACGTCGTTGATGAAGCTGCGGAACTGCGTGTCGCCCTTGCGCAGGCCGATGCCGTACGGCTCCTTGGTGAACGGCTTGCCGACCAGCTCGAAGGCCTCCTTGTCCTTGCTGATCAGGCCGAGCAGGATCACGTTGTCGGTGGTGACCGCGTCGACCTGGCCGTTCTTCAGCGCCTCGGCGCACTTGGAGTAGACGTCGAACTCGACCAGCTTGGCCTTGGGGTACTTGGTACGGATGTTCTCGGCGGGGGTCGAGCCGCTCACCGAGCAGACCTTCTTGCCGGCGAGGTCGTCGGGTCCCTTGATGCCCAACGGGTTGCCCTTTTTGACCATGATGTCCTGGCCGGCCACGTAGTAGGGTCCGGCGAAGTCGACGACCTTCTTGCGCTTGTCGTTGATCGTGTAGGTGGCGACCACGTAGTCGACCTTGCCCTGCTGGATGAACGGCTCACGGTTGGCGGAGACCGTCTCCACCCACTCGATGTTGTCGGGGGCGATGCCCATCTCGCCTGCGATGATCTTGGCGATCTCGGCGTCGAAGCCCTCCGGCTTGCCCTGGAGGTTCTTGAGGCCGAACAGCGGCTGGTCGAACTTGGTCCCGACCCGCACCTTGCCCGCTTCCTTGAGCCTGGCCATGGTCGAGCCGGCCGGGAAGGTGGCCTGCGTGTTGACGTTGGCGCCGCCGCCCCCACCTCCGCCGCCGCCGCCACAGGCGGCCGCGGCCAGCAGCAGCGCGAGCAGCATCGCCGCGAGCCCGGTCAGGCGTCGTACCGGCATGATGGTTCCTCCTTCTTCAGTGGCTGAGGATCTTCGACATGAAGTCCTTGGCACGCTCGGTCCTGGGGCTGGCGAAGAACTCGGCGGGCGCGGCCTCCTCGAGGATCCGCCCCTCGTCCATGAACACGACCCGGTTGGCCGCCGAGCGGGCAAAGCCCATCTCGTGGGTGATCACCACCATCGTCATGCCGCCGCGGGCGAGGTCGCGCATCACGTCGAGGACCTCGGTGATCATCTCCGGGTCGAGCGCCGAGGTCGGCTCGTCGAACAGGATCAGCTTGGGGTCCATGGCCAGGGCGCGGGCGATCGCCACCCGCTGCTGCTGGCCGCCGGACAGCTGCGCCGGCATCTTCGGCGCCTGGTTCTCGACCCCGACGCGGGCCAGCAGCTCACGAGCCCGCCGCTCGGCCTGCCGCCTGGGCTGGCCGCGCACCTTGATCGGCCCGAGCGTCACGTTGTCGAGCACGCTCATGTGCGCGAACAGGTTGAACTGCTGGAAGACCATGCCCACGTCCGAGCGGAGCCGCGCCAGCTCCCTGCCCTCGGCAGGCAACGGACGGCCGTCGAGCAGGATCGTGCCGCTGTCGATGGTCTCCAGCCGGTTGATCGTCCGGCACAGGGTGGACTTGCCCGAGCCCGACGGGCCGACGACGACCACCACCTCACCGGCGTCGACCAGCAGGTTGATGTCCTGGAGCACGTGGAGGTCGCCGAAGTGCTTGTTGACCTTCTCCATCTGGAGCAAGGGCGATACCGTCATGGGTCCGGCCTCCGACGTCCCCTGGCCCGGATCGTTCCCGCGTTGCCGCTGTGCCATCATGCCCCCGCCCGGCAGGCAGCATCATGGCACAGCCGGCAGCCCCCCGGGAACGGCATGACCGGCGCCCCG
>JBIOYL010000066.1:0-4007 GCA_044870185.1 Actinomycetes bacterium | reverse complement strand
GAGCTCGCGGATGAGCAGCCGCAGCAGCTGCTTGCGTTCCCGGATGGTGGTGCTTGGCGCGTCGAAGACGGCGCGCAGGTCGGCTCCGGCCCGGGACAGCCAGGCCACCTCCTCGTCGGTGAGGGTGGCGGGCCGTCGGGAGCGCTGCGCGGCCAGGTCGGTCTCGGCCTGGCGCAGCGCCACCAGTCGTGCTTCCCAGTCGCGTTCCAGGTTGCGGGCGACCAGCCGGTTCTCCGGCTCGACCGCGTCGAACTGTCGGCGGGCCCGCTCGGCGTCGTAACGGGCCCGCTCCACCGCCAGCTCGAACGCGCGCAGCCGGCGGGCGTGTTGGTCCTCGGCCTCGGACAAGGCGGCCACGGTGGCGGCCAGCGCGGCTGGCTGCAGCACGGTGAACATCTCCTCGACCACGGCCGCGTCCAGTCGGCGCCCGCTGAGGCTTTGGCAGCTTCGCGCCGAGCCATACAGCCGCAGCCCCTGCGCGCACACGTACCGCGGAACATGGTGGCCCTCTTTGCCGGAGTAGCCGACCAGCATCCGTCGGCCGCACTCGCCGCAGACCACCAGCCCTTGCAGCAACGCGGTGCCTTCACGCACCGCCCCGCCGCCCTCACCGCGCGGCGGCCGGAAGTTGGCGCGCAGCCGGTCCTGGTTCGCCAGGTAGGTCTGCCAGGACACGTAGCCGGGGTGGTGATCGGGGAGGGTCACCTCCCACTCCTCCCGGGGCAGCTCGCGCTCGCGGGCGACGATCCGGCCCGTCTCGTCCACGTGGCGCGTCGTCTTCCGCCGGCCGAACACGAACGCGCCGGCATACGCCGGGTTGGTCAGGAAGTGGTGCACCGCCGGATACGTCGCCTCGACCCAGCGGATCAGCCGTGAACCGGCGGAACGACGCGGCAGACGCAGCCCGTCGGCGCGCAGCGACAGCAGCACCTGGCGAGCCGAGCCCAGCTCGGCGAACCGGTCGAACACCACCGCGATGGCCTCGCGGACCGCCTCGTCCGCGCTGAGCACCACCCGCCCGTCCTCGTCGTAATCCAGGCCGACAGGCAGCAGCTGCCGCAGCTCCCCGCGGGCCGCCTTGTGGCGCAGCCCGGCGTCGAGCCGGGACCGCAGCACGTGCAGCTCGGCTTCGCTCATGGTGCCCTTCAAACCGAGAACGTAGGGTCGGCCCGGGGCGCGGTGCTGGCCTTGCGACCAGCCCGTTTCCCCGGACCGCCCTCCGCACCCGCCGTGCCCGTTCCCGAGCAACGGGCGCTCCACAAGCCCCGTCGAGGGGCGGTGTTCCTCAATCCGTGCTGGGCCACGGGGAGGGGATCGCTGCGCCCCGGTAGCGGTAGCGGATGGTCCGTACCTTCGCGGGGTCGAACAGCATCACCTCGCCGTCGGCGGGCCACCACCGTCCGCCGCAGTGGCGGCGGCGCAGGTCCTTCCAGTTGATCCGGCGGTGTTTGCGTCGCAGCCACCCGATGACCTGCCGCCAGGTGAACGCGCGCAGGTATTGGAAGGTGGCGTGCGACACGCCGAACCGGAAGTAGGCGGTCCAGCCCCGCAGCATCCGGTTGAGCCGGTGCAGCAGGACCGCCAGCGGGAGGTTGACGTCCTGTCGGCACAGCGCCCGCACCTTGTCCTTGACCGCCATGAGGGCCTTCTTGGACGGGTAGGTGTAGACGAAGTGCCGGTGGGTGCCCTTCTTCCGGTGCCGCTGGATGCGCCAGCCGAGGAAGTCCAGGCCCTCGTCGATGTGGGTGATCAAGGTCTTCTCCGGCGACAGGCGTAGACCCATCGTGGAGAGGACCTTCGCTGTTTCCTCCCGCAGGGCTTCCGCGTCGGCCCTGGTGCCCGCGATCATCAGGCACCAGTCGTCCGCGTACCGGGCAAGCCGGTAGTTGGGCAGACCGTGGGCGCGGCGTTTGGCCCGTTGGTAGGGGCTGGCGGCGGGTCCCCCCGGTGCCCGGGCGATGTGCTCGTCCAAGACCGAGAGGGCCACGTTGCTCAGCAGCGGTGACAGGATCGACCCCTGCGGAGTCCCGGCGTTGTTGTCCCGCAGCACGCGATCCTCACCGAGGATGCCCGCCTTGAGGAACGCCTTCACCAGGGCCAGGACGCGTTTGTCGCCGACGCGTACCCGCACCCGATCCATCAAGGCGGGATGCGAGATTTCGTCGAAACAGGCTTTGATGTCGCCTTCTACGATCCACTCGTAGGAGTGGGACGTGAGGTGACGCACCTCGGCCACCGCGTCGTGTGCCCGGCGCCTCGGGCGGAACCCGTAGGAACACGGGAGGAAATCCACCTCGAAGATCGGCTCCAACACCAGCTTCAGGGACGCCTGTACCACCCGGTCGCGGATGGTGGCGATCCCGAGGTAGCGGACCTTGCCGCCCGCCTTGGGAATCGCCCGCTGCCGCACCGGCAGGGGCTGGAAGGTGCGGTCCTTCACATCGGCCCGCAGTCCGGCCAGGAACCCTTCCAGCCCGCGCACGTCCTCGATGTAGTGGGCGGTCTCGCCGTCCACCCCGGCCGTGCGCGCGCCCTTGTTGCTCCGCACGCGAATCCAGCCCACCCACAGGAAGGCCGGGTCGCAGACGAGGTTGTACAGGTCGTCGAATCGGCGTTGAGGGTCCTCCGCCGACCAACGGTGCAGCTTGGTCTGGATCTCCAGTACCCGGCGTTCCGCCATGAACATGGCGTGCTCCAGTTCGTCGGTGTTCACCAACGTCCTCCCGGTATTCCAGTCGTCGACTGCCGACTTGCTGGCCCCCTTGGCCATGTACGCGCCTCTCGCGCGCTCGGACTACTACGGGGCCTCCGCCCCACACGAGATCGTCAGTCGGCGACGGACCTGCCCGCCCATCCAGCCTGGAGGGCCGGAGCACGGGCGACCTCGGGTGGTTCCCACGTTCCCTGCGTGCCGATCGGCCAGGATGGGCGCCCAACTCTGCCCCCGGCAGCCTCGCCGCGCCTACGCCGCAGGCATTCGACGCGGCCTCCCCACCCACCGTCTTGGCGAGCTTCGGAGTCGGCCGCCCAGGCTTCGAGCGGCCGTGCACTGCATCCCGGCCCGCATCCGCCAGATTGGAGCCGGTTCAACGCTTACGGGGCTTTACACGCTGGTTCCTCGCGTACGCCTTCTGGCCTTGCTTGCCGGACCCGCGCCGTCTGGCAGTGCCGACGCGTCCCGTCGTTGTCGGGGCTGCTTCCCGCCCTCACCGGCGTCCCCCGGATTGGACTGCCCCCAGCTTCGTCAGGCTGCTGCGACAGCCCGACGATGGAGTCGTTTCACCTCCACTCGGTCACCCAGAACTTCGTGGCGCACCAGCCGATCGTTGTAGTCGAGCGGGTGATACAACCCATCCCCGTCGGCGATCAGCGTGTCCGTCAGCGAACACAGGTCCAGCAGGTGATACCAGTCCGCGTTCCGCCGAGCCAGTCGCGACACCTCGATGCCCAGCACCAACCCGACCTGACCCAACCCGACCGCGGCCACCAGCGACTGGAACCCGGTCCGGGCGCTGGCCTCCGCCCCGGAGCACCCCAGATCCTCGTCGACGACGTGTACCTGATCCGGTTTCCACCCCAGCGCCCGGGCGCGGTCGACCAGCTCGTACTGGCGGTTCAGGCTCTCGGTGTTCTCCCGGACCTGCGTCATCGTCGACTGGCGCACATACACCCAGGCCTCACGCCGCAGGTGAGCCGGCCGGACCTTGCTCAGCTCACCCATCGCCACCGTCCTCGGCCACAACGCCCCTGGCGATCAGGCGGGCCAGCAGCGACAGCACCGCGGCCCGGGTCGCCTCCGGCAGCTGCTCCCACTGCCCGCCGACACGCTCCTGCTCCCACGTCAGACACAGCTGCGTGGGCGCGGCTATCCTGAGCCCTCGCAAGGCTCACCTCCCTGGTTCGTTGGCGCGGATCCAGTGAGGTGAGCCTATTTACGCGTGCGACCAGCAGCCGGTCACGCGGTGCCACGGCCGTCCCTGTCGACATCCGCCCCATGCGGGCCGCGC
>JBIOYL010000065.1:0-3364 GCA_044870185.1 Actinomycetes bacterium | reverse complement strand
GTGTCGCCGGCCTCCGCGCCGGCCTCCGGGTCGGCGCGGACGCGCGCCCGCCGGCGCCGTCGCGCCGCCGCCAAGGCCCGGGCCCGCGCCGAGGCGGTCGTCGCCCCGGGTGAGCCCGCGGCCACACCCGGCGAGCAGCCGCCGCCTGCCCCCGAGCCGGTCCCGGGCAGTCCGAAGGAGGCCGCCGAGCCGCCCACCCATCCGACCGAGCCGCCCACCCGTCCGCCCCGGTCCCCGCGTGGCCGTCGAGGCCGGAGCGGCGTGGTCCGCCCCCCCGGCGAGCCCACCGCCGACCCCGCCGTCAGGCGGCCGGCCGCCGGTGCCGAGCGCCCGTCCGGGGCATCCGAGCGCCCGTCCGCGGCCGACGGGGGTAGCGGTTTGGCGGTGGCCGAGCCCGCCGTCGGGCCGCCGGCCGCCGGGCCCGCCGCCGCCGCCGAACGCTCCACCCGGCTCGAGGCGCGCCGGCCCCAGGGTGCCCGTCAGGCCGACCGCCACCGGCGCCGGCGCATCCACGGCCTCACCGAGGAGCAGAAGCGCATCCTGCGCGAGGAGGGCCCGGAGCGGCGGATGCTCGTCACCGAGGGCGCCGAGCGCACGCAGATCGGCGTGCTCGAGGGCCGAACGCTCGTCGAGCACTACGTCACCCGCAAGGCCGGCAAGTCCTTGGTGGGCAACATCTATCTCGGCCGGGTGCAGAACGTGCTGCCCGGCATGGAGGCGGCCTTCGTCGACATCGGCAAGGGCCGCAACGCCGTGCTGTACGCCGGTGAGGTCGACTACGACGAGCAGGACCTCGAGGGCGAGCCGCCGCGCATCGAGAAGGCGCTGAAGCCGGGCCAGGCCGTCCTGGTCCAGGTGACCAAGGACCCCATCGGCGCCAAGGGGGCGCGGCTGACCGCCCAGGTGTCGCTGGCCGGCCGCTTCCTCGTGCTCCAGCCGGGCGAGGCGACGTTCGGGATCTCGCGCCGCCTGCCCGAGCCGGAGCGCGCGCGGCTCCGCGAGATCCTCAAGGAGGTTCGTCCCAAGGGGCTGGGGGTGATCGTCCGCACCGCCGCCGAGGGGGCGACGGCCGAAGATCTGCGCGCGGACCTGGCCCGCCTGCAAGCCCGCTGGGAGACGGTCGAGCGAAAGGCGAAGAAGGCCTCGCCACCGGCGGTCATCTACTCCGAGCCGGAGCTCGTCGTGCGGGTGATCCGGGACATCTTCTCGCCCGACTTCAGCGAGCTCATCGTGGACTCGCCCGAGCTGTACGAGCGGGTCGCAGACTACCTCGAGGAGGTCGCCCCCGACCTGCTCCCCAAGCTGCGCCACTACGAGGGCAAGCTGCCGCTGTTCGAGCAGTACCGCGTGGTCGAGCAGATCCACAAGGCGCTCGAGCGCAAGGTCTGGCTGCCCTCCGGCGGGTCGATCGTGATCGACCGGACCGAGGCGATGACCGTGATCGACGTCAACACGGGCAAGTTCGTCGGCAAGGCCAACCTCGAGGACACGGTGTTCGCCAACAACCTCGAGGCGGCCGACGAGATCGTGCGCCAGCTCCGGCTGCGCGACATCGGCGGGATCATCGTCATCGACTTCATCGACATGCTGTCCGAACGCAACCAGCAGGCGGTGCTCGACCGGCTCCGGTCGGCCCTGACCCGCGACAAGACCAAGAGCCAGGTCATGGAGATCTCGTCGCTCGGGCTCGTGCAGATGACCCGCAAGCGGGTGTCGGGCGGCCTGCTCGAGAGCTTCTCGGAGACCTGCCCGACCTGTGAGGGGCGGGGTCTGGTGATCACCCACGAGCTGTCGGCGGCGACCAGGCCCTGAGGGGTGAGGGGTCGAGCTTGCGGGTCAGGGGCGAAGGCCACTACCCTTGGCCGTTGGCGCGCCGCCGCTCGCCCTCTGCTGCGTGCCTGCTCCTGGATCGGCTCGACCGAACCGGTGCCGGAGCGCGTGGCAGGCAAGTGGGAGGCGCGGCGCGACCCCTCGCTGATCACGACTCGAAAGGACGACCACGACCGTGTACGCCGTCATCCGCACCGGCGGGAAGCAGTACAAGGTGAAGGTCGGCGACGTCCTCGACGTCGAGCGGCTGGCCGGCCAGGACGGCGCCAGCGTCCGGTTCGCGCCGCTGCTCGTCGTCGACGACGAGGGCGGGGTCACCTCGGCCAAGGACGCGCTGGCCGGCGCGGCCGTGACCGCGAGCATCCTCGAGCAGCACCGGGGGGCCAAGATCCGTGTGTTCACCTATAAGAACAAGACCGGCCAGCAGCGCCACCAGGGCCACCGGCAGGCGCTGACCCGCATCCAGATCGACCAGATCGACCTGCCCGGCCGGACCGCCCGGGCCGGAGTCGACCAGATCGACCTGCCCGGCCAGGCGGCCCCGGCCGGAGCCGACCAGGCCGACCTGCCCGGCGATCCGGCCCCGGCCGGACCGGCGACCGAGCAGGAGGGCTGACGCATGGCCCACAAGAAGGGTGCCTCCTCCAGCCGCAACGGGCGCGACTCGGCCGCCAAGCGGCTCGGCGTGAAGCGCTACGGCGGCCAGTTCGTCACCGCCGGCACGATCCTCGTGCGCCAGCGGGGGACCAGGATCCACCCCGGCCCGGGCGTCGGCCGGGGCGGGGACGACACGCTGTTCGCGCTGGCCGACGGCCGGGTGGTCTACTCCACGACCCGCGGCCGCAAGCTCGCCAGCATCGACACCGACGGCGTCGCCTAGCGGCGCCACCGGCGGCATGCGGCCGCACGTCGCCGCGCCCGCCGTGCGAGGACCCGGCATGTTCGTCGACGAGGTGACGGTCGAGCTGACCGGCGGGCGCGGCGGTGACGGCGTGACCTCGTTCCACCGCGAGAAGTACCGCCCCAAGGGCGGCCCGGACGGCGGCGACGGGGGCCGCGGCGGCGACGTCGTGCTGGTCGCCGACCCGGCCGTCGCCACCCTCGTCGACTACCACTTCCACCCTCACCAGCGGGCCGGGCGTGGCCGCCACGGCCAGGGCAACAACCGCAAGGGCGCCGACGGCGCCGACCGCGTCCTGCCGGTGCCGGTCGGCACCGTCGTACGGGCCGCCGACGGCCGCGTGCTGGCCGACCTCGCCACGCCAGGCGCGCGCTTCGTGGCCGCCCCGGGTGGACGCGGCGGGCGGGGCAACGCCGCGCTGTCCGGGCCCGGCCGCCGGGTCGCCCACTTCCATGAGAAGGGGGAGCCCGGCCGGCAGCGGCGTCTCATCCTGGAGCTGCGCCTGCTGGCCGACGCCGGCCTGGTCGGGTTCCCGAACGCCGGCAAGTCGAGCATCGTCGCCCGCGCCTCGGCGGCCAGGCCCAAGGTGGCCGACTACCCGTTCACCACACTGGAGCCCGTCCTCGGCCTGGT
>JBIOYL010000064.1:0-24093 GCA_044870185.1 Actinomycetes bacterium | reverse complement strand
AGCCCGGCCGCGCCTTCACAACCACAACTCGCTACTCCTGCTCGCTATTCCTGCTCGTGATTCCCGTCGGTTCGGCGCCGCCGGGTGACCACCTGGCGATCCCAGCCGCGGTGGACCGAGCAGTAGACGTCGGGGTTGTAGCGCGACAGCTTCGTCCCGCACCCCTCGGCCGCGCACGTCCGCGACGCGCCGAAGGAGCGCACCTCCGGGTCGGCGCCCGGCGCGCGGCGGCGGGTCTTGGCGCCGGGGTCGGAGGCCGGCTCGGCGCCCGAGGGCGTGGCGGCGCCGTCATCGGAGTGCTGCACGCTGCCTCGTCTCCTCACCTGGGGGCAATCGCGGACGACGGACCGTCGGCGGCACGAAAAAGCACCACGCGGCGTCGCGCGGTGCGGGGGCTGGGCACCTGGGAGCGGTGCCGCTCCCTCCGGTTCGCGCCGTCCAGACTACGCGTTCCCAGCATGCCGGGGCAAACCACGCCCGCTGGTATCCTGCGCCCATGAGCCCGCCCGCGCACGACACCGTCCTCGTCCTCGACTTCGGCGCCCAGTACGCGCAGCTCATCGCCCGGCGGGTGCGCGAGTGCCACGTGTACTCCGAGGTCGTTCCCTACGATGTCGCCCCCGAAACGGTGCGGGCCCGGGGCGCCAGCGCCCTCATCCTGTCCGGCGGCCCGTCATCGGTGTACGAGGCAGGCGCGCCCGCCCTCGACCCGCGCCTGCTCGACCTGGGCGTCCCATGCTCGGCCTGTGCTACGGCCAGCAGGCGATGGCCCGCGCGCTCGGCGGCCGGGTGGAGCCGACCGGCGTGCGCGAGTACGGGCGCACCGCCCTGGCGGCCCGTCCGGAGCGCAGCGTCCTGTTCCGCGGCCTGCCGGCCGAGCAGATCGTGTGGATGAGCCACGGCGACACGGTGACGGCCGCGCCGCCCGGAGCGCGCGTGACCGCCGCCACCGAGGCCGCGCCGGTGGCCGCGTTCGAGGACCCGGGCCGTGGCCTGTACGGCGTGCAGTTCCACCCCGAGGTCGCCCACACCCCCCGCGGCCTCGACCTGCTCCGCAACTTCCTGTATGACGCGGCCGACTGCCGGCCGAACTGGACGAGCGTGTCGATCATCTCCGAGCAGGAGGCGGCGGTCGCCGCCCAGGTCGGCGACGCCGCGGTGCTGGCCGCGCTGTCGGGCGGGGTGGACTCGGCGGTCGCGGCCCTGCTGGTCCACCGCGCCGTCGGTGACCGGCTGACCTGCGTGCTGGTGGACACCGGGCTGCTGCGGGCCGGCGAGGCCGCCCAGGTCGAGGAGACCTTCCGGCGCGACTTCAAGGTCAACCTCGTGCACGTCAAGGCGGCCGACCGCTTCCTGGCCAAGCTCGCCGGGGTGACCGACCCGGAGGCCAAGCGCAAGGCCATCGGCAACGAGTTCATCCGTGTCTTCGAGGAGGTGGCGCGCGAGCACGGCGACGCCCGCTTCCTCGTCCAGGGCACGCTGTACCCGGACGTGGTCGAGTCCGGCGGCCGGCGGGCGGCGACCATCAAGAGCCACCACAACGTGGGCGGCCTGCCCGCGGACATGGACCTGGAGCTGGTCGAGCCGCTGCGGCTGCTGTTCAAGGACGAGGTACGGCGGGTCGGCGTCGAGCTCGGCCTGCCCGCCGACGTCGTCTGGCGCCAGCCGTTCCCCGGGCCCGGCCTGGCCGTGCGCATCGTCGGGGAGGTGACCGCCGAGCGGCTGGAGATCCTGCGTGCCGCCGACGGCATCGTGCTCGAGGAGGTCCGCCGGGCCGGGCTGGACCGTGAGCTGTGGCAGTGCTTCGCGGTGCTGGTGGCGGTGCGCACCGTGGGCGTCATGGGCGACGACCGCACCTACGCCCATCCCGTCGTGGTCCGGGCGGTGACCAGCGAGGACGCCATGACCGCGGACTTCGCCCGCCTGCCCTGGGAGCTGCTGGAGCGCATCTCGTCCCGGGTGGTCGGCGAGGTGCCCGGCGTGAACCGGGTCGCCTACGACGTGACCTCCAAGCCGCCCGGCACGATCGAGTGGGAGTAGGGCCCGGCGGACGCGAGCCGGCACCGCCCCTGGCCGGGTGCCGCCCGGCGCGGGCCTACCGGGCGATGCCGGTCAGTCCGGCCTCGGCCACTGCAGGTGGTTGACGGCAAGCAGGTCGTCGAGCCGGCCGGGGACCTGCGCGAAGATCTGGCTCGGGGGGACGTGGACCGGCACGGGCTCCTCGCCGCGCTGCAGCTTGCCCTTGGCCAGCGGCCTGTCGGCCGGGCAGACGACCCGGCGGAAGGTGCCGTCGGGCAGCAGGACCAGGCGGTCGGTCTGCTTCAGCCGGCCCGTCGACCGCGAGTAGGTCTCCTGCGCGGCGACCTCCCAGCCGCTGCGCCGGCGGCCGAGCCAGCCGCGGCGGGGCAGCCGGGTGCGTCCCGGGTTGCCGGCGGCCGCCATGACCCGCAGGAACTCGGCGACGAGGGTCGGGATGGTGGCGCCGAGCTGGCGGGCCAGCCTGGCCTGCTGGTGGAGCTCGGCGTGCTCGTGGGCGGCGCGGTGCTCACGGCAGACCAGCCGCCCGTCCTGCTGCTCGCCGTGATCGGCGCAGACGGGCCGGCCGCACTCGGCACACGTCCCGATCGACGGCTTGCCGCAGCGACACGCAGCCTGCGTGCCGCCGCCGCGCTGCATGTTCAGTCGCCGAGCCAACCTCGCCCTCCCGCCCGCCAACCTCGTCCTCCACCACGGTGTCTCCGGACCGGCGATCATACTGATGCAAACGTCCCATCAGGGCAACGACGGGCCGTCACGGCAACGACAGGGCGGCCCTCAGCAGGGCCGCGGGTCGAAGTCACGTGGGGCGGAGGTCAGGGGCGTGGCGGCCGGCGTGGGCCTGGCCGCCGGCGTGGGCCTGGCCGCCGGCAGGGTGGTGGAAGGCGGGGGCGCAGCCGCGCGGATGCGGCCGAAGCCGGGCCGCACCACGAGGGTGAGCCGGTCGCCGCCCATGCTCGGGTCGGCGCGGAGGCGGACCGGGCCCTCGATGGCGGCCGCCAGGGCGCGCGCGGCGGCGAGCTGGCCGGGCGCGTAGCGGACCTGCGACGGCCCGGCGCCGCGCCGGCTGTTGCCGGTCGCGGCGACCGTGAAGCCGGCCTCGCGCAGCCGGGCGGCCACCCGGGCGGCCAGACCGGGCGTGCCGATGCCGTTCAGGACCCGGACGGCGACGTGGGAGCGGGCGGGCGGTGCCGCGCCCGCGCCGGCACCCGCCCGGGCGGCCGCGCCCGTGGCCGGCGGGACGGCCGCGCCCGTGGCCGGCGGGACGGCCGCCCGAGCGGGCGGCGGGCGGCCGAGGAACGCGGCGACGACCCGGCTCGCGGCCGGCTCGGCGGGCAGCAGGATGTCGCCGTAGCCTTGGTAGCCGTTCACCTCCCGGGTCGGAAGGGTGTAGCTGGGCAGGCTGTCGGGGTGGAGCGAGCGCAGCTCGCCGGCCAGCCGGACCGCGTCACCGACCGACAGGCCCGCGTCCTTGGTCACGTCGTGCACGACCGCGCCGATGAAGGCGTTGGCCCGCACCGGGTTGTCCAGGCCCTGGTGGATGGCGGTGGCGAGCACGACCCGCAGGAAGGTCTGCTGGCGCCGGATGCGGCCGAGGTCGCTCAGCGGGTCGTCGTGCCAGGACCCGCCTTGGAGGTAGCGGTAGTGGCGGCTGCGGGCGACCGACAGCGCCCGGCCGCCGTCGAGCCGCTGGCAGCCGGCCTGGGTGATGCGCAGCCCGGACTCGGCGTCCCGAACCGGGTAGGGGAAGTCCAGCTCGATCCCGCCGAGGGCGTCGACGATGCCCTGGAAGCCGTCGAAGTCGACCAGGACGTAGTGGTTGATGTCGATGCCGAGGCTCTGCCGGATGGTGGCCACGAGCCGCCCGGCGTCGCCGTTGAACGCGGCGTTGAGCTTGTTGCTCGACCCCGTGCCGGCGATCGGCACGAACAGGTCGCGCGGGATCGACAGCAGCGCGGCCTGGTGCCGGGACGGGTCGATGTGCGCGACGATGTTCACGTCGTTGCGCTGGCCGGGGTTGGCCACAGCCGAGCCGAACGAGCGCGCCTCGCCCCTTCCGAGGCCGGCGCGCGAGTCGGAGCCGACGACCAGGATGTTCAGCGGCGTGCCCGCCGAGGTCTGCTGCAACCCGGGCACGTCGACCGAGCGGATCTGGCCGAACCGCCAGTGGGCGTAGGTCCAGCCGGCTCCCCCGACCAGCAGGCACGCCACCAGGACGACGGCGAGCCCGACGAGGATCCGCCGGCGCCAGTACGGCGGCCGTCGCCTGGCCGGCCGCCGCCTGGCCACGCGGGAACCGTTCGTCATGAGCCAGCACGCTAGCACGGCGCGGTCGGTCGGCCGGCCGTCTGGAGACCGGTTCGAGCCGAAGGCGGGGTTCCCCGCCCGGCCGCACCGCCGCCTGGCCGCGGCGCTGCCCGGCCTCTCACCGCCGTCTCATCGCGGGTCCGCTCGACTGGCCGCCGTCGATGGCACTCCACGAGCAGGGCGACGGCAGCCTGGGGCGGCGGACCATCCGCATCGGGATCGTCTACCCGCAGCTCCTCGGCACCTACGGTGACCGCGGCAATGCCGCGGTGCTCGCCTGGCGCCTGCGCGTGCGCGGGATCGCCGCCGAAGCCGTCGACGTGCCCGCCCCCGACCCGGTCTCCGGCGACCTCGACGCCTACATGCTGGGGGGTGGCGAGGACGCATGCAGGCGTCGGCGTCGGCGCTGCTGCGCGGCCGGCCGGGCCGGGGTCTGGTCCAGGCGCTCACCGCGGGGGCGCCCGCCCTGGCCGTGTGCGGCAGCCTGCAGCTGCTCGGGTCGGTGTACCTGGACGCCTCCGGCCGCGAGGTCGACGGGCTCGGGCTGCTGGACCTCGAGACCCGGGCGTCCGGGCCGCGCTGCGTCGGCGAGGTGGTCGCCCGCACCGCCGACGGCCTCGTCCTGACCGGCTTCGAGAACCACGCCGGGCGCACGGTGCTCGGCCCGGACGCCGAGCCGCTGGCCACGGTCGTCCGCGGCAGCGGCAACAACGGGACCGACCGGACCGAGGGGGTGCGCCGCGGCAACCTGCTCGGCACCTACCTGCACGGGCCGGTCCTGGCCCGCAACCCGGCCTTCGCCGACGCCCTGCTCGGCGGCATCCTGGAGCGGCGCGGCCGGCGGGTCGACCTGGCGCCCATCCGGCCCGACCCGGCGGCCGCCCTGCACGCCGAGCGCCTGCGTGCGGCCAGCCCGGGCAGCCGGCGTCCGAACTGGTGGCGCCGCAGGCGCACCGAGGCCGGCCCGCGACGAGGCCAGGGCGTGCTGCGCCCGGGGCCTGACGGGACCGGGGCCTGACGGGACCGGGGCGTGCTGCGGCCGGGGCTTGACGAGGCCGAGGCTTGACGAGAGCCTGCGGCGGGCCGGTGTGGCGATGAAGGGGCGGCGGCATGCACATCCTGGTGGTCGAGGACGAGGCGAAGATGGCCCGGGCCATCCAGCGGGGCCTCGAGCAGGAGGGCTATGCGGTCGACGTCGCCCACGACGGCGAGGACGGCCTGTACCAGGCGACCGAGCATCCCTACGACGCCATCGTGCTCGACGTGATGCTGCCCGGTCTGGACGGGCTCGAGCTGTGCCGGCGCCTGCGGGCGGCGGGCCGCTGGGCTCCGGTCATCATGCTCACGGCCAGGGACGGGGTGCAGGACCGGATCGGCGGCCTGGACGTCGGCGCCGACGACTACCTGGTCAAGCCGTTCGCCTTCGGCGAGCTGCTGGCCCGCCTGCGCGCCCTGCTGCGGCGCGCTCCGGGGGAGCGGCCGGTCGTGCTCACGGTCGCAGACCTTGCCCTGGACCCGGCCAGCCATCTGGTCACCCGGGCGGGCCGGCCGGTCGAGCTGTCCGCGCGCGAGTTCTCCCTGCTCGAGTACCTGATGCGCCGGGCCGGCGACGTGGTCAGCCGCAGCGACATCCTCGAGCACGTGTGGGACTTCAACTACGACGGCCTGTCCAACGTCGTGGACGTCTACATAGGCTACCTGCGGCGCAAGCTGGAGCGGCCGGGCATGCCGGCGCTCATCCACACGGTCCGCGGCGTCGGCTACGCCCTCCAGGTCCATGAGCCTTCGGCTTCGTGAACCGCCAGGTCCCATGACCCCTCCCGTCCCGTGAACCTCCCCATCCGCGTCCGGCTCACCGCCTGGTATGTCGGGCTGCTGACGGCCATCCTCGCCGTGCTGGCCGCCTTCCTGCTGGTGCGCATGCGCGCGGAGCTGATCGACAGCGTCGACCAGTCGCTCGACGACCGGGCCGACGACGTCGGCACCGCCCTTGCGGCCACCGGCCACGCCAGCCTGCGGGAGCTGGACACAGACCGGCTGGTGCCCCTGCACGGCCAGCCCGCGGCCCAGCTCCTCGACCCCGGCGGCGCGGTCCGGCAGGCCTCCGGCGACCCGGTCGCCGCCAGGCCGATGCTCGGCCCATGGGCGCTGGCCCGCGCGGCCCGAGGGCGCCAGGTCCGTGCCACCGTCCACCTCGGCCCGGAACGCCGGCGCTACCGGCTGCTGGCCGTGCCGGCGACCGCCTCCTTGCCGACCAACTCCCCGCCGACAGGCTCGCCGCCCATCGGGGTGCTGGTCCTGGCGGTCCCGCTGAACGAGGTCGACGAGTCCGTGCGCGACCTGCTGCTGCTGCTCCTGGTCGGTGGGGCGGCGGCGCTCGCGCTGGCCGGCGGGGGTGGCTGGCTGCTGGCCCGCAAGGCGCTGCTGCCGGTCACCCGCATGACCCGCCAGGCGGCCGCGATCGGCGCCGACCGGCTGCACGAGCGGGTCGCCGTGCCGCCGACCGCCGACGAGCTCGGCCGGCTGGCGGCCACGCTCAACGCCATGCTCGACCGCATCGAGCGGGGGGTGGCCGACCAGCACCGCCTGGTCGCCGACGCCTCGCACGAGCTGCGCACGCCGCTGGCCGTGATGCGCTCGGAGCTGGAGGTCAGCCTGCGCTCCCCCGGGCTGGCAGCCGACGCCCGCGAGGTGCTGTCCAGCGCCAACGAGGAGGTCGAGCGCATGAGCCGGATCGTCGACAACCTGCTCACCCTGGCCCGCATCGACGAGGGCCGGCTGCAGCTGCTGCGCACCCCCGAGCGGCTGGACGCCCTCGTGGACGAGGTGCTCGGCAAGCTGCGGCCGCTGGCCGCCGCCAAACGCGTCACGCTGCGGCGCGAGGGCGCCGGCGCGGTGGTGCTCGGCGACCGCCGCCAGCTCGAGCTGGTCGTCACCAACCTGGTCGACAACGCGATCAAGTACACCGGCGCGGGCGGTGAGGTGTGCGTGCGCACCTGGCACCAGGACGGGATGGCCGGCTGCTCGGTCACCGACACCGGGCCGGGGATCGCCGCGGACGCCCTGCCGCACGTGTTCGACCGTTTCTACCGGGTGGATGCCGCCCGCTCGCGTGCCCAGGGCGGCAGCGGGCTCGGGCTGGCCATCTGCCGGGAGATCGTCGAGGCGCACGGGGGGCGGGTGTGGGCGTCCAGCGAGCCGGCCAAGGGCAGCTCGTTCTCGCTCGCCATCCCGGTCTGAGCGTGCGGGTCAGCCTGCGGCTTGGCTTGCCAGGGCGGGGATGTCCTTGGAGGACGGGTCGGCGGCGTGGCCCAGGTAGGGCTGCAGGTGCAGCAGGGTCTGGACGGAGCGCAGCAGCGCGTAGTGGTCGTAGGGCGTGGCGTCCCGTCCGGGCCGCACCTTGGGCCCGGCGATGACGGTGGCGACGTTGCCCCCGTTGGCCAGGCCGTCGCAGCAGCCGCGCTTGCCCCTCGAGCCGCCGCCGCCCTCGTCCCAGGTGACGACCAGGCGGGTGTCCTGCCGCCAGGCCGCCGAGGCGGTGAGCCTGCCGTAGAGGTCCTGCAGCCAGGCGTCGGCCGTGGCGACGAGCTGGGCGTCGTCGCCGCCCTCGCCCGCGCCGTGCATGTCGTGGTCGAGGTCGGGGGTGACGAACACGAAGCGGGGGAGCTGCCCGCCGTCGAGGTCGGCCTGGAACTGGGAGAACGGCACCACCTTGGCGCAGCGGGCGGGGTCGTCGCGGATCGAGTCGAAGTACATGAACGGGTTGTGCTTCTTGGCGTAGGCGCCGGCGCGGGTGACGGTGGCGCAGGGCTCGGGCAGCCCCTGCATGTACGCCTTCCAGGAGACGTTGGCCTGCTCGAGCCGGTCGACGAGGTTGGGCGCGTCCACCGTGCACTTGCCGCAGTCGGAGGTGATGCCGTGGGTGTCGCCGCTGAGCAGCGCGATGTAGTTGGGCAGCGACGGGTGCGTCGTGGCGTAGAACTCGGTGAGCAGCACGCCGCGGCGGGCGAGCTGGTTCAGGCCGGGCGCCTGGGGCGACCCGATGACCTGCGCGAACGAGTGGTTCTCCTCCACCACGATGATGACCCGGGGACCTTGGCCGCCGGCGGCGGCGCCCGGCGGCTGGCTGCCGGGCGCGGGTGTGGGTGTGGGGGCCGGGCCCGCCGGCGTGGGCCTGCCCGTGCAGCCGGCCGCGAGCAGCGCGACCACGGCGAACCCGGCAACGACCCAGCGCCGACCCGACATGCCATCCCTCCCCTGCTCCTCGGCCCGGCCACCCCGGGCCCCGAGCATGCTACCCGAGCCCGGCCGGGCCGGCACCGCCGTCAGGGCACCGCACCCCGCCGTCAGGGGGCCGCCGCTCAGGTCGCCCGTCTCGGGCTCAAGGCGGCGAGCAGCTCGGGCTGGCGGCCACGTAGGGCCTCGCTGGCCAGCCCCACCCCCAGCCACCAGACGAGCGCCCCGTAGGCCAGGGCCAGCGGGCAGGCGACGGCCAGCGCCGGCTTCCACCAGACGATCCCGACGACCACGACGGCGGCCACCGGCGCCAGCAGCGCCCACTCGACCGCGATGGCGACCAGCTGGGCCAGCCCGACCAGGCAGCCGTGGCCGGCGCTCTGGCCGGCCCACAGGTTGGTGGGGGCGTCGGGGACCGGGAACGGGAAGCGGGCGGAGACGTAGTCGCCGACCGCAAGCACGCTGCCGAGCAGCGCCACGCCGGCGCACACGGCCACCGGGACGTACGCCCAGCCGCCGGTCAGGGCGGCCAGCGCGACCGCGAGCGCGCCGAGCAGGGCCAGGGCGACCAGCGCGGTGGCCAGGTTCTTGCCCTCGACGTCGGTGCGCGGGTCGGTGCCCGCCGCCACGTTGGTCCAGTAGGCGGCGCCGTCCAGCCCGAACTGGTTCATCGTGTTCTGCCCGAACAGCCAGAGGATGCCGAGCGCGCCGAAGACCCCCTCGGGCCGGTGCAGCGCCGGGGTGACGTCGGTGAACACGACCAGCGCGACCCCGAACAGGGCGACGGTGAGCGCCTGCACCCGCAGACGCGGATGGCGGACCAGGTAGCGCAGGTCCTTGACGGCGACCGCCGTGCGGGCGTCGCGGGGCAGGAAGCCGAGCAGCCGCGGCCACAGGCCGGCGATCGCCTTGCGGGCCGGGGGGGAGCCCGGCTCGACGGTGGTGAGCACCCGCTCCAGGCTCGTCCACCACACCCAGACGAGCGCCAGGACCGCCGCGGCCACGCCGGCGAGCTCGGCCAGGGCGACGCCGAGCCGTCCGACGCGCGCGCTGGCCATGGCGTGGGCGGCCAGTCCCGGCGGGCTCCAGCCGAGCAGCAGCGCGACGCCGCCCACGCCGCGCAGCGAGCCCGGCCGGGCGTGCTGCAGGGAGCGGCTCAGCGCCTGGAAGGCGAGGTTCAGGGCCAGCGTGCTCACCGACACCACCAGGACCGCCAGGTCGCGCGCCTTGCGGCTGCGCAGCCAGCGCGACAGCGCCGTGGTCAGCGCCCGCGAGGCGGTGACGCACAGGGCGAGCTCGCCGGCGGCGGCCAGGGCCACCAGCAGGACGCCGGGGCCCGCCGGCGCGAACCCGACCACCGCGCCGGCGAGCACGAGCATGGTGGCCAGCGGCGCGACGCCGACGCAGGAGGCGGCGAACAGCCCGGTCATCAGCTGGCGCGGGCGCAGCGGCAGCAGCGCCAGCCGCGTCGGGTCGAGCGTGGCGTCGGCCGCGAACAGGGTCAGCGGGAACCACACCCAGCCGAACGCGAGCCCCAGGAACACGAGCACGGTGAGCGGCAGGGCGATCCGGGGGTGCGAGCGCGGCAGGGTGGCCAGCAGGAAGGTCCCGACGGCGGTGAGCGGCAGGGCGAGCAGCACGCCGAGGACCATCCCGACCACCCGGGCGGGGCTGCCGCGCAGGCTGTTGGCGAGCAGCCGGAGCTTCAGCCGGACGAAGACCCGAGCCAACCGAGCTCCTCCACGTTGACCTCGCTCGCGCCGACCAGGCGGACGAAGGCGTCCTCGAGGCTGCCGCCCGCCCGCACCTGGTCGGTCGGGCCCTCGGCGACCAGCCGGCCGGCGTGCATGATGCCGACCCGGTCGCACAGCCGCTCGACCAGCTCCATGACGTGGCTGGAGAACACGACCGTGGCCCCGCCGCCGGTGTAGCGCTCGAGCACGGCGCGGATCGCCCGCGCCGACACCGGGTCGATGGCCTCGAACGGCTCGTCCAGGAACAGCACCCGCGGGCCGTGGAGCAGGGCCGCGGCCAACGCGATCTTCTTGCGCATGCCGTGCGAGTAGTCGGCCACCAGCGTGCCTGCCGCCTCGGTGAGGCCGAGCACGTCGAGCAGCTCGCGGGCCCGTCCGGCCACCAGGTCGGCGTCCAGGCGGCGCAGGGCGCCGTTGTAGGCCAGCAGCTCGCTGCCGGTCAGCCGGTCGAACAGCCGCAGCTCCTCGGGCAGCACCCCGATGCGCTGCTTGGCCCGGCTCGGGTCGCGCCACACGTCGAGCCCGTCGACCACGATCGTGCCGGCGTCGGGCCGCAGCAGCCCGGTGACCATGCTGAGCGTGGTCGTCTTGCCGGCCCCGTTCGGCCCGACCAGGCCGAAGAAGCAGCCGTGGAGGATGTCCAGGTCCACCCCGTCGACCGCCACCTTCCGCCCGAAGGCCTTGCGCAGCCCGCGGACCGCCAGCGCGACGGTCGACGGGCCCAGCTGCGCTGCCGGGGTGGCGGGGGCCTGCATACCGTGCCTTTCGAACGGGAGGTCCGACCGAGGTCCAGCATAGGGCACCGGCCTGCCTGGCCCAGCGCCGGCTGCGGCCGGCCGCGCTCACGCCGGCGTGGGCGGGGCGCCGTCCAGGTCCGCGGCGACCAGCAGGTCCGCCCCCGCCTGGTGCACCGTGACGCCGGCCAGCCGCAGCCCCTCCGCCACCCGGCGCACCCCGAGGTCCCCGACCGCCTGGGTGCCGTCGCCCAGCAGCAGCGGGGCCACGCCCACCACCAGCCGGTCCACCAGCCGCTCCCGCAGCATCGAGGTGATGACCCGCGCGCCGCCTTCCACCAGCAGCGAGCCGATCCCCAGCGCCAGCAGGCGGGCCAGGCCGTCACCAAGGTCCAGCCCGTCCGGCCCCGCCCGGACCACCTCCACCGTCGCGCCCTGCGCCCGCAGGGCGGCCCGGCTGGCCGGGCTGGACTCGGGGGAGGTCAGGATGACGGTGGCCCCGCTGCCGTCGACCACGCCCGCGTCGGGTGGGACGCGCAGCCAGGAGTCCAGGATCACCCTGATCGGGCAGGCGCCGGGGACCATCCGCACGGTCAGCAGGGGATCGTCGCGCAGCACCGTGCCGATCCCCACCAGCACGGCGTCGCAGGCGGCCCGCAGGGCATGGGACACCCGGCGCTCGGCGGGGCCGCTGATCCACTTGGCGTCCCCGCTGCCGGTGGCGATGCGGCCGTCCAGCGTCTGGGCGTACTTGAGCACCGTGTAGGGGCGGTGCGGGTGCGGGCGCACGCGGCCGAGCAGGGTGGTGACGTCCAGGGCGGGGACGACCTCCGCCAGGGGCTCGCCGGCCGGGGCCTGGTGGCCGAGCCGCTGCCGCTTGGTCTCCAGGTAGCGGCGGTTGCGCAGGTGCGGCGCGGTCTGGATGGGCACCACCTGCTCGACCGGGACGCCGCCTTCGGCCAGGGCGCGAGCCTTGTCGGGGTTGTTGGTCAGCAGCCGCACGCTGCGGACCCCGGCGGCCAGGAGCACCTGCACCGCCTCCCGGTAGTCCCGGCCGTCCACCGGCAGGCCCAACCGGCGGTTGGCCTCCACGGTGTCGTGGCCCTGGTCCTGCAGCAGGTAGGCTCGGAGTTTGGAGACCAGCCCCACCCCCCGCCCCTCGTGCTCGGGGGCGTACAGCAAGACCCCCCGACCCTCGGCGGCGATCCGCCGCATGGCCAGGCGCAGCTGGGGGCCGCAGTCGCAGCGCAGCGACCCCAGCGCATCGCCGGTGAGGCAGGCCGAGTGCAGCCGGGTGAGGACCAGGCGGCCGTCCCCGAGCTGCCCGCGGGTGAGCACCAGGTAGGGGTTGCCGGATGCGCCTTGGAAGGCGCGCAGGTCGAACTGCCCGGCCCAGGTGGGCAGCTCCAGACGGGCGAGTTCCTCGGGCAGGGCGGGGACCATGGCCGGGCGTGTTCCCGGTCATGGTGGCGGTAAACGGTTTGCCCGCGCGGCAGCGGGGTACCAGCCGCCGGTGCGGCCGCCGCATCGCAAGCCGAGCCGGAAGCCGAGTCGGAAGCCGGGGACGTGAAGGCCCGAGCCGTCCACTTCGTGGCCCCGAGACGGGTCGAGCTGCGCGCGGTGGACCTGGCCTCCCCGACCGGGCGGCGCGTCCTGGTGGCCACCGAGTACTCGGGCATCTCGAGCGGCACCGAGCTGCTCGCCTACCGCGGCGAGATGGACCCCGAGCTGCCCCTGGACGAGACCCTGGGCGCCCTGGCCGGCACGTTCGCCTACCCGTTCCGGTACGGCTACAGCGCGGTCGGCCGCGTGCTCCGCCCGGCGGGGGCGCTGCGGGAGGGCCAGCTCGTCTTCGCCTTCCATCCCCACCAGGACCGGTTCGTGGTGGACGCCTGCCAGGCCGTCCCGGTCGACGGGGTCGACCCCCGCACGGCCACCCTGTATCCCCTGGTCGAGACGGCCCTGCAGGTGTGCCTGGACGCCGCCCCCCGCCTGGGGGAGACCGTCGTGGTGGTGGGGCTCGGCGCCGTGGGCATCCTGGTCGCCGCGCTGCTCGGCCGTGCCGGGGCCGGGGTGCTCGGGTCGGAGCCGCTGGCGGCCCGGCGGGCCACGGCCACCGCCTTCGGGGTCCGCGCCGTCGCGCCCGACCAGCTCGGCGAGGCGGTGGCCCGCGAGACCGGCGGGCGGGGGGCCGACCTGCTGGTGGAGGCCAGCGGCAATCCCGAGGCGTTGGCCTGGTCCCTTGCGCTTCTGGCCCACGAGGGGGTGGCCCTGGTGTGCTCGTGGTACGGCACCAAGCCAGCCGTGCTGCCGCTCGGCGCCGCGTTCCATCGCCGCCGGCTGGCCATCCGCAGCACCCAGGTGTCCACCCTTCCGGCCGCGCTGACCGCCCGCTGGGACCGCCGCCGCCGGGCCGAGCTTGCCTGGCGGCTCGTCGGGGAGCTGCCGCTGCCGGTCCTGGCCACCCACGAGTTCCCCTTCGAGCAGGCCGCCGACGCCTACGCGTGCCTGGACTCGGCGGCGGGGAACCCGATCCACGTCGCCCTGCGCTACCGGTGAGCACGCACCGGTGCCACGGCAGGAAGGAGCGCCGATGAGCCCGCAGGGCCCTGACCCCGGCAGCGGGTACGAGGTGGGCTCGAGCGTCACGGTGCGCGCCCTGCACCGGATGCCGGTGGCGGGGCCGGAGGGGGAGCTGCACGCGCACGACTACCGCATCGACGTGGTGGTGGGGCGGCGGGAGCTGGACCGGCACGGCATGGTGTGCGACCTGGACGCGCTGCGGGCGGCCCTGCGCCAGACCGCCGCCCGGGTCGAGGGGCGCGACCTGGAGGAGATCCGCCCGCCCGCCGCCGAGGCCGTCACCGTCGAGGTCCTGGCCCGCTGGGCCCATGCCACGCTGGCGCCTGCGGTGCGGCGAGTCGGGGGCGAGACGCTGGCCGTGCGGGTGTGGGAGTCGCCGGTGGACTTCGCCGGCTATGCCGGCCCGCTGCCGTGAGCCGGCTCGACGGTGGGCCACCACCCGCCCGCCGGCCGGCCCGGCCCGCTGCCGTGAGCCGCCTCGGCGGCGGCCCGCCGGCCGCCTGCCAGCCGGCCCGGCCCGCCGCCCCGCGGCGCCCGGCGCCTGCCGGCCTCACCCGGCCTGGGCCGCCTCCCGCAGCGCCGCGAAGAACCTGGCGGCCGACTCCTGCCAGGTGGGGCGGGCGGCGGCCCGCCGCCGGGCCGCCGCGCCCAGCCGCTGCCGCAGCGGCTCGTCGCCGGCCAGCCGGGCCAGGGCCTGGCCGAGCCCGGCCACGTCGCCGGGCGGGGCCAGCAGGCCCTGGCGGCCGTGCTCGGCCAGGTGCGGCAGGTTCCCGGCCCGCCAGCCCACCACCGGCAGCCCCTCGGCCATGGCCTCGCCCCACACGGTGCCGTAGGGTTCCCGCAGGCTGGGCAGGGCGAACACGTCGGCCGCCCGGTACAGGGCGGCCACCTGCTGCTTGGGGAGCGGGCCGTGGACGACCACCCGCCCGGCCAGGTCCGGTCGGGACAGCCGGGCCCGGACCCGGGCGCCGTAGCGCCGGTCGGCCCGGTCGTCGCCGGCCAGGTGCAGGGTGGCCAGCCCGTCGGGGAGCATGGCGACCGCGTCCAGGAGCTCGAGGATGCCCTTGCGCCGCACCCAGTTGGCCACGCACAGGATGGCCGCCTGGCGCCCCAGGCGCAGGTCGGCCGGCGGGCCGCCGGCGGCGGGCGCCAGGTCCCGGCCGGGGGGGACCACCCGGATGCGCTCGCCCGGCAGCCCCTGGGCTGCGAGCTGCCCGGCCAGGGCCTGGCTGGCCACCAGCAGCAGGCAGGCCCGACGCCAGGCCAGCCGGTCCAGGGGGGCCTGCAGGGCGCGCCGCACCGGTCCGTGGTCGATGCCGCCGGGCGGCTGGTGCAGGCTGCCCACCAGCGGCGGCCCGCCCCGCCGCCGCGCCAGCCAGGGGCCCAGGAAGGCGGCGGCGATGCTGTCCACGACCACCACGTCCGCACGGCCTGCCACCGCGGCGCCGTGCCGGGCGGGACGGAGCTGTCCGGCCTGCCGCAGCACGGCGGGCCCGGCCAGCGCCGGGAGCGGGAAGGGCCGGTCGGGCAGCGACACGAAGCGGACCCGGGCGTGGTTGGCCGGGGCGAGCTCGGCCATGCGGCGGTGGTACAGGTAGCCGCCGCTCAGGCGGCCGGGGTCACCGAGGGTGACCAGCGCGACGGCGAGCATGCGGGTCGTCCACGTGGCGCCGACCGCGTTCGGGCCGGGCGGGCTGTACGGCGGCGGGGAGCGCTACCCGCTGGAGCTGGCCCGTGCGCTGGCCGCCGAGGTCGACTGTGAGCTGGTCACCTTCGGCTCCCGGCCCGGCCGGTGGCGGGAGCCGGGCGGGCTGCGGGTCCGGGTGCTGCGGCCGCTGGGGTGGCTCGGCGGCCACCCCGCCCAGCCGGTGGCCCCGCTGCTTGCGGCCGCCCTGGCCGGCGCCCGGCTCGTGCATGCGCATCATTTCCGCAGCATACCCAGCCGCATGGCGGCACTGGCCGCCCGGCTGGCCGGGGCGGGCACCGCGGTCACCGACCACGGCCTGCCCGGCGGGGCCTGGGGTGGGCTCGCCTACCGGCTGTTCGACCGCTTCCTGGCCGTCTCCTGCTGCTCGGCGCGGCTGCTCGGCGCTCCCCCCGAGCGCACGCGGGTGATCTACGGCGGCGCGGACCCGGAGCGCTTCCACCCCGGTCCCACGGGCGGCCGGGACGGCGTGCTGTACGTCGGGCGGCTGACGCCGCACAAGGGCGTCGACCGGCTGATCCAGGCGCTGCCTGGCGGGGCTGCCCTGCGGGTGGCCGGCACGGCCGGCCACGACGCCCGTCCGCCCGAGCGCGACTACCCGGCCCTCCTGCAGCGGCTGGCCCGGGACCGGCCGGTCACGTTCCTGGGTCCGGTGCCCGACCACGCCCTGCCCGGCCTGTACCGCCGCGCCGCGGTGCTGGCCCTGCCCTCGGTCCACCGCACCTGCTACGGCCGCCATATCCCCGTCGCCGAGCTGCTCGGCCTGGCCGCCGTGGAGGCCATGGCCAGCGGGACGCCGGTGGTGGCCAGCCGGGTCGGCGGGCTGGCCGAGGTCGTGGTGGACGGGGAGACCGGGTTCCTGGTGGAGCCCGGCGACCTGGCGGCCCTGCGGGACCGGCTCGCCCGCGTCCTGTCGGACCGGCGCCTGGCCGCCCGGCTCGGCCAAAACGCCCGGGAGCTGGCCGTGGCGCGCTTCACCTGGCGGGCCTGCGCGGCGCGCTGCCTGGCCGCCTACCAGGAGCTGGCCTGAGCGGCCCCGGCCCCCGGCCCTCGGGCCTCGGCTCTCGGCTCTCGGCGGCGCCTGCCTGGAGGGCCGCGTCTGCCTGGAGGGCGGTGCCTGCCTGCAGGCCTGCCTGGAGGGCGGCGCCCAGGTGCTCGACTACCGGCGCGCCGGTGGCCTCGAGCACCTGCCGGTGGTGGGAGCCGCCGTCGTACAGCACGCAGCCCGCCCCGACCGCCCGCGCCGCGGCCAGGTCGTCCAGCGAGTCGCCGACCAGCAGGGCCGCCCCCGCGGGGACCCCGACGGCGGCCAGGTGCTCGACCAGGTGTGCCGTCTTGCTCTCGCCGCCCGGGACGCGCAGCCCGTCCACCCGCAGGAAGAAGTGGCCGATCCCGAGCCGCTCGACCATGGGCACGAGCTGCTGGTGGCGCCACATCGACAGCAGCGACTGGGTCAGGCCGGCCCGCTCGGCGGCCGCCAGCGCCGCCCGGGCGCCGGGCGCCAGGCCGAGCCGGTCCAGCCGACCGTGGTAGCTGTCGTGGAAGACGTCGTCGAGCGCCCGCCACTCGTCCGCGCCGATCCGGCGGCCGGCGAGCCGCTCGTAGAACAGCAGGACCGGCCGGGTGTAGGGGTGACCGCCGTCCCCTCCTGTCATGCGGCCAGTGTAGGTGTGGCGGGACGCCCGGGGCCGCCCCGCCGACCCGACCGTGAACGGCGGCGGCAGGGCGGCCAACCGGCCGTCGGTGGACGGCGGTCGGCCCGGCGTCGGGCGTCTCCGTATACTCGGGCCGATGACTGCGCGACCCGCCGACCCTGCCGCCGCGCCCGGCCTGCTGGACGGGCTGAACGACGCGCAGCGGCAGGCCGTGCTGGCGACCGAGGGGCCCACCCTCATCGTGGCCGGCGCCGGGTCGGGCAAGACGCGCGTGCTCACCCACCGGATCGCCTACCTGGTCAGGGACAAAGACGTCCACCCGGCCAACATCCTGGCCATCACGTTCACCAACAAGGCGGCCAACGAGATGCAGGAGCGTCTGCGCCTGCTGGTCGGGCCGATGGTCAAGGCGATGTGGGTGTCGACCTTCCACTCGGCCTGCGTGCGCATCCTGCGCCGCAGCGGCGGCCGGCTCGGCTACAAGTCCACCTTCACCATCTACGACGACGCCGACGCCGAACGGCTGATGACGGTGGTGTGCCGCGAGCTCGACTACGACCCCCGCCGGCTCGCCCCCCGGGCCATCCTGCACGCCGTGAGCGCGGCCAAGGACGAGCTGGTCGGCCCGGACGCCTACGCCGACCGGGCCATGACCTTCTTCGACAAGAAGGTGGCCGGAGCCTACACGCGCTACCAGCGGGCCCTGGTCGCCTCGAACGCGCTCGACTTCGACGATCTCATCATGCAGACGGCACGCCTGTTCGCCGAGCACCCCGACGTGCTGGCCGAATGGGAGGCGCGCTTCCGCTACGTGCTGGTCGACGAGTTCCAGGACACCAACGTCGCCCAGTACGAGCTGCTCAAGCTGCTCACCGCCCGCTCCCGCAACCTGTGCGTGGTGGGCGACGGCGACCAGTCGATCTACGCCTTCCGGGGCGCCACCGTGCGCAACATCCTCGACTTCGAGGCCGACTACCCGGATGCGACCGTGATCCTGCTGGAGCGCAACTACCGCTCCACCCAGACGATCCTGTCGGCGGCCAACGCGCTCATCGCCAACAACCTGGAGCGCAAGCCCAAGCACCTGTGGACCGCGATCGGCGCGGGCCACCCGATCGTGCGCTACCAGGCCGAGAACGAGCAGGACGAGGCCGCCTTCGTGGTCGAGGAGGTCGAGCGCCTGCGTGCGCAGGAGGGCCGCGGCTACGGCGAGGTCGTCGTCTTCTACCGCACCAACGCGCAGTCGCGTGCGCTGGAGGAGGTGTTCGTCAAGGCCGGCCTGCCCTACAAGGTGGTCGGCGGGGTCAAGTTCTACGACCGGCGCGAGGTCAAGGACCTGCTCGCCTACCTCAAGGCGGCGGTCAACCCGCTCGATGCGGTCAGCTTGCGACGCGTGCTGAACGTGCCCAAACGTGGCATCGGCGACACCAGCGAGCGGGCGCTCGGCCACTTCGCGGCCGAGGAGGCGATCCCGTTCGCCGAGGCGCTCCGCCGGGCCGGCGAGGTGCCCGGGCTCGGGGCGCGCCAGCAGCGGGCGGTCGCCGACTTCGTCGCGGTGCTGGACGGGCTGCGCGCGCTCATGGCCGACGGCGCCCCGCCCAGCGAGCTGGTGGAGGAGGCCTGGACGGCGTCCGGGCTGCTGCGCGAGCTCGAGGCCGACGGCTCCATCGAGGCCCAGGGCCGGGTGGAGAACGTCCGCGAGCTGCAGTCGGCCGCCGAGGAGTACCAGCTGCGCGATCCCGACGGCGGCCTGGCCGGGTTCCTGGAGTCGATCGCGCTGGTGACCGACGCCGACGAGGTGGAGGCGGACAGCCAGGCGGTCACCCTGATGACGCTGCACACGGCCAAGGGCCTGGAGTACCCGGTCGTGTTCATCGTCGGGCTCGAGGAGAACGTGTTCCCGCACGTCCGCTCGGTCGGCGAGCCGCGCGCCCTGGAGGAGGAGCGGCGGCTCGCCTACGTCGGCATCACCCGGGCCCGCGAGCGCCTGTACCTGACCAACGCCTGGAGCCGCATGCTGTTCGGCGCGACCAACTACAACCTGCCGTCGCGCTTCCTGCGTGAGGTGCCCGACGAGCTGGTCACGGTCGCCGCGGCCGGCACCGGCCGGCCGGGCAGGGCAGCGGCGGCGCGCTGGTCGGACGCAGGCCCGGCGTTCGGCGCCGGCCGGACGTCCTTCGGGCCGGGGGCGGGCTCCGCGCCGGGGGCGGGCTCCGGGCCGCGGTCGGGCCCGCCGGCGCCGGCGTTCGACCGCCCGTCCACCCCGGCCGGGCGTCTGGCCGCCCGCACCCAGCGCGGTGCGCTCGACCTCGGCCTGGCCCCGGGCGACGAGGTCGTCCACCGCCAGTGGGGCCAGGGCACGGTGGCCGCCGTCTCCGGCCAGGGCGAGCGCGCCATGGCCGAGGTCGACTTCCCGCGTCTTGGCCGCAAGCGCCTGCTGCTGCGCTACGCGCCGCTGACCCGACCGGAGTGAGCGGAGGCTCGGGATGCGCGCGCCGACCCGACACAGCCGCCGACCCCAGGAGTCACGCGGGACCAAACCGCCCCAGACCCATGCGGGACCAAACCGCGCCGTCCCGCTGTTGCAGAGGCTGGGGGACGATTCCGACACGACAAGGAGCACCCGTGGACCGATACGCCGTGACCAAGACCGACGAGCAGTGGCGCCGGGAGCTGACGCCCGAGCAGTACGTGGTGCTGCGCCAGGCGGCGACCGAGCCGCCCTGGACCGGCAGGTACGTGACCGCCCACGACGACGGTGTCTACCGCTGCGCCGCGTGCGGCGCCGAGCTGTTCTCCTCGGACACCAAGTTCGAGTCCGGCTCGGGCTGGCCCAGCTTCACCGAGCCGGCCGTGGCCGACGCCGTGGAGCTGGTCCCCGACTCCAGCCACGGCATGGTCCGCACCGAGGTGCGCTGCCGCCGCTGCGGCTCGCATCTCGGCCACGTGTTCGACGACGGGCCGGCCCCGACCGGCCAGCGCTACTGCATCAACTCCTGCGCCCTCGACCTCGCGCCGCGCACGGCCGGGTAGCCGCGTCCACGGGCGCGACGCGGAATGAACGCTGCCGGACGCCTGTTTGCCTGTCTGGGATGACACAGGAGCACGTGACGAGATGATGAGTCCAGGCGGCCGGATGTGGCATGCCGGCATGCACTCGTTCCGGCTGGACGACTCGGTCACCAAGCAGAAGCTCGCGCCGGGCACGATCCGGCGCATCACCCGCTTCGCCGCTCCCTACCGCTGGCCGATCGTGATCCTGCTGGTCCTGCTGGTGGGCGACGCCGGCATCGGTGCGGTCAACCCCCTGATCTACCGGGCGATCATCAACCAGGGCATCCTCGGTCGCAACGCCGCCCTGGTGGTGGCGCTGGCGGCGGTCGTGGCCGGGATCGCGGTGCTCGGCGCCGCCCTCGGGCTGGTCGAGCGCTACTTCTCCTCCCGGATCGGCGAGGGGCTGATCTTCGACATGCGCTCGCAGGTGTTCGCCCACGTCCAGCGCATGCCGATCGCGTTCTTCTCCCGCACCCAGACCGGCGCGCTCATCAGCCGGCTCAACAACGACGTGCTGGGCGCGCAGCAGGCGTTCACCGGGACGCTCACCAACGTGGTCAGCAACGTCTTCTCGGTCGGGATCACGCTCGCGGTGATGTTCGCGCTGTCGTGGCAGATCACCCTGGTCGCCCTGGTGCTGCTGCCGCTGTTCGTGCTGCCGGCGCGCTGGATGGGCCGCAAGCTCCAGGCGATCACCCGCGAGAGCTACAACCTCAACGCGGCCATGAACACCACCATGACCGAGCGCTTCAACGTCGCCGGCGCCCTGCTCGCCAAGCTGTACGGGCGGCCGGACGAGGAGGACGCCGCCTTCAGTGACAAGGCCGGCCGGGTCCGCGACATCGGCGTCACCCAGGCGATGTACGGGCGGGTGTTCTTCACCGCCCTGATGCTGGTCGCCTCGCTGGCCACCGCGCTGGTCTACGGCTGGGGCGGCTGGCTGGCGGTCAAGGGCGCGCTCGACGTCGGCACGGTGGTGGCGCTGACCTCCTACCTGATCCGGCTGTACGGGCCGCTCACGTCGCTGTCCAACGTCAACGTCGACGTGATGACCGCGCTGGTGTCGTTCGAGCGGGTCTTCGAGGTGCTCGACCTGGAGCCGATGGTCGCCGACAAGCCCGACGCCGCGCAGCTGCCGCGCGGCGCCGCCACGGTCGAGTTCGCCCACGTCGACTTCCGCTACCCGACCGCCGAGGAGGTCTCGCTCGCGTCGCTGGAGAGCGTCGCCAGGCTCGACACCACCATCGACAAGCAGGTCCTCCACGACGTCAGCTTCCGTGCCGAGCCCGGCGAGCTGGTCGCGCTGGTCGGCCCCTCCGGGGCCGGCAAGACCACCATCAGCCAGCTCGTCACCCGCATGTACGACGTGACCGGCGGGGCCGTCCTGGTGGGCGGGCGCGACGTGCGCGCCGTGACCCTGACCTCGCTGCGGGACGCGGTCGGCGTGGTCACCCAGGACGCGCACATGTTCCACGACTCGATCCGCGCCAACCTCCTGTACGCCCGGCCGGACGCGACCGAGACGGAGCTGTGGCAGGCGCTGCGCGCCGCGCAGCTCGGCGAGCTGGTCGCGCTGCTGCCCGACGGGCTCGACACGGTCGTCGGTGACCGCGGCTACCGACTGTCGGGTGGGGAGAAGCAACGGCTGGCGATCGCCCGGCTGTTGCTCAAGGCGCCCGGCATCGTCGTCCTCGACGAGGCCACCGCCCACCTGGACTCCGAGTCCGAGGTCGCCGTCCAGCGGGCGCTCAAGACCGCGCTCGCCGGCCGCACCTCCCTGGTCATCGCCCACCGGCTGTCCACCGTCCGCGAGGCCGACCGCATCCTGGTGGTCGACCAGGGCCGCGTGGTCGAGCGCGGCCGCCACGACGAGCTGCTGGCGGCCGGCGGGCTGTACGCGGAGCTGTACCGCACCCAGTTCGAACGCCAGGGCACCGACCAGCGCCAGCAGGTCCCCGAGCTGCGCAGCCCCGACCCGCTGGCGGCCTCGACCCCGACGCGCCAGGCCTGAGCCGCACCGAACGCCGGGATGGCGGTCGGTCATGGCGTAGGCTGCCACCTGGAGGTCAGATCGGCTGCGGGCCACTCGGGCGGGAGGAGGGCGATGGAACCGACCCCACCGGAGCCGGGCGCGGCCACCGGCCCACCGCACAAGCTGATCGTCGAGGGCCGCGAGGAGCTGCTGTACCTGCTGGGAGAGGCGGCCGAGCTCGAGCATGCCGCCTGCTGCGCCTACCTGTACGCGGCGTTCAGCCTCCGGGCCGAACCCGGACAGGGACTCGCGGCCGAGCCGGTGCCGACCGTGGCGGGGTGGAAGCGGACGATCAACCAGATCGCGGTGCAGGAGATGATCCACCTGGCCCTGGTCAACAACCTGCTGGCAGCCTTGGGCGGGGCGCCTCGTCTCGGCCGCCACAACCTTCCCCAGCGCTCCACCTACGCGCCCGAGATCCAGCTGACCCTGGCGCCGTTCGGCGAGCAGACGCTGCAGCGGTTCCTCTACATCGAGCGGCCAGAAGGCATGGACATCTCGACGATGGCCGGCCAACTGGAGCAGACCCGGCCGCCTCCTCCGGCGCCGACCGGACCGCTCGTGCTGCCGGCGCCGCAGGCCTTCTCCAGCATCGGGCAGCTGTACCACGGGATCGAGCGAGGGCTGCGCGGCCTGGTCGACCGCTACGGCGAGGGGCAGGTCTTCGTCGGCTCGCCGAACGCGCAGGTGTCGACGCGGTACTTCCGCGTGCCCGACCGCATGCCGGAGCTGATACCCGTCACCGGGCTGGCCTCGGCGGCCCAGGCGATCAGGACCATCGTCGAGGAGGGCGAGGGCGCCCGGGGAGACTGGCAGGGGGCGCACTTCGGCCGGTTCCTCGACCTGCTGGAGGACTACCGGGCGCTGAAGGCCGCCGACCCGTCCGTCGCGCCCGCCCGCCCGGCCGTGGCCAACCCCTACGTCCGGGTGCCGCGGGACCTGCTGGGCGTGGCCGCCGCCAGCGGGCCGGCCGCCCTCGGCGACCCCTTCAGGGTCCACCTCATCGAGGATCGGTACACCGCCGCGGTCAGCGATCTGTTCAACGCCTGCTATGCGGCGATGCTGCAGCTGCTGTACCGCTTCTTCCAGCACACCGAGGAGAGCGACGCCGAGCTGCGCATGCTGGGGGAGACCACGGTGGGGATGATGCTCCAGGACATCCGGCCGCTGGGGGAGTTGCTGACCAGGCTGCCGGTCGGGCCGCAGGCTCCCGGGATGACCGCCGGGCCGAGCTTCATGCTCACCAGCGCAACCCCGGTGACCCCGCACAAGCCGGCGGCCTGGATCATCCTGCGGGAACGGCTGCTGGAGCTGGCCGAGGTGTGCGACGGCCTGACCGCGGGCGCGCCGGAGGTGCTGGCCGGGGTCCGGCGGCGGCTGGCGGCGTTCGCGGCGCCGCTGGGCGTGCCCGGCCTGGCGGACCGGGAGCCTGCGGCGGACGTCCCGGCGGCGGTCGCCCGGTCCGCCGGCGTCGGCGCCGTGCCGAGCTTCGAGCGGGACATCCGGCCGCTGTTCACCGCGCGGGACCGGGCCGCCATGCGCTGGGCGTTCGACCTGGCGGACGTTGCGTCGGTGCGGCAGCACGCCGACGCCATCCTGGAACAGGTCGCCACCGGCCGCATGCCGTGCGACGCCGCCTGGCCGGCCGAGCGGGTCGCGCTGTTCCGCCGGTGGGTGCAGGCGGGCGGCCCTGCCTAGCCTGCGGGGTACATCCGAGGGTGCCGAGCCGCGGCCACGCGGACACAACGGCCCAGGAGGTGGTGGTGACGACCGACAAGTCCGGGCGAACCAGCGCCGGCATCCTGCTCTGGCGTCGCCGTGACGATCGCCTGGAGGTGCTGCTTGCGCACATGGGCGGTCCGTACTGGGTGAACAAGGACCTGGGTCACTGGACGATCCCGAAAGGCGAGGTCGAGGAGGGGGAGGAACTCGTTGCGGTCGCTCGCCGGGAGTTCGCGGAGGAGACCGGACACGAGCTCCCCGATACCCAGCTGAT
>JBIOYL010000063.1:0-4414 GCA_044870185.1 Actinomycetes bacterium | reverse complement strand
GCCGGGCCGACGGCGCGGGCGGTGTCAGTCAACGGGCCGATGCCGTGCAGCGCGCCGGGCAGCCCGAGCGCGTCCAGGGCGTCGGACACCGCGGCCGTGGGCAGGGCGGTGAACCGGTCGGTGAGCATGCTCATCGTGGCTCCTGGTGGTGTCCGGCCAGTCGGGCGTCGTGCATGGCCTGGGGCAGCGGTACTCCCGCGCGCAGGTCTGCCGCGATGGCGCGCTCGCGTTCCTGCACCGCCGCCGCCAGCTCGAGCACCTCAACCGCACGAGCCCGGGGCACCAACGCCACGCCGGTGGCGTCGGCGACGACAACGTCGCCGGGTTGGACGGTGACGCCGGCGATCACGACCGGCTCGCCGGTGCTGCGCTGGCGAAGCCGTCCGCGTGCGGTCGCGGGCACGCTCGCGCGGGCGTAGACGGGAAACGCCAACGCTCGTGCCTCCGCCACGTCGCGGCACGCCCCGTCGACGATCGCGGCGCGCACGCCGCGCAGCTGGGCGCCCAGGCTCAGCAGCCCACCCCAGCAGGACACGTCGGTGCGCGCGTCGTTCGCCATGACCATCACGTCGTCCTGGCTGGCCTCCGCGACGGCCGACGCGCCGATGTGCGGACCCGCCGGGCCAGGAGAGTAGGGCTCCACCTGCACGGTGACGGCGAAACCGGCGACAACTGGCGCACCCCACATCGGCCGTAGCCCGCCCAGCCCGGCGGGCAGCCCGAGCGCGTCGAGCGCATCGCTGACAGCGCAGCTGTCCAGGGCGGCGAAGCCGTCGAGCAGCTCCGGCATAGGTGTCTGCCACAGGTGTGTCCGGGACAGGTTCACCACCCCAGTAGACGCCCACCAGACAATATGTGGAAGGTCCCATCCTGACCTGGATCAAAGGCATAGCAGTCGACACCGAATCCGGTGCCCGATCCGGTGCCCGATCCGGTGCCCGCGCCGTGCAGGACCGCGACATCGACATCGCCCTGGTCCGCCGCGCCAGCAGCGGCCCCGGCTACCGCGCCGTGCCGCTACGCCGGGACCACTTCGTCGCCGTCGTGCCGTTCGACCGCCCCTACGCCACCAGGGCGGCCGACGACCCTTTCGACCTTGGCGAACTGGCCACCCAGCCGTGGGCGGGGATGGCAAGGTCGGCCACGACCGGGCCGGGCGCCAGCAGCAGCCCGACCAGCAGCACAACCGGGTCGCGCTGCTGCACGGCAGCGGTGCGCGCCACGCTGGCCAGGATCTGCCAGGACTCGGCGCCGCCCCAGGTAGCGTTGCCGCCCCACTGCTTGCGGCTGACCACGGCGGGGCGGATCGCCTGCTCCGCGCGCCAGTTGGTCGCCTGCACCCCCTGGTGGCCAGGAAGGCCAACAGCGCACCGCGCTCCCGGCCGAGATGGTCCCCAGCAGCCGGCGGTTGGGCCGATAGCAGGTCCGCCCGGCCACCAGCTTGTCGACTGCGCGCCGAGCCGCTCGGCCGCCGCCCAGCCTCGGTCGGGGTCAGCTGACCGGCGTCGCGCTGGTCGCGGACTGCCAGCGCCTGCAAAGCCGCGGTGGGCGGCGATGCGGCACACCGTGACCTGCTGGCCGGCGAACGCCCACCGCCAGGCGCGCCGCCCGCCGACAGCCCCAGCCCCTTGCGCAACCACGCTGCCAGCGCGACCGCCCACGGGCCAAGCTGCACCCGGCCGCGCCCAGCGCATCCGAGGTCTGGGCGGGGTGGCGCGGCTGGATGCGCCGGCGGCAACTCTGGCAGCGGCCGATGTGGACGTCGCCGCGGCAGATCACGCTGGTCTGCGGTGCTCGGGCACCGGCCGCCGCCCGTGCCGCCCGGAGGCCGCACCCGCCATCCGGCCGGGCCGCCTCGGACTGCGGGCGGGCCGGTCCCTGGAGAACGGCAAGGTCCGGCCAGGTAGAGCAAGGCGCAACGGTGACCGCGCCGGCGACCAAGCAGTGCAAGCTTCGCGGCTGAGGGCACCAGATCAGAAGCTGGTCCTCCAAGGCCCGAGCGCCCAACAGGCCAGGCCCAGGCGTGGGCCGGTGCCATCCCGCGACGTAGCGGACTGCCTGTCGCGCCAGGACCAGGCCCCATCACATTGCCTTCTCGCAGACCAGCCGGTCACCCTGAGCCTGATGGTCGGCGCGGTGTTGACCAGGATCGTGCCGGCGATGATCCTGGGCGCATGGCCGAGTGGATCTACTTCCTGCATCCGCCGCGGGACAACTTCGCGGCCACCATGATCGACGAAGAGCGGGCGGCGTTCGCGGCGCATGCCCAGTGGTTGGGGCGCCTGCTGGCCGACGGGGTGCTGATCTTGGCCGGTCCCACGCTCGGCCCGGTCAATACCGGCATCGGAATCTTCGAGGCAGCCGACGAGGAGACCGCCCGACGCATCATCGCCGAGGATCCGGTGGCCCGCGGTGGCTTCGCCCGTGCTGAGCTGCGGCCGTACCAGCTGGGGTTTCTGCGCGGCCGCGACTGAAGAGGACGAGACCGCTGGCGCTGCTGGCCACTGCCTGCCAGACCAGCCCTCTCAACAGCGGTCGACCCCATCCTCGTCAGGTATCGCCGGCCAAGCGCCATGCCATCCAGCATCCTCCCAGGTCGGATTGCTCGGTAAACGCCGCAGGATGGGTGAATCGCGGGCCAACGACCTCTCCATGCCTGGCCGGCTCATCGGGCTTTCTCCGGATCCAGCCGGAGTCGCCCATCGGAGCGCTGGCCGAGGCGCTGGCCGAGTGCCTCGCGCAGCGAAGCGCGGCTCGTGAACCCGAGCAGCAGCGACGCCTCGGTGGCAAAGCCGCCCTCGCTGTCGGTCGTCGAGTGCAGCCGGTAGGTCACGCAGCCACCCGGGAACCGGTCATACCAGCTGGCCGTGAACTCCCCGGCGCGCCCCTCGACCAGCTCGTCGCGCCGCACCCCTGGCACCTGCGACGGCGCCTCGACCGCCCCGGCCGGCTCGCAGGCGGCGGTCAGCCGCACCACGACCGCATGCCTGCCGGCCCGATCGTTGTCCAGGGTGATGACCGTACGGCCGTCGTTGACGGTCACGCTCGCGACCATCCAGCCGACCGGCAGGACGCGCGTGCATGGCACCAGGGTGGCCGACGGCACCGCCTGGGCCTCCAACCACAGCGGCTCCAAATCGGTGCAGCCGAGGTTGCCGATGTACAGCGGCGTCGCGCCGGCCTCACTGCTGGTGATCCCTCCGGCGATGGCTGTCCCGAGGAACGCCAGCAGCACCGCCACGAGCGCCAGCAGCCCGACGCGGCGCAGGCTCCACCGCTGGATCCGGATCGGGTGGGGCGGGCTGGGCAGCAGCCGCACGAACTCGGCGTGCAGGTCGCGGCCCTGCTCGCGCAGCAGCCGCCGCAGCTGCGATGGCAGCGCCAGGCCACGGGCGGCGGCGAAGCCCTCGCCGATCTCCTGGACGGTGAACTGGCGCAGCGCCCGCTCATAGACCCGCTCGGCGCCGGAGCGCAACGCCAAACACAGCAGCATGTTGGCCAGGTCGACCGCCTGCCGCCAGGGGCTGGGGCGGGCCTCCACGAAGGCCACGTCGATCAGCTTGAGGCGCCCGTCGCGCACCAGCAGGTTGGCCGGCTTGATGTCACGGTGGGCCAGGCCCGCGTCCCACAGCTTGCGGATCAGCCCCAGGCCGTCGTCGATCACCTGGTCGGTGACCTCGGCCTCGCCGAGCTCGACGGCCCCATCGAAGAACTCACAGACCAGCAGGTACTCGCGCTCGGGGGTGAGCTCCACGAACCCGTAGGGGGTGGGGCTGGGCAGGCCGGCGCGTTGCATCAGCGCCAGGGCGTAGTCTTCCTGCTGGACCAGCCGCCGCACCGTGTTGAAGGGCTTTTCGTCCTCCAGCCGGCCGTACAGCAGCTCCCGGCCGAGCTTGTACCAGCGGTCGGCGCGCAGGTGGCTCTGGGCGTACAGCTTGCCGAACAGCTGGGCGGGCGGGTCGCCTGTGACGGTGATGCGCAGCGGGGTGGAGCCGCCGGAGCCGGCCAGCCCGAACGGGGTGACCTCCTCGACCACCAGGCCGAGCTGCTCCTCCAGCCCACGCTGGATCGCCGCCCCCCGCGCCCCGCCCACGTCCAGGTGGGCGGCGCGGCCACGCCGGTAGCCGATGGGGAAGACCTGGCTGGAGGCGAACAGGCGGAACGCGACCAGCGGCAGGGTCACCCCGATTGCCGCGCCGACGAGCACGTCGGTCGGGGCGTCCGCCCCCAGGGCGACGCGGCCGAGCGCGGTCAACGCGACCAGCCCGACCGCGGCCCACTTGCCCGTGTTGCGCCAGCGGCCCTCCGGCACCAGCGTGTACAAGACCATGACCAGCGACGCCGCGAAGAAGCTGATCTGCACCGGCGGCAGCGCCCAGCCGCCCCAGCCGGCTCGGATGGCCACCCCGAACGG
>JBIOYL010000062.1:0-13646 GCA_044870185.1 Actinomycetes bacterium | reverse complement strand
GCCGCCGGCTCCGGCGCCACGCTAGACTGGGACCGGTCGGTCCGCCGAGCGAAGGAACTGGTCAGTGGTCCCGCTTCTCGTCGTCCTCCAGGTCAGCGCGTCACTGCTGCTGGTCCTGTTCATCCTGCTGCACGCCGGCCGGGGTGGCGGCTTGTCGGACATGTTCGGCGGCGGCGTCGGCGCGACCCTCGGCGGCTCGACGGTGGTGGAGCGCAACCTCGACCGGCTGACCGTCGGCGCGGCCACGCTGTTCGGCGTCACGAGCATCTTCCTGGCCTTGCTCCTGCAGCCCAAGGCGTAGGTGTCGGCTGCCATCGGGGTCGCGCTGCGGCGGCTCCGCCGCTTCGGCCTGCCCCGGGCCGCGGCCATCCTGCTGGCTGGCATGCTCCTGCTCGGCGGTGCGGCCACCCTCACCGGACGCCACCCTGGCAGGCCTGCGGGCGGTCCCGGTGGGGCGGGCGGCCTCGGCGTGGAGCGTGCCCGCCACCGCGGCGGCGCGATCGCCGTCGGGCTGCTCGCGCCGCGCTCGCTCGACCCCGCCCTGGCCACCCGGGTCGAGGATCAGGTGCTGGTCGGCAACCTGTTCGACGGCCTGACCGCGCTCGGCCCGCAAGGCGAGGTGCGCCCGGCCGTCGCCGCCTCCTGGTCGGCCGACCCGGGCCTGCGCCACTGGGTGTTCCGCCTGCGTCCCGGCGTGACCTGGTCGGACGGCACGCCGCTGCAGGCGGCCGACTTCAAGTTCGCCTGGGAGCGGGCCGCCAGGCCGCAGCCGGCCGGCGCCCCCGCCGGGCCGCAGCCGACCGGTCTCGGTGACCTGCTCGCCCCGGTGTCCGGCTACCGCGCCGCCGCCGAGGGCCGGGCGACCGCGATCGCCGGGTTGCGCGTCCCCGACCCGGCGACCCTTACGGTCGATCTCGACGCGCCCTTTGCCGACCTGCCCGCGGCCGTCGCGAACCCCCGCCTGTCCCCGCTGCCCCGAGCCCGGGTTGCCCGCAACCCGACCGCCTACCTCGCCAAGCCGGTCGGCGACGGCCCGTTCATGCTTGCCGCGCCGCCCCGCGGCGGCCTCGCCGCACCACCCGGCGGTGGCACGCTCCTGCTCGTCCGCAACCCGCGCTACTACGGCGCCGCCCCCTACCTCGACCGGGTCGAGGTCGACACCTTCCCCGACGAGCAGACCGCCTGGCTCGCCTTCCAGGACAATCTGGTCGACTTCGCCCCGGTGCCGCTCGATCAGCTCGACGCGGCCCGTGCCGTCTACGGTGTCTCGGCCGACGGCCGCTCCCAGCCCGGCGTGCTGGCAGGCCCTGAGCTTGCCACCTGGTATCTCGGCTTCAACGTCCACACCGAGCCGTTCGATGACCCGCAGGTGCGCCTGGCGTTCTCGCAGGCCATCAACCGTGGGCGCATCGCCGCCGCCCTGGCCGGCGCCCGCGCACCCGCCGTCGGGCTCGTCCCAACCGGCGTTCCCGGTGCGGCCGGCGCCCTCTGCGCGCCCTGCACCTACGACCCGGCTCAGGCGAAAGCCACGTTCGCCCGGCTGCGACCCCGGCCCGTCACCATCCAGGTCCCGGACGTGGCCGTCGACCGCCGCATCGCCGCGCTCGTCGTCGCCGACCTGGCCGCCGCCGGCCTGCGCGCATCCGTGCGGGTCGCCGGCGTCGACGGCTACGCGGCCGGGATCCGCCGGCCCGGCGTGCAGGTCTTCCGCTACGGCTGGGTCGCCGACTACCCGCGCATGGACTCGTTCCTGACCAGCCAGTTCTCCAGCCGGGGAAACGACAACCTCACCGGCCTGGAGGACCCGGCCGTCGACGGCCTGCTCGCCCAGGCCCGGGCCACAGCCGACGACGGCGCCCGCCAGCGCCTGTACCAGCAGGCCGAGGCCGAGATTCTGGCTGCTGTCCCGGTTGCCCCGGTCCTGGAGTACCGCCACGCGGCTGTGCTCGCCCCCGGGCTTGCGGGCTTCGATCTCACCCCTGAAGGCGGCATCGACCTGGCCGCGATCAGCCTCGCGAAATAGGAAACCAGCAGGTCTTCGGCAGCCTGCCCTCTGCTACAATCCCTCGGCGTCCCGCCAGCGGGCACCCACGTCGGAGTGGCGGAATAGGCAGACGCGCTAGGTTGAGGGCCTAGTGTCCGCAAGGACGTGGGGGTTCAAGTCCCCCCTCCGACACGTACACTGCGCCTACGGACCCCTGGGTCGGCCGTGACGATCACCATCCGGCTGACCGGCCGGTACAAGCCGCTGATCCTAACTCCTGGTACAGCTGCGCCCGCTGCTGTGGGTCGGCCACCTCCAGCGCGGCGGCCAGGTCACCGATCTCCTCCAGCAGGGCCCGCACCTGGGTCGGATCCAGGTCACGCGGGCCGGCGGCGCGAAGCTCCCGCAGCCGGCGTCCGGCGTCATGCCGCTGTTGGGTGATCTCGGCGATCCACTGGTTGACCAGCGCGGGGTCGCCGCCGGCCTCCAGCGCTGCTCGGTAGCGGGCTAGCTTGCGCTGGCAGTCGGCAATGGTCTGCTGGGCGTGCTGTAGCTGTGCGTCGCCGGTGGGATTGGGGTTGGTGTGGGCGGCGGCCAGCGCTCGGCAGGTCGTCGCCGCGGACCCACTGGCCTTGCAGGCGCCGTCGGCAGAGTCCGCAGGTGAGTCGTCCGCGCAGCAGGTATGGCTTGGGGGAGGCCTTGGGGGCGCGGGGGCTGGTGGGGGAGCGGGTGGCGATGCGCGCCTGCACCTGGTCGAAGGCCTCCCGGCTGACCAGCGCGGCGTGGGTGGGCTGGGCCGACCAGACCCACTGGTCGGGCGGGTTCCAGCGCATGCGGCTGATGTGCCCGGCGGCCACATCGTCGACGTCCAGCAGCACTTCGTCGCGCCGCTGCTTGTTCCAGACCTGGTAGCCGGTGTAGCGGGGGTTGCACAGGATCGCGCGGACGGCGGACTTGCTCCACGCAACGCCCAGCCGGTGGGGGTTGCGGGCACGGTCATGCCCCGATGGTGGGCGGATGTGCTCGGCGGTGAGCCGCTCGGCGATCGCCAGGTAGCCGTAGCCGTCGAGGAAGTCGGTGAAGATCCGTTGCACGATCGGGGCGGTTGCCGGGTCGGGCTCCAGGGTGTGGAGGCGCGCGCCGAGTCGGGCCTTGGCGGGGTTGGGATGCTCGCCGGCGTCGACCAGCCGGTAGCCGTAGGGGGGTCGGCCGCCGAGGAAGCGGCCCTGGATGGCGGTCTGCGCGTGCATGGCGGCGCGCACGTGGGTCTTGATGCGCATGCGCTCGCTCTTGGACTGGCTGCCGAACAGGGTCATGGCCAGGTCGTGGGGCTTCCGAGCCGGGGTCGATGCGCCCGCCGACCTCGGGCACCCACAACTGGACGCCGAAGTGCTCGAAGATGGGGAAGGTGAGGCTGAACTGGTTGCCGTAGAAGGCGCGCTGCGGCTCGCCGATGACCACGGCTTCGAACCCTCGGTCCGGGTGGCGCAGCACGGCCAAGAGTTCACTGGCTTCGGCGCGACGCTGCCAGCGCACCCGCCGCTACTACGACGCCTGGACCTCAGGCGACAGCAACACCGTGGCGGCGCTGCTGTCACCGGCCTTCCGCTTCACCACGGGCGACCTGCGCATCGACGGCCGCGAGGCGTTCCTCGACAGCGGCGCCTTTCCCAGGGACGCCACCGTCACGATGGTTGCCGAGGCCTACCAGGACGACGTCGCCTTCCAGCTGTACGACGCCACCCGAGGCGACCGGACCATCCGGGTCGTCGAGCAACTCTCCGTCCGCGACGGACAGATCATCAGCTCCAACTTCGTGGCCGATATGGCGGCCTTCGCGGCCTTCATCGGGGCCGGCGCGCCCGCCGAGGCCGAGGACCACCGATGAACCGTAACCCCGAGGTCGACCAGTGGTTCGACCAGGCCGACCCTCCCCTGGACACCACCATGCGGCGCGCCCGGGAGATCATCCTCGGGGCGGACGACCGCGTCACCGAGTCCATCAAGTGGAAGACGCCCACCTTCGCCTACCGCGGCAACATCGCCAGCTTCAACCCCTCCAAGCACCTGCTCAGCATCATGTTCCACCGAGGGGCCGAGATCCCGGGGCGAGCACCCTCGCCTGGAGGGTGACGGCAGGCTGGTGCGCACCATGCGCTTCGGCGACCTCGAGCAGTTGGAGGCCGGCCGTGCCGACCTGGAGGCCGTCATTCGCGCCTGGTGCGACTGGAAAGCAGACTCACCGAGGCGGCGCTGAGCCTCAGCGTTGGGTGCTACGGTTGGTCACCCTGGTCAGGAGGCCGGCGGGTTGGCGTCTGGTCGGACCTCCTCGACCACCTTGCAAGGCCGGGCGATGGGCTCCGTCGGCGCCCACCAGTCGAACTCCAGATCCCGAGGGCCAGGACGCCCAGCCACACCACGATGAGGACGCCGGCGAGGGCGAGCGGGTAGTGACCGGGGAGGACCGAGGTATTGTCCGGCTGGGTGCGCCGTCCGACGCCGTAGAGGACCGGGACACTCGCCAGGACCAGCACCCCGGAGGTGACCAGCCCCACCTGAAGAGGCCAGCGCCACGCCTCGGGCACCCGGTCGCGGAGCCGGCGGCCGACCAGGAGGACCAGCGGCGCGAGCACGAAGTCATGGACCAGCAGGAGCCCGACCAGCCATGCCAGCCACACCGGCGGCTTAGTCTTCGTCCCATCGCGGAGCAGCCCGGCCAGCCCGAACAGGCCGACGGCGCAACCAGCCGCCAGGCCGGTCCACCATCGCCAACCCGCCAGCGGCTCCGGCTGATCTGCAGCGGCCCGCGGACCGCTCACAGGACGGTCACCGACTCGAGCCACTTGGTCTGCATGACCCCCGGGTTGCTCGGGGCGATCAGCCGCACCGGGAAGCCATGGTCGGGGTGCAGGGGGGCCCCGTTGAGCTCCAGCGCCAGCAGGGTATCGGGGTGGCGGGCGTGGGCTGGGTTGAGGAGGGCGCTGGAGTAGCCGCCGCGCTGGAGGGACTGGACCCGGACGGCGCCGCCGGCTGGGGCGCCGACCTCCTCGAGCAGGTCCCGCAGGCGCACCCCACGCCAGTGGGCCTCCTGGCTCCAGCCCTCCACGCAGGCGATCGGCAGCCGCGCACCATGGCCCATCGGTCCCGCCATACGCGCCCGCAGGTCGGTGAGGGTCAGGCTGACCGGGTGTTCCACCCGGCCGGCGACGGCCAGCCGCCAGCCCGGGTCGTCCAGCTTGTCGGCCACCCCGGCCGAGCGGGCGTCCTTGTTGACCGGCAGGCCCTGGGAGCCGACGCCCTGGCGCCTGGGCGAGAGCACGGCCAGGCGCCGCAGCGGGGTGAACGCCGACCCGGCGGTGGTCAGGAGCAGGACCCCGGCGGCGACCCCGGTAGTGATCAGGAACCGGCGCCGTTCCAGATCAGCGGCCATGTCGGCGGCGGCGTGCCGCCTCGCCAGGGCGCGGCGGAGGACGGGAAGCTTGGCCGAGAGGTGGACGACGAGTGCCCCGGTCACGATCCACGCCGTCCAGTAGTGGGTCCGGATGAAGTCAAAGCCCCAGCCGTACCAGTAGCCGATGTTCATCAGCCCGGTGACCAGGAGCAGCAGCGCCCCGCCGAGCAGCGGGACGATCGCCACCCGCTCGATGGCGTGGGCGACGCCACGGACCGGCGGCCAGCGCCAGAGGTTGGGGTAGGCCGACCACAGCTTCGCCAGCAGCACCGGGATGGCCGCGATCCCACAGAACACGTGCAGACCCTGGCTCCACCGGTACACCCAGACAGGCCGGCTCGGCCAGGCGAACCAGTCTGGCGGGTGCTGGATCAGGTGCGACAGCAGCCCGGTGGCCAGGCAGACACCGAACAGGACGCCGACGGCAACCCCGAGCATGGCGGTGGTTCGCTCGCTCCTGGCCGGAGAGGTGAAGGTCGGGCCCATGGGGCCAGCCTAGAAGGGCATGCGGCCGCTGGGCCCTGCCGTTCGCAGGCTGTAAGGAGTCGATCAGCGACCCGAAAGGCGCGAGCGGCCGTTCAGCGCCACCGCCTGGGTGGCCCTGGGCAGGCGGACGGTGAACTCGCAGCCGCCGGGAACGTTGGCCACGCCGATGGTGCCGCCGTGGGCGTCGACCAGGCCACGGGCGATGGCCAACCCGAGCCCGGCGCCCTTGGTCGAGCGGGCGGGGTCGCCCCGCCACAGCTGGTCGAAGACGCGGGGAAGGTCGGCCTCGGGGATGCCGCCGCAGCTGTCGGTGACCCGCAGGATGGCGGTGCCCTCACCATCGGCGACGGCCACGCACAGCCGGCCGCCGCGGGGGGTGTGCCGGATGCCGTTGGCGACCAGGTTCGCCAGCACCCGCCCGAGCTGGTCCCGGCCGGCCAGCACCGGGCCGCCGTCGTCCAGCCGGCACTGGAGCCGGACCCCGGCCGCGGCCGCCTCTGGCTCGAACCGCTCCAGCACCTCGGTGGCCAGGTCGGGCAGGGAAGTCGGCTCCAGCCGCAGGGTCACGGCCCCGGCCTGGATGGCCGACAGCTCGAACAGGTCGTCGACCAGGGTGCTGAGCCGCTCCACGTTGGCGGTCAGGCCGGCCAGGTAGCGGTGCCGGGTGGCCTCGTCGGGAGCCAGGTCGTCGGCCAGGGCCTCGGCCAGGGCCCGCAGGCTGGCCAGCGGGGTACGCAGGTCATGGGAGGCCCAGGCGATCAGGTCGCGTCGTTCCTGCTCCATGCGCCGCTCCCGCTCGCGGGCCTCGGCGAGGCGGGCCGCGGCCGCGTTCAGGGTCTCCGCGATCAGGGCGACCTCGGCGGTGCCCTGCACTCGGGCCCGGGCGGCCAGGTCGCCGGCCTCCAACCGCCGGGCCGTGCCGGCGAGGGCCTCCAGGTCGGCCGCGACCTGCCTGGCCGTGGCCATCCCGTAGGCCATCCCGGCACCGGCCGCCACCGGGAGGGAGGCGAGCACGACGGCGAGGTCATGGCTGGAGACCAGCATCTGGGCGCTCACCGCCCACAGGCCGGCCAGGGCGACGGCGGCCGTAACCGCCGCGGTGAGGGCGCCCTGCCTGGCCACCTTGGCCCGCCGCCGCCGCAGCCGCACCTGGAGCCCGAGCCCGGCCGTCACCACCACCAGTGCGGCAAGGGAGATGACGGCCAGGAGCGTCCCGGTGTCGCGCGGTGGGATGCCGACCAGGCTAGCCACCAGCGCGCTACCGGCCAGGCCGGCCAGGAACCAGCCAAGCGGCGGCAGCCCGGCCCGGCCGCGCACGCTCACGGCTCCACCGGGACGAAGCGGTAACCGACGCCGTACACGGTCTGTAGGCGCAGCGGGTTGGACGGGTCGTCCTCGACCTTGGCCCGCAGCCGCCGCACGTGCACCGTGACCGTCGAGGTGTCACCCAGCCAGCTGTACTCCCAGACCTGGCGCAGCAGCTGGCCACGGCTGAACACCTGGCGGGGATGGGCGACCAGGAAGGCCAGCAGGTCGAACTCGCGGACGGTAAGGGAGACCGGCCGGTCGGCGACCGTGACCTCGCGGGTGACCGGGTCGACCTGGACGTCACCGGCGCGAAGTGGCGGCGACGCCGGGCCGCGGCCGTCGGCGGCCAGGGTCCGGCGCAGGACGCTGCGGACGCGGGCGACCAGCTCGCGGGGGCTGAACGGCTTGACCACGTAGTCGTCGGCGCCCAACTCCAGGCCGACGATCCGGTCCGACTCGTGGCCCTTGGCGGTCAACATGATGATCGGGGTCGAATCCTTGGCGCGGACCTGCCGGCACACCTCCAGGCCGTCCACGCCCGGCAGCATCAGGTCAAGGACGATCAGGTCCGGACCGTTGGCGCCGAATGCCGCCAGCGCCGCTGGGCCGTCCTCGGCCGCCTGGACGCGGAAGCCCTCCCGCTCCAGGTAGTGCTGGACGATCTCGCGCACGGTCGGCTCGTCGTCGACGACCAGGATCCGTTCCCCGGCCACGCTCCCTCCTTCCGGCCTCGACGGTGGCACATCCCAGATCACCCTGCCAGGTCCGTCCCGAACCCGTCATGAGTTCGTAAGCGCCATTCGGTTGATCCTGCGTCGGCGGCCGGGCAACCTGGCCGATCATGCGCGTCCTGGTCACCGGCGGGGCCGGCTTCGTCGGCAGCCATGTCGCCGACCTCCTGGTCGAGGCCGGCCACGAGGTCGTCTCCATCGACCGCCTCCACCCCCGTGCCCACGCCGGCCGGCCCGCCTACCTGCGCGACGACGTCGAGCACGTCGACGCCGACCTGGCCGACCCGGAGGCGGCGCCGGTCCTGGACCGCGCCCTGGACGGCGTGGACGCGGTCTGCCACCAGGCGGCCATGGTCGGCCTGGGCCGGGAACTCGGCGACGTCGTCGACTACGTACGCGACAACGACTTGGGCACCGCCGCCGTGCTGGCCGCCGTGACCCGCCAGCGGCTGGTCGGCCGGCTGGTGCTGGCCAGTTCGATGGTCGTCTACGGCGAGGGCGCCTACCGCTGCGGCGAGCATGGCCCGGTCCGACCGGGGCCCCGGTCGGCGGTGCGCCTGGGGGCCGGGCGGTTCGAGCCGCCCTGTCCCCGTTGCGGCGCCGACCTGGAGCCGGTGGCGGTCACCGAGGACGCCCCACCCGACCCGCGCAGCGTCTACGCAGCCACCAAGCTGCACCAGGAACACCTGGCCACCGCCTGCGCCATGGCCGGCGGCCCGCCGGTCACCGCCCTGCGCTACCACAACGTCTACGGGCCTCGCATGCCTCGCGACACCCCCTACGCCGGAGTGGCGGCGATCTTCCGCAGCGCCCTGGCCGCCGGCCAGCCGGCGCGGGTGTTGGAGGACGGCGGCCAGCGGCGCGACTTCATCCACGTGACCGACGCCGCCCGGGCCAACGTGGCCGCCCTGACCGCCCCCGAGCCAGTCCCCGGCGCCTTCAACGTGGCCAGCGGTCATCCCCATACCGTCGGCGAGCTGGCGGCCACGCTCGCCGCCGCCGTGGATGGCCCCGCCCCGAGGATCGTGGGCGGCTGGCGGCCGGGCGATGTCCGCCATGTCTTCGCCTCCCCGGCGCTGGCCGCCGCTCGCCTCGGCTTCCGGGCCCGGGTCGGCTTCGCCGAGGGAATGGCCGAGTTCGCCGACGCGGAGCTGCGCGAGCCCGTCCCAGCGGACCGGTAGTCACCAGCGGGTAGCAAACAGCACCTGGACCAGCAGCGTCTGGCCGACCAGCAACCCGACCACCACCGGTGCCCGAACCCGCCAGACCAGGAGCTGCCGGACCGCCGGGACCAGCACCAGCGGCACCAGGAACTGGAAGATGCGCTCCACCTCGCCCTTGGTGAACCCCCAGGAGGCGCCGGCCAGCAGCGTGGCCAGAGCGGCGCCGTCCACCGAGGCCAAGGCCCGCTCGCGGACCACGGCGGCCGCCCTGGCGGCCAGCGCGGCCAGCAACGGCACCCCCAGCATGCCCCCGAAGGCCAGCAGGTCGCCCGGCAGCCAGTGGACCAGCGACCGGCCGGCCGACCCGGGGGCCACCTGGTAGGCGCGGTGAACGGCCAGCACGCTGGCTGGTACGTCGTAGCTGGCGGCCAGCCACAGCCCGCCAGCCAGGCCGAGCACGACCAGGCCGGTGACAGCCGCCCAGCGCAGCACCCAAGCTCGGTCGCCGGTCAGCCGACCGAGCGCGCGGACACCGAGAAACACCAGCAGCAGCACGGCGGCGTAGGTGAGCATCGAGGAAGCCCACAGCAGGACCCCGCCGGCCACCGTCCACACCGCCGAGTGCCGCACCAGCCCCCGGTGGGCGGCCAGGGCGGCGGCACCGAGGACGGCCGCGAACACCGCATCCGCCGAGGTGGCCAGATAGAGGACGACCCCGGGAGCCACCACCCACAGGGCCAGTGCAAGGCGGCCGCCCCGCTCGCCCAGCTCGTCGCGGGCCAGCCCGCCGGCCGCGACCGCCCCCAGCGACCCGATCGCGACCGTTGCCAGCGCGGCCGCGGTCAGCCCCGGCCAGACCCGCGCGACCAGGGCGTACAGCACCATCGCCCCGGCCGGGTGGCCGGTGGCGTGACTGGGCAGGTCGGGCAGGCGGGCCGGGAACTCGCGCAGGAAGGTGGGGATGGCGCCGACCTGGCCGATACCGGCCGGATACTCCCCGGCGTAGTCGAACGGCGCCCCCCATGCCGGAGGCCCGCCGGCCAGGGCGGCCACGGCCAAGGCGAGGACCCCGGCCAGCCCGGCCGAGGCGGCTACCCGCCAGCGCCAGCCCATGCGAGCGCGATGCAGGACGAGCACCGCCGCCACCGTGGCCGCCACCACCGGAACGGCGGAGACCGCCCAGCCCAGGGCGAGCCGCGGGTGGGGGAACACATAGAACGGGAAACTGAAGTACCAGGGCACGCTCGGGACCTCGAACCCGACCCGACCCCAGCCGCGCAGCCACAAGGTCCCCAGCGTCCCGGCCACCACAACCACGACCGCGGCCGCCGTGCTCGCCCTGGCGAACGCCGGGTCCGGCAGGTCGCCGGTCCGATCCCGGGTCGCGGGCCGGCGGCCGGTCCGGCCCCCAGGGCCCGGCCGGCGCTGCCCGCCCGGCTCCCGAGCTCGCAGCCCGCCCAGCACCCGCATGGCCAGAGGCTAGCCGCGAGCGGTCCAGAGGAGCGCGGTCTAGGGAATCCGTCACCAGTCTGTAAGACGGGTGCGCGAGGCTCGTCAGGGTCGGTCCCGACACTGGGCGGCATGGACCTCTCCGATGTCACCGTCGTGCTCCCCGCCCTCGACGAGGCCGCGGCCCTACCGGCCGCGCTCGCCTCCTTCTCGCCCGGCGTGGACCTGCTGGTGGTCGACAACGGCTCTAGCGACGACACGGCCGCAGTGGCCGCGGCCGCCGGGGCCCGGGTCGTCACCGAGCCCCGGCGAGGGTTCGGCGCCGCCTGCTGGGCCGGGGTGCAGGCCTCGCCCCAGGCCGAGGTGCTGGCCTTCGTCGACGCCGACGGTTCCTTCGACGGCGCCGACCTGGCCAGGGTGGCCGGGCCCGTGCTTCGCGGCCAGGCCGACCTGGTGGTCGGGTCGCGGACCACCGGCGCCAGGGAGCCCGGCGCGATGACGCCGTTCGCCGTGGCGGCCAACCGAACGCTTGGACTGGCCTGCCGGGTGCTCTTCGACATCCCGCTGTCCGACCTCGGGCCCTTCCGGGCGATCCGCCGCGACACGCTGCTCGCCCTCGGCGTCCGCGACCGCGGTCAGGGCTGGCCGCTGGAGATGATCGGCCGCGCCGGCCGGGCCGGTCTGCGCGTGGTCGAGGTCCCGGTTCGCTACCGGCACCGCGCCGGCGGCGCAAGCAAGGTGTCGGGATCGCTACGCGGCAGCCTCCGCGCCACCACGGCCATGACCGCCGTCACCTGCCGCCTCCTCGCCGAACGGCTCGGGACCCGCGCACGACCGGCCGCCGCCTGGCGACCGCCGGCCGCGACCCGGTCCCGGGGCCCCGACCGATGACGCCGTCCAGACGCAGCGGCCGGCGGCGCCGGGACGCCTTGGCCGTGATCGCCAAGGAACCGGTCGCCGGGCTGGCCAAGACCCGCCTGGTGCCGGCCCTGGGAACGGCGGGGGCGGCCAGGGCGGCGGCCGCCATGCTGGCCGACACCCTGGCGGCGGTCCGCGCCAGCGGTGCCGAACCCTGGCTGTGCTTCACGCCCGCCGCGGCCAGAGAGCGGCTCGGCCGCCTGGCGCCCGGGTTCGGGCTGCTGGCCCAGGCCGTCGGGGACCTCGGCGACCGCCTGGCCGCCTGCCTGGCCGACCTGCTGGCGGCGCGTGCCGACCGGGTGGCGATCGTCGGCGCCGACACCCCGCATGTCCCGCAAGCGAGCTACCGGCGAGCCTTCGCCATGCTCGACGAGGCCGACGTCGTCCTCGGCCCCGCCCTGGACGGCGGCTACTACCTGGTCGCGGCCAAGGCGCCCTGGTCCGAGCTGTTCGTCGGAGTTCCGATGGGCACCGAGATGGTCCTGGCCGAGACGCTGGCCCGCGCCGCCAGCAACCGGCTCGTCGTGGCCCTGCTGCCGCCGCTGCGCGACCTGGACCGGGTCGAGGACCTGGCCGCCGCGCTGGCCGCCGGCGAACTGGCCGGCGCCCCAGCCACCCTCGCCGCCGCGACGGACCTGCTCGCCGCCGCCCGGGCCGCGGTCCCGTGACCACCACACCCGCAACCGACCTCCTTGGCGTGGCCATGGTGGACTTCGCCGCCGGCCGGCGGCCGCCCATCTGGCTTCGGGTCGCGTCCGGTCGCCGGCTCACCCACAACCTGGCCGCCTACTTCGCGCCCGTCACCGCTCAGGAACGGGCGCTGCTCGACCTGGTCCAGGGACCGGTGCTCGATGTCGGCTGCGGGCCAGCCTGGCATGGCCGGCTCCTGCAGGCCCGCGGCGTGACCGCCATCGGGCTGGACCGGTCGCTCCTGGCCCTCGACCTCGCCCGGTCGCTGGGGCTGCGCCACCGGATGCACGTCGACGTCCGCTCCGGCCCGCTGCCGCCAGCCCGCACGGCCCTGCTGCTCAACGGCAACCTCGGCCTGGCCGGGACACCGGCCGGCGCCGCGCAGCTCCTGCGTCGCCTGGCCACGGCCTGCGGGCCGGGCGGGCGACTGCTGGTGAGCGGACGCGCGCCCCGTCATGGGCGGCTGCGACCCATGGTCGTCCGGGACGAGTACCGGAATCGGGTCGGGCCGTGGGGCGGTGGTTGCAGGCCGGTCTCCCGGCCGTCCTCGACCTGGCCTACCCGGCCGGCTGGCGCCTGTGGTCCGCCGCCACCGCGGGCGCCGACTACTGGGCCGCCCCTGTCCCTCGACGCCTCGTGCTAGCGCGACCGGGCGGCTTGGGCCCGGTATCGCTCCGCGTCAGGCCGGTGTATGCAGCCACACCCGTCCGACGAGACTCGAAGCTGAACGGCCCTCCCATTAGTTTCCAGCGCAAAACCAACGATTACAGCCGATCGCTGGTCCTGGTGGGCGCGGGATTGGGTGGTGCGTCCGGCTCTGGTGCACCTGTGGGGATTCGCGTACCGTGCCGCAACTTCGATGGCGGCCGAGCTGAGGCGGACCCGGTGGCGACCGGTGACGCGTTCTCCGAATACGATCGGAGCAGATCCAGATACCCTGCGGTCGTGTACGCCAGGTCCCGGTCGAAGCGGGGGAAGACGGCCGGCCCGAACCGGCCGAGTGGTCCAGTTCGTCCTGTCGTGCGCAACCGCGGCGCGCAACCGCACCCCGCCAGATGGCGTGTCTGGGTAGGTCCCAGCGCTGTAGCGGCCTGCGCCTTGATGAAGAAGTCCTCGTCGCCACCGGCCACGTGATGGGTCGCGACCGTGGCCAGCGTCCTGCCCGGCCGCAGCGCCGCGGCCGACTTGGCGACCCGCACCGCCGGGGTCCAGCCAGTGCCACGCCGTCGCCGCGACGACCACCGAACGGCTCGGGCGGCAGCGGCCAGTCTTCGAACGCGGCCACGGCCACCTCGACCGCGGGGAAGCGGGCCAGGTTGCGCCGGGCGACCGCCGCCAGGGCCGCGCCGAGCTCGACCGCGACGATCCCGGCAGCCCGCTCGGCCAACGACACGGTGGCCTGCCCGGTCCGCAACCGATCTCCAGCACCCGGCAGCCCGGGCCGACAGCAGCCACCCTAGCGAGCT
>JBIOYL010000061.1:0-2325 GCA_044870185.1 Actinomycetes bacterium | reverse complement strand
GGCTACCGGGCGATCGCCGAGCGGCTCAGCCAGGACCCGGACCGCTACCCGCCGCCGGTCTCCCCCGATCCGGCTCGCAGTCGCGACTGCTGGGGTTACTCGGCGGTGCTGGAGATCCTGCGCAACCCCAAGTACACCGGCTACATGGTCTGGATGTCGCCGATCACGGAGATCGCCGGCTTGAGGCCCTTGGCGATCAGCTAATTCACCGGGGTCGCGATCACGGAATCCACCACCCTGGCCGGTCAGGCCGGACGATCCCCTCGTGCTGTTGGACACCAGGACGAGGGGGTCAGGGTGGCAAGGAGGACCTTCAGCGTGGTCGATGTGACCGAGATCTTGGTGCACTGGCATGCGGGCCGCTCGATCAGCGAGGTCGCCCATGGCCTGGGCGTGGACCGCAACACCGTCCGCAAGTACATCGCGCCCGCGATGGCGGCCGGGATCGGTCCCGGCGGGGCGCCGATCAGCCCCGAGCGCTGGGCCGAGCTGGTGCGAGGGTGGTTCCCCAAGCTGGCCAGCTTGGAGCTGCGCCATCCCCGCTTCGGCGAGATCGCGCCGTTCCATGAGCTGATCCGCGAGCAGCTTGGGGTCGACACGGCCAGTACGATCTGGCAGCGGCTGCGTGACGAGCACGGCCTGCAGGCCAGCATCGCCAGCTTCCGCCGCTACATCTGGGCGACCATGCCCGACCGGGACACCCTGCGGGGGCAGGTCACGGTGCGCAAGCCCGATCCGCCGCCGGGCGAGGAAGCCCAGCTCGACGACGGGTAGCTGGGGCCGTGGACCGACCCGGCCACCGGCAAGGCCCGGCGGGTGTGGGCGTTCGTGATGGTCCTCAGCACATCGCGGCACCTGGTTGTCCGCCCGGTGCTGGCGATGCCGCTGGCCACGTGGGTCGAGGCGCACGTGGCCGCGCTGGGGTTCTTCGGGGGGGCGCCGCGGCGGCTGGTGACCGACAACCTCAAGGCCAGCGTGATCAGCCCGGACCTGTACGAGCCCAAGCTGAACCGCACCTACGCCGAGCTGGCCAGCCACTACGGCATGCTGGTGGACCCGGCCAGGGCGCGGAAGCCGAAGGATAAGCCGCGGGTGGAGCGGCCGATCCCCTACGTGCGCGACAGCTTCTTCGCCGGCCGCCGGTTCGCCAGCCTGCCGGCGATGCAGCAGGCCGCCGAGGCCTGGTGCCGCAAGGTCGCCGGCCGCCGCGCCTGCCGGCCGCTGGGCGGCGCCCAGCCGCTGCAGGTCTTCCAGGCCACGGAAGCGGCGGCGCTGCTGCCGCTGCCCACCCAGCCGTTCGAGCTGGCCGCCTGGTCAACCCCCAAGGTTCACCCCGACTGCCACGTCACCGTCGCCGGCGCGCTGTACTCGGTCCCCTGGCGGTACGTGGGCCGGTGCATGGACGCACGCGCCACCGCCCAGATGGTCGAGCTGTTCGCCGGCGGGGAGCTGGTCAAGACCCACCTACGAGTCGCCAAGGGGCACAGGCAGACCGACTGGGCCGACTACCCGCCCGAGAAGGTCGCGTTCCTGCAGCGCACGCCGGCCTGGTGCCGCAGCCGCGCCCGCGAGGCCGGCGCCCACGTCGCCCAGCTGGTGGACCAGCTGCTCGCCGGCAACGCGCTGCACCACCTGCGCGCCGCCCAAGGCGTGCTCCGCCTGGCCGAGCAGCACAGTCCCAAGCGGCTGGATGCCGCCTGCCAGCGGGCACTCGCCGTCGGCGATCCAAGCTACCGGACCGTGAAGGGCATCCTTGTCGCCGGCGCCGAGCACGCCCCCCTGCCCCAACCCCCAACCGGCCGTGACGTGCCAGCGCTGCTCCGCGGCCCGGCCGCGCGCCTCGGTGACCTACCCGCACCCCACGATCACCACGCCCACGACGCGGAGGTGCTCCGATGACCCGCACCCACCAGCTGGAGGCCACCCTGCGCACCCTCAAGCTTGGGGGCATGCTGGACACCCTCCAGCAGCGCCTCTGGCAGGCCCGCGCCGGCGAACTCGGCCACCTGGAGTTCCTCCAGGTCCTGTGCGAGGACGAGATCAACCGCCGCCACGCCAAGGCACTCCGAGAGCGCGTCCGCCGCGCCCGCTTCGAGGAGCCCACCACCCTGGAAGACTTCGACTTCCACTTCAACCCCAAGCTCCCCGTCGCCACCATCCGGGACCTGGCGACCTGCCAGTTCATCCAGGCTGGCGAGTCGGTGATCCTCTACGGCCCGGTCGGCGTCGGCAAGACCCCATGTGGCCCAAGCACTCGGCCATGCCGCCTGCCGCCGCGGCCACGGCGTCTGCTTTGCCAAGACCTCCCGGCTGTTGAGCGAGCTG
>JBIOYL010000060.1:0-7340 GCA_044870185.1 Actinomycetes bacterium | reverse complement strand
ACGGCAACCGCGTGGAAATCGGCGCTAAGACGACCGCCTGCTCTGGCAAGAGCCAGCTATTAGGGCCGAGAGCGCTACGAGCCTTCGCCGTGTGGTCGGGCGTGACGAGATACGGGTGAGCACCCTGGGCCCGCCTACGGCTGGAGGACTAGCTGCCATCACCCTACTGCGGCAGGGAGGGCCACCGAACCGTAATCACGACTGAGTCCGCTTCCGCATACCACGAGTGGTTGATGCCTGGCCCCCAGACGGCGTAATCCCCTTCCCGCTCGAGCACAAAGCTCCCGTTCGAAAGTTCGATACGGAAGCGGCCCTTGACGAGCAGGAGGGCGGTTGTCCGCTGTTCGCCCGTTTGCCAGGCTTCACGGTTATCACCGGCTGGGTGGATGCCCCACTTGACCTCAACCGCATCCGATGATCGGACGCCGGCCGAACCGTCCAGAAAGTGGCCAATCAGCCACCCACGGCTGTCGCCCTGGCCGTCAGCGACCGCATTCCCTACGTACCAGTTGTCAGCCATCCACCTGTACCTCGATCGTTGGAAGGGCGAGCCGCGACAGGTTACCGAGTTCGCCGAGGCGTCGTAGCCCTTCGAGGAAGGCGAACAGGCCTTCGTTGCTCCACCTGGGGTCCAGGATCAGGGCTTGTATCCCAGCGGCGTCGAGGGACGAGTAGCGCCGGATTCGCTCCATCTCCCAGTTGGCCTCGACTCGGCCGCCGTAGCGCTCCCACCACTCGTCGTCATCGATCAGGATGAGGCAGGGGAACTCATAGTTGCCCGAGACCATGTTGATGCCGAACCCGGTGCATTCCACGCGGTAGGCGTCCGTGTCACGGCGGTCGAGTAGCCACCGCATCGGTTGGGAGAGCCGGTCCTTATGGAAGGGGTCCGCCTGCCGCTGCGAGCCGATGGTCAAGCCCTCGAGGTCCTGGCGGCCGAGGAGTTCCTCCTCCAACTCTCGCTCAAGCGAGGCCGACAGGCGGACCTCTTGGCCGATCTCCACGGTGGGCTCGTGGAAGCACTTGGGGACCACCGCCAGCTTGCCGGTGACGTTCAGGACTCGGGCCGAACGCTCTTGGATCAGCAACACGTAGTCCCGCTCGTGGTGACCGCCTCGGGAACTCCGCCGTGCGGCGGCGAACAGCGCAACTGGTCCTCCCACGCAAAGCCGCTGATCGAGGGCCAGGGCCGGGGCCAGACCGGGGAGGTACCTGTCCCGCAGCGGCAACTGTGCAGCGACCTCCGCCGACACTACGCCGTCGCCCGCTCGCTGTGGAACTGCTGCGGCAAGCGCACCGGTGAGCTCGGTTTCGAGCAGGTCCATCGTGAGTGCGTAGCTGGCGAAGTCGGCCAAATTGACGACACCCTCCAAGCGGTGCCGAGCGATATCGATGTCGAGCAGGCGGTAAAGGGGCGTGTTGACCAGGACCGTGTTCGAGACTTCGACGCTGGCCAGGCGCATGAGCGCCGCCTCGAGGGCCCCAGCTTGAAGCGGAGCAACTGGCAGGTGGGCGTCCTGGGCGCTGAACTGGAATTGCTCTTGGTCTCCCCCAAGCTGCACGGCAGCCCCCAGCCCGCCAGGCTGGACCAGGATGCTCAGCGTGAGCGACGCGCCACCGACGTGGGCTCGGTAGAACCTGGACCTGCCATCGACGTCATCGCCGTAGTAGGCGACGACGGCCTCCGCGACCTGCTGTCGGGCGACACGGCTGCGCCTGTACGCGTCCGCGTGACGAACAGACGGCGCTTGGGCCTCGATCCAAGCGGCTCGCGCCACGACCGCCTCATACGCTTCTTGGAAAGTGAGCGCCGAATGCTCAGCGATCCAAGCTACGAACTCTGAGGTCTTGAGCTCCCGGGAGGAAGGCGGCGCGGAGGCCGCAGTCAGGTCCGGCTGGATAATCTTGACGTCCTCATCGAGGATCGGGCCCAGCACTTCGGCGAGACGCTGACGGTTCAAGTCGTCGGGTCTGTGCTCGCCGTTCTCCCATGCTCGAAGCATTCGGATCAGGCTGTCGCGCTCTGGTGGCTCCTTGCCCTCATGCCTGATCACCCGCTCCAGCTCGTACGCAAGCCGAGGCCGGGACCATCGACGCTCTGCGCGGGCTCGTCGAAGCGCGATGGCGTAGGCCGGGAACTCTCGACCCGCCATGCCACCCCCAGGGGATACGAAAGGACACGTTCGTGTCCGGCATGTCCTCTTCCTGCGACAAAGCGTAGACGCTTCCCTGGACACAGGACAGGAAGTGCAACCGCCCGTCAGGTGCTACAAGAGGTCAAGCAGATGCGCCAGCAGGAGTCACGGGCCGGAGGCGCGGCCATCGGCGGGCACGTCGAGCTCCCGCTGACGGACCAGCTCCCGGTAGACGGCAGCGAGGACACGGCGCTCCCGCTCCCCCAGGCGTGGGTCGGCCTCAGCCGCTTCAGTCACGCTCACCATCGCTGGCGGCTGCCGACTGTCGTCAGAGACGTAGCCAAGGAGCTGCGCGAGGGAGTCGGGCCTCACCCGGAGCACCCGCTCGATGGCGGCGACACGCTCGGGACGGGGCGCGGTCTGCCCCAGCAGCCACTGCGACACCGATGCCTGAGAGACGCCGAGCGCGGTGGCCAGATCCCGCTGCGACACGCCGCACTCCCCTCGGGCGCGCTGGAGTGCCTTCCCGAACCTCCGGCGCTGCTCGGGAGTTGCCACGTCACGGCCTCCGGCTCGGTGATTCGCGCTGATGCGACAAGCATGCCTGATCGCCCGACCGTTGATCGACTCTCGCTCTCCTTAAGGAGTTAGCTGTAATGCGACAACCATTGACTTATACTGGTGCCGACCCAGCAGCAGCCAGGCCCGCCGGACGCAGCTCCACGGTGACGAGCGAGGACGCGATGACAGCTGTCGGACTGCTCCAACACGCTCGGTTCCTGCCCTGCTCAAGGTCGAGCAGGCGAGTGTGCTCATGGGGATCAGCCGGAGCGCCGCCTACCGGGCAGTCGCTGCGGGAAACCTGCCATCGGTCCGCTTTGGATGCCGGCTCTATGTGCCTACCGCACGGCTGCTCGAGCTGCTCGGCTTGGTTCCGGAGGACCGATAATGCCGAGCGGCTGGACTCGCAAGCGCGGCAGCACCTGGACCTGGTACATCGAGGACGTACCGGACCCGAGCACCGGCCGGCCCCGCCAGGTCTCCAAGGGTGGCTTTCGGACCAGAAAGCAAGCCCGCGACGCCCTCCTGGAGGCCCAAGCGGCCCTGCGGTCCGGAACGTTCGTGGAGCCGTCCAAGCGCACGGTCCGCAGCTACCTGCTGGAGGAGTGGCTCCCGGAGAACCAGCCGCCGCGGCTGCGGCCCTCCTCGTTCGCCAACTACACCATCTACACCAGGACCCATGTCGTGCCCCGGCTCGGGGACATCGAGCTGCAGCGGCTTACCCCCTCCAACCTCAGCGGCTTCTACCGGGCCCTCCTCACCGACGCCCGGCGGGACGGCCAGGGCCTGGCCCCCAAGACCGTGCGCAACATCCACGCGATGCTGCACCGGGCCCTCAAGGACGCTGTCCGCCTGGGCTACCTGGTCCGCAACGTGGCCGATGCCGTCACCCCGCCGCGGGGCGCCGCCCCCGAGCTGCAGGTCTGGACCCCAGAACAGCTGCGGGCCTTCCTGGCACACGCGCGCCACGATCGCCTGTACGCCCTGTGGCTGCTGGTCGCCACCACCGGGATGCGGCGGGCCGAGCTGGCCGGGCTGCGCTGGGTAGACGTCGACCTGGACGGCGCTCGTCTCTCCCCCCGGCGGCCCCGGGTGGTGGTCAACTACGTGGTGCACGAGTCCGAGCCCAAGACGCGGATGGGCAAGCGGTCGCTGGCGCTGGACCCGGCCACGCTGGCCGCCCTGCAGCGGCACAAGGTTCGGCAGGAGCAAGAACGCGCCGACGTCGGACCAGCTTGGATGGACTCGGGCTTGGTGTTCACCCGGCCGGACGGCGCCCCCATCCACCCCGACCTCATCACTGACTGGTTCCGGCGGCTGGCCCGGGCCGCCGGCCTGCCGCCGATCCGGCTCCATGATGTCCGCCACAGCTACGCCACCGCGGCGCTGGCCGCGGGCGTGCCGGCCAAGGTGGTCAGCGAGCGGCTCGGCCACGCCACCATCGCCATCACCCTGGACGTCTACAGCCACGTCATTCCCGGCATGGATGCCCAGGCGGCAAACGCCGTGGCCAGCCTGATCCTCGACGGTTCCAGCCCAACAGAAAGGCCCGGACCGAAGTCCGGGCCCTCCACTGACAAATGACTGACAACAACCCGTCCGGCTGTCCCTTTGCGAAGGAGGTGAAGCGCCGAACGTGCTGGTCAAGCTTGGTGGCGGGGGAGGGATTTGAACCCTCGACCTCTGGGTTATGAGCGGCCATTCGCTCGTCCTGTAGGTCCTGCCGAATCCCACAACATCCCACGTGAGTAGGCATCCCGGCCCGTCATGCGTGCTGGCTGGTGCCATCCCGGATAGGGCAGTCCCACCGCGTCCCGTTTACGGATCCGCTGACATCCGCGGCCCGCCGGCCGCTCCCTTGGCCGTTCGTCCACGCGGCCCGTACCCCGCCCGCTACGCCGGGCGCCGGGCCAAGGCCAGGGAGGCAGACCGGATGCAGCCCACGCGCACCGTCACCGACACCTCGTACCTGTGCACCGCTGAGGTCGCCCAGCTCCTCAGCGTCTCCCCCAAGACCATCAGCCGCTGGGCCAAGGAGGGCAAGCTTCCCTTCCTTCGGACCATCGGCGGCCACCGCCGCTACCCCGAGCCCCAGATCCGCGCGCTCGTCGCCGAGCTGAGCGCCACCGGCACGCCGACCTGGAGTGGCGGCGGTGCCGCCTGACTCCCCCACCGCGCGCCGGCGCCGACCGCTCGCCCGGGCCGGCACGGCCGCACCGCTCCCTGTGGCTATAGCCGCCGGCGTGCCGGTCGCGCGCCCGGGCCGGTCTTCCGCGGCCGCCGCCACGGCCGCAAGCACCAGCGCGCCCCCGGCGGTCGCGGTCGTGGGTACCTCGTGCCGGCGCGGGTCGGCGCGGGTGTGCGCCTCCATCGTGGTGGGCCACGACTGGCCCGGCAACGAGCGCGTCCGCGCCGGCGCGACGGCTCGCGGCTGGACCTGGTGGCATGATGTGTGGCCGCTGGCATGCCTCGCGCCGCGTGCCCCACTGCGCGATGACCCTGCGGCTGTGCGGGCCGGACCTCTGCCCGGCCACCAGCCACCGCGTCGTGCCACCGCGTTCCAACGGGACCCTGCACGTCCCACTCACAACTGCACTGACAAACTCTGCGTGATCCGGGGCCCTCCCCGGGTGTCCTCGTCTGCCCCCAAAGAGGTGGGCGCCGGCGCGGGTGAAGGCCGCGCCGGCGCCCGTCACACCAGCGAGGAGCCTGCCCCGTGATGCACCAGCACCCTACCCCTGCCACGCCGACGCGACCAGCCAAGCGCTGCCCGGCGTGCGAGATCACCAAGCCGGCCAGCCAGTTCTACCTCAGCCGCGGTCGGCTCTCCACCTACTGCAAGGCCTGCCAGCGGGCCGCATCCCGCCGGTCCTACCACCGGCGCCGCCAAGACCCGGCCCTGGCCGACCAGCTCCGCGACCGCGACCGGCGCCGCAAGCGGCTCGAGCGCCGCCGGGCGGCCACGGTCGACCCGGACCGCGAGCGCCGCAACGGCCGCATCCGCACCGCCGCCGTGCGGCGCCTCATCGCCACTTACCGTGCCGAGTACCGCGTCCTGCTCCGTGAGGAGCGCGCGCGGCTGGAAAGGAGCGCCGATGCGGCCTGAGCGCTCGCCCTCTGCCGAGCACACCCAGGTGCTCGACACCTTGCTGATGACCATCGCGGTGGTGCTGTTTGTCGCCTGTGGCCTGCTGTGGCTGGCTGGCCAGGTCGCCGCGATTCTGTTCGGTGCCCACCAGCACCTCCCCGTCAGCTTGGTCGACATGCTGGGCGTGCTGCTGCAGCTGCCCCACACCCTCGACGACCCCAAGCTGGCGTGGCCATCGGCGGCGCGGCGGCTGCTGCCTGGCCCGGTCGGCATGTACGCCGCCGCGGTCCTCACCGTTTGGCTGCCGGTCGCTCTGGTCGGCGTCGGGCTGCGGCTGCTGCCCCCCCGGGCCCGCCGGCAGCGGAAGGCCAAGCAGGGCGCCTGCTGGGCGAGTCTGTGGCAGCTGCGCCGGCTGCTGGTGGTCGGGCCGCGGCGGGGGCGGATCATCCTGGGCCGCCGCGACCGGATCCGCGACCGCCTGCTGGGTCGCCTGTACCTGGCGGTGGAGCAGTGCCATTCGGTGCTGGCCTTCGGCCCCCCCGGCAGCTACAAGACCCACGCCCTGGTCATCCCCGCCATCCTCGAGTGGTCCGGGCCGGTGGTCACCACCTCCATCAAGCCCGACGTGCTGCGGGCGACGCTGGCCCACCGGGCCCGGCTGGGGGAGGTGTGGGTCTACGACCCGCTTGGCCTGTCCGGTGTCCCGGGGGCGCAGTGGACCCCGCTGGCCTACTGCGGCAGCTACGCCAAGGCCAGGCGGATCGGGCGGATGCTGGCCGACGCCGCCGATGTCCACGGCCACAAACCCGACGACGCCACCTACTGGCAGCTGCTTGGCGCCAAGCTCCTGGCCGTGCTGCTCTACGCCGCGGCCGGCACCGGGCGGACCATGGCCGACGTCGCCCGCTGGGTGGACGTGCAGGACTTCGACGAGGTCTACGCCTGCCTGGTCGAACTCGGCGACGAACGGGCACTTGACGCCTGGGCGGCCTGCAAGGCCCGCCCCGACAACACGTTGGGCAGTGTGTACGGCACCGCCGAGACGCTGCTGGACGTGTTCGGCGACCCCACCGTGGCCGCCAGCGCCGAGGGCTGCGACCTGGACGTGGACGCCCTGCTCACCGGGCCGAACAACACCTTGTACCTATACGCCCCCGCCAGCGAGCAGGAGCGGCTCCGGCCGCTGTTCGAGCTGCTGGTCTCGGTGGTCATCGCCCGGGCGGAGGAGCTGGCCGCCGCCCGGCCCGACGGGATGCTGTCCCCGCGGCTGTTTGTGTGCCTAGATGAGGCGGGCAACTGCGCGGCGATCGCCAAGCTCCCCCAGCTGGCCACCACCGGCCGCGGGCAGGGTATCCAGCTGCTCACGATCTGGCACGACGAGGCGCAGCTCGCCTACCGCTACGGCAAGCGCGCGACGACCGTGCTCAACGGCCACCGCGCCAAGCTGTTCCTGTCGGGTCAGGCCGATCCGGCCTCGCTGGAGCTGGCCAGCAAGCTGATCGGCGACGAGGCGATCACCCATACATCCGAAACCTCTGGTGATGGCCGCCAGTCCC
>JBIOYL010000059.1:0-10835 GCA_044870185.1 Actinomycetes bacterium | reverse complement strand
CTCTGGTACCGCGATGCCGTCATCTACGAGTTGCACGTGCGCGCGTTCAGCGACTCGAACGGCGACGGCATGGGCGACTTCCGCGGCCTGACCGACAAGCTCGACTACCTGCAGTGGCTCGGGATCGACTGCATCTGGCTGCTGCCGTTCTACCGCTCGCCGCTGCGCGACGGCGGCTACGACGTGGCCGACTACTTCTCGATCCTGCCCGACTACGGCACGCTGGGCGACTTCTACGACTTCCTGGAGGCGGCCCACGTCCGCGGCATCCGGGTGATCGCCGACCTGGTCATGAACCACACCTCCGACCAGCACCCGTGGTTCCAGGAGTCACGCCGGCCGGGCTCGGCCAAGCGGGACTGGTACGTGTGGAGCGACACCGACCAGCGCTACCTCGACGCCCGCATCATCTTCGTCGACGCCGAGAGCTCGAACTGGACCTGGGACCACGAGGCGCAGGCATTCTACTGGCACCGCTTCTTCTCCCACCAGCCCGACCTCAACTTCGACAACCTGGAGGTCCAGGAGGCGATGCTCGAGGTGCTCCGCTTCTGGCTCGACCTCGGCCTGGACGGCTTCCGGCTGGACGCCGTGCCCTACCTGTTCGAGCGGGAGGGCACCAACTGCGAGAACCTCCCCGAGACCCACGAGTTCCTGAAGCGGGTGCGCCGCGAGATCGACGCCAAGTACCCCAACCGGGTGCTGCTCGCCGAGGCCAACCAGTGGCCGCCCGACGCCGTGCCCTACTTCGGCGACGGCGACGAGTGCCACATGGCGTTCAACTTCCCGGTCATGCCGCGCATGTTCATGGCGTTGCGCCGCGAGGACCGCACGCCGATCGTCGAGATCATGAACCGCACCCCCAAGATCCCCGACACGGCCCAGTGGGGGCTGTTCCTGCGCAACCACGACGAGCTGACCCTGGAGATGGTCACCGACGAGGAACGCGACTACATGTACGCCGAGTACGCCAAGGACCCCCGCATGCGGCGCAACATCGGCATCGCCCGGCGGCTGGCCCCCCTGCTCGACAACGGCCGGCGCCAGATCGAGCTGCTCTACAGCCTGCTGTTCAGCCTGCCGGGCAGCCCGGTGCTGTACTACGGCGACGAGATCGGCATGGGCGACAACATCTACCTGGGCGACCGCGACGGGGTGCGCACCCCCATGCAGTGGACCGGCGACCGCAACGCCGGCTTCTCCCGCACCGACCCGGCCGCCCTGTACCTGCCGTTCCTCATGGACCCGGTGTACGGCTACCAGGCGGTCAACGTCGAGGCTCAGGAGCGGGTGTCGACCTCGCTGCTGCAGTGGGTCCGGCGGATGCTGCAGGTCCGCAAGCAGTTCCCCGTGTTCGGCCTGGGCGACTACGAGCCGCTCTACCCGGACAACCGCCGGGTGCTCGCGTTCGTGCGCCAGCTCGGCGCCGACGTGGTCCTGGTGCTGGCCAACCTGTCGCGTTTCGCCCAGCCGATCGAGCTCGACCTGTCCCGCTGGTACGGCCTGGTGCCCGAGGAGATGTTCGGCCGGACCCCGTTCCCGATCATCGACGACCAGCCCTACCGCCTGGCCATCGGCCCGTACGGGTTCTACTGGTTCCACCTGGTCGAGCCGCCGACCGAGCCGTCGGACACGGCCATGTTCCGCGCCATCCGGGTGCGCACCTGAGCACGGGTCGTGGTGGCCGTGGGCGCCCGCCGACTCCGGCCAACCCACCGGCCCGCTCACACGTCCCAGAAGGCGAGCTCGTGGTCGAGGCTGGTCGCGAACGCCCGCTCGCAGGCGGCCAGGCGGTCGGCCGGCAGGCCGCCGGCGACCCGGTCGAGCAGGCCGGCGCACCAGGCGGCCAGCTCGGCGAAGCCCGGGTCGGCGTAGGTCTCGACCCAGCGCCGGTAGCGCGGCTCGGCGGGCGGCCCCTGGGCGGCCAGGGCCCGGCCGAGCTCCGAGTAGCCCCACATGCAGGGCAGCAGGGCGGCGATGATCTCGGCGAAGTCGGCGGTGGCCGCCGTGCGCAGCAAGAAGTCGGTGTAGGCGGCGCAGGCCCGTGACTTGGCCGCCCTCTCGAGGTCGGACTCGGCCAGGCCGAACTGGGTGGCGTAGGCGCGGTGCAGCGACAGCTCCTCGTGGAAGGTCGCGTGGGCGAGGTCGACCAGGCGGCCGAGCGCGTCGGCGTCCGGGGCGCGGGCGGCGGCCAGGGCGAACAGGCGCACGTAGTCCAGCAGGAACAGGTAGTCCTGCACGAGCCAGGCGCGGAAGCGGTCCTCGGCCAGCGTGCCGGCCGCGATGCCCCGCACGGTCGGGTGGGCGAGCTGGCGGGCCAGGTTGTCGCGCCCGCGGGCGGCCAGCCGCTCGCTCAGCCCGGCCATCGCCACCCCCGCCGGCTCAGCCCGGCCATCGCCACCCCCGCCAGCACATCTCCCAGAAGGCCAGCTCGAAGCGGGCGGCGTTGGCAAACACCGTGCCCAGCCGCCCGGCCAGCGCGGGCGAGGGCGTGCCGGCCAGCTCGTCCAGCCCGTGGCCGAGCTCGGCGACGAAGGCGCGGAACGCCTCGCCGGTCCAGTTGTCGATCCAGCCCCGGTAGGGGGAGCCGGCCGGGCTCGCGGCGCGCACGGCCGACCAGGTGTCGAGGTAGGCGCGCTCGGCCGCGTACAGCGCGACCAGGCCGTCCAGCATGCCGTCGCGGGCCGCGCACAGCAGGTAGGAGGTGTAGCCGAGACAGACCGGCCAGGGGTCGGCGGCGGCGGCGAAGCCGTGCGCCTCGGCCGCCTTGGCGAACGCCTCCGCCTCGGCGACGAGCCCCTCGGCCAGACCGGCCAGCAGCCGGTCCAGGCGGGCGGGCGGGCCATGGGCGCGCAGGGCGGCCACCGTGCGGCGCTCCTCGAGCACGAAGATGCGGTCCTGCTGCACCCAGGCGCGCAGGGCGTCACCGGGCAGGCTGCCGTCGGCGAGCGCGCGCACGAACGGATGGGCGGCCATCGCCGCCCAGGTGGCCCGGTTGGCGGCCACCAGCCGGTCGGTGAAGATCGTCGCCACGGCCGAATGGTAGCCCGACGGTGGTGGCAAGATGACTGCCCGAGCCCGCCGGCGCCGGAAGGTGCCACCGGTGCCGGTGGGAGGCCGCCGGTCCCAAAGAGAGGCCGCTGGTCCCAAAGGGAGGCCGCCGGCGTGGGGAGAGGATTGCCGGTGCGGGAAGGAGGTCTCGTGCCCGACGCTCGCCTGGCCGGCCTGGTCGAAGCCGCCGACCCGGCCGAGCTGTTGCGTGCCGTGCACGGCCTGTGCGCGAGCCGGGACTGGGACGGGCTCGTCGAGCTGCGCGCCCGCCTCGCCGAGGCGGTCGAGCGCGGCAAGCCGCTGTGGCCGGTCGTGACCTACCTGGAGTACCGGCTGGCGCTCGAGGCACCCGGGCGCTACGCGGGCCCCGTGCTGCGACCGGGCGCCGGCCGGTTCGCGCTCGGGCCGCTGACCGAGGTGGCCGCCGCGACGCACCGCTTCGACGAGCTGGCACCCCACCTGGCGATGCCCGCGGTCGCCGGCGTGGTGGCGCAGGAGCGCGTCCTACGTGGCGAGGACCTGCGCGGACGCGACGACGCCCACGCCGAGATCCTCGAGCTGCCGCTGGTGCTGGCGCCGTGGGAGCCGGCCTACGCGCTCGCCACCTACCAGGCCGACAAGGTCCAGGTCCCCGACCCCGACGCAGAGCCCGTCACCATGGTCCCGGCGAGGGGCGCGCCGGCCCCTGCGCTCGACCAGGGCCCGATCGTACGCGCGCTGCTCGACCTGGTCGAGGTGTGGACGAGCTCGTCCAACGGCAGGGCCTCGGCGGTGGTGGCGGCCGGGTCGGCGAGTGACGCGGTGGCCTGCCTCGGCGTGCCCGAGCACCGCCTGGGACGCCTCGACCCGGCCGGGGCGCTTGCCCGCATGGCCTGGGCCGCGGCCAGCGGCGGCGCCTACGGCGTGCGCCGCGGCGCGGCGCTTGGCCGCTTCGACGCCTGGTGGGCGGCGGCCGCCCTGGTCGGGCTGGCGTGGCCGCCCGACCCGGACGAGCTCGGGCGCGCGCTCGCCGGGCTGGACTGGTTCTGCTGGGACGACGGGATGCCGGCCAGCGGCTGGATCCTCCGCCTGGCCGTCGCCCAGCCGCACGCCGGCTGGGCGGCCGCCCTCGACGCGACCGACCGGAGCTGACCGGCCCCACGACCGCTCGCCGGTCCCGCCACCGCGCGGCGGGACGCGGTCGTTTCGGTACGCGACGGCCCCAATGGTAGCACGCTGGTATCATGCCGGCATGGCGATGACCCTCAGGCTCACCGACGAGGAGACCGCCCTGCTGCGCCGGCAGGCCGAGCGCGAGGGGCGGTCCATGCACGAGGTCGTGCGGCTGGCCATCCAGGAGCACATCGCCCGCCACGACCACACCGAGCGGGTATGGCTCGCCGCCCGTCGCGCGGCGACGAAGCACCGCGACATCCTCGACCGGCTCAAGGACGCCTGACGGACATCGTGGTGGAGCATCTGACCGTCGAGGACCTGCTGAGCATCGCGGAAGAAGTGCTCGGCGCCCCGGCGGTCAGGGACATCGGTCTCCTCGCCGCGGCGGCGCACCGGCCACAGGCCAGCGCCTTCGGCAAGGACGCGTACCCGACCATCCACGAGAAGGCTGCGGCCCTATTGGAAGCGGTCGTCCGCAACCACGCGCTGGTGGACGGCAACAAGCGGCTTGCCTGGGCGGCGGCAGTGGTGTTCTACGACCTGAACGGTCTCGACCTTGACCCGTCCTCGGTCGACGAGGCGGTCGAGCTGGTGGTCGCGGCGGCCGGCGGTCAGACGGGGCTGAGCAAGCTCATCGAGCACCTGGCGAGCTGGGCGCGCGAGCGTTGAGCGCACCTGGCGAGCTGGGCGCGCGAGCGTTGAGCGGCTCGTGGCCGGCCGGCCCCGACGCGGACGGCCGCGGCCAGGGCGGCTGGCCACCCGCGCCGAGGCAACGGCCTCCGTCGCCCGCCACCCCGTCGACGGTGAGGTGGGATCGGCCCCGGGCTCCCGCGGCGGCCGGAACGCTCGGCCTGGACCGCCCGGCCCGTGCCCGCGCGGCGATCTGCTTGGCGATGTGGTCGGCGTCCCTGCCGACCCCGTGGATCATCGCCGAGGACAGCGAGTACAGGAAGTGCAGGCCGACGACGTACAGGCCCGGCTCGCCGGCGACGACGCCGCGCTGCTGCACGGGCCCGTCCTGGCCGATGCCGGGCAGGTCGATCCACGAGAAGTCGTGCCGGAACCCCGTGCACCAGACGACGTTCGCCACCTCCAGGACGCGGCCGTCCTCGAGCGCCGGCAGCCCGTCGCGGACGCCCGCGACCCGCGCGACGCGTTCGATCCCGGCGGCGGCGAGGTCCTCCGGCTTGATGCGGATGAGCGGTCCACCCCGGGAGACGATCTTCGGCCGGGCTCTGCGGCCGATGGGCGTGCGCACGGTCAGCACGCGGTGGAAGACGAACCGGAGCACCAGGGGCTCGAGCAGCAGCCGTGAGGCGAGGCCGTCGATGCGGAACGGGATGTGGCCGGTTCCCCTTCCCGACAGCCACGTCGGGTGCCCGAGCGCGGCTTCAAGGGCGATCTCGGCGCCCGAGTTGCCGGCGCCGACCACCAGGACGCCGCCCGCGCGCAGCTGGGACGGACCCCGGTACTGGCTAGAATGCAGCTGCACGATGCCCGGATCGAGCTTGGCGGCGAAGGCGGGGACGCTGGGGCTCTGGTAGGCGCCCGCTGCCAGCACCACGTGGTCGGCCTCGAACCGCCGCTCGCCCGCCGCGACGACGTAGGTCCCGTCGTCGTCCCTGGAGAGCCGCTCCACGCGCACGCCGGTCCGAACGGGCAGCTCGAAGCGGGCCGCGTAGGCCTCGAGGTAGTCGGCCATCTCGTCTCTGGTGGGGAACGACCAGGGGAGCGCGGGGAAGGGCCAGCCCGGCAGCCCGTCGTGGCGGGCGGGGGTGAACAGGCGCAGGGAGTCCCAGCGCTTGCGCCAGGAGTCGCCGACCCGCCGGTTCGCCTCCAGGATCACGAACGGCCGATCCCGCCTGGCCAAGTGGTAGCCCACTGCGAGGCCTGCCTGGCCGCCGCCGATGATCACCGTCTCGGCGCGCTCCGCGCCGCGGTTGCCGTCCATCCTTCCTTTCCTCCCCTCGTCTGCTTCCTGCACGACCCTAGCGGACGGGCAGGGCGACGGACATCGCCGGAACCAGCCAACCCGCTGGCCGACGTCGTGGTCAGAACTGACCATGGGGGCGACGCGGTCCGGGGCGCTCAGGCCAGTCCGTGCTCGACCGCGAAGGCCGCCGCGGCCGCCCGTGACGGGACCTCCAGCTTGGCGAAGATGTTCTGGAGATGCCGGGCGACGGTGTGCTCGCTGATCACCAGCTCGGCGGCGACCTCGCGGTTGATCCTGCCGGCGGCGACCAGGCGCAGGATCTGGGCTTCGCGCTCGGTGAGCCCGCGCGGCAAGGCTGCCCGCTCGGCCAGGAGCTTGGCGGCCTGGTCGGCGTCGGCGACGGCTCCCAGGCGTTCGAACGCCGCCAGGGCCGCGCGCAGCTCGAGCCGGGCGTCCTCGGCGTGCCCGGCCCTGCGGACGGCGACCCCGTACAGCATGCGGGCGCGGGCCGTCTCGTAGGGCAGCCCGAGCTCCCGCCAGGTCGCGCAGGCGCGGCGCAGGCTGTCGATGGCGCCGGCGACGTCGCCTTCGGCAAGCCGCAGCGCCCCACGCGCCGTCGCCGCCGCCGCCGCCAACGCGGGCGTCCCAAAGTCGGCCACCCCTGCCCCTTTCGATGCGAGCGCCGCGGGCGATCCCTCGAGGCGCTGCAAGCTTACCGGGCCGCAGCGCTCAGGGAGCGGTCGAAGCAGGGCACCGGCGGGTGTCCCCCGTCCGTCAGCGCCCCTCGTCCAACCTCGCCTCGGTCGGACGGCCGGTCTGGGGATCTTGCTGGCAGACTGGAGCAGACCGAAGGAGCATGCATGCCACGACGACTCCACCTTCCGGCACTGCTACTCGCGCTTGTGTGCACGATGGCGCTCGGCGCCTGCCAGACCTCCAAGCCGGCGCAGCCGGCCACGGCGGCGCGGCCGGTCATCGGCGTGACCGACGTCGTCGCCAAGCACCTCAAGTTCGACCCGCCCAGCATCCAGGTGCCCGCCGGCACCACGGTGACCTGGCACTTCGCCGATGGCAACGTCCCCCACAACGTCAAGGCCTCAGGCTTCAGCTCGCCGACCCGTGCCAGCGGGTCGTTCGCCCACCGCTTCCAGACGCCCGGCACCTACGACTACTTCTGCAGCCTGCACGGCGGCATGACCGGCCGGGTCGTGGTCGTCGCGAAGTGACGTCTCGCACGGAGGATGGCGCCATGACCACGACCCCCAGCCCGGCCGTCCAGGAGTACCTGGAGTCGCTGTACTGGCTGCACGAGGCCGGGATCGACCGCACGCCCACCAACCTGGCCCGCGCCATGCAGGTGTCGCCGCCCAGCGTCACCGAGATGGTGCGCCGGCTCGAGGCCGAGCGGCTGGTCACGCGTGGCCCCGGCAAGCGGATCTCGCTCACCGAGGAGGGCGAGCGCATCGCCCGCCACGTCGTCAGCCGGCACCGGCTGGTCGAGGCGTTCCTGGTCAAGGTGATGGGCGTGCCATGGGACGAGGTCCACGAGGAGGCGGAGACGTTCGAGATGGGCGTCACCCCGAGGCTGGAGGCGCGCATGCTCGAGATGATCGGCGAGGCGAGGACCTGCCCGCACGGCCACCCGATCGGCGACTACCCGCGCGAGCCGGGCGTCCCGCTGACCGGCGTCGCCGGGGGCAGCGTCGTGCGCGTCCTGCGCTTCGAGAACGAAGACCACGACCTGCTGCGGACCTTCCGGCGGGCCGGCGTCGAGCCCGGCGCCAGCTACACGGTCACCGAGCACACCGCGTCGGAGACCTGCCTGGCCGCGGACGGCCGCACCACCACGCTGCCCCTGTACGCGGCCAGGACCATCTCGGTGGCGGTCGAGCGCGCCGGCGACGGCCGGCCAGCCGACCAGGACCCGGAGAGCCTCGCCACCGCCTACCTGCTCGGCGAGAGCCATTGGAGCCGTTGACGGGTAGGATGCCCGCGGCTCGCCCGTCCCACCGCCACACCAGGAGCGTCCGCGTCCCTCGTCCGTCCTCGCCGCCACACCAGGAGCGTCCGCGTCCGTGGAACACCTCATCACCAACACCATCCTCGATTACGGCTACCTGGCCATCTTCGTGCTGATGGTGCTCGAGTCCGCCTGCGTCCCGATACCGAGCGAGGTCACCATGCTGTTCGGCGGCGCGCTGGCAAACGCGACCTTCGTGGCCAGCACGGCCGGCGACCGGGCGCCGCTCAACTTCCTGCTGGTGGGGCTCGTGGGGGCGCTCGGCAACCTGGTCGGCTCCTGGATCGCCTGGGGCGTCGGCTACCGGGGGGGCCGGCCGCTGGTCGAGCGCTTCGGCCGCTACGTGTTCCTGCGCGAGCACGAGCTCGACCGCGCCGAGGTGTGGTTCGACCGCCACGGCCAGGCCGCCGTGTTCGCATCGCGGCTGCTGCCGGTGGTGCGCACGTTCATCAGCCTGCCGGCCGGCATCGCCGAGATGCCGCTGGGCCGCTTCACGCTGTACACGTTCGCCGGCTGCCTGCCGTGGACGTTCGCGCTGGCGGCGGTCGGCTACGCGGTCGGCAGCCAGTGGGCGACCGTGGAGCGCTACCTCAGGCCCATCAGCTACCTCGTCGCCGCCGCGCTGGTGGTCGCCGTCGCCGCCTGGTTCGTGCGCCGCTACCAGCAGGCACGCCAGACGACCGGCGGCCGCCTGTGACCGCGGCCAGCTCGACGAGCGGCCACGCTGAGCGCGGCCCATGCGTGGCGTAGCCTTGCTGGCCGAGGCCTGGCCGAGGCTGGCCGGGCGAGCCGAGCCGGAGTGCTGGAATCGGCAGACAGCCGCGCCTTAAAAGCGTCGGGCCCGCAAGGGCGTGAGGGTTCGAGCCCCTCCTCCGGCACCCCCGAATCCGGTCACCGACCTGCACCTTCCCATAGGGGCACGACCGTTGGTCCGCGCTGGGTCCGTGCGAGGGTCGCCAGGGCGTCGACGCGGGCGTCCTCCAGGTGGCCGGCGAGGGCGTCCAGCTCGTCGGGGAACAGGTGCCCGTAGGTATCCAGGGTGATGCTGGCCGTGGCATGGCCGAGCTGGCGCTGGACGGCCTTGACGCTGGCGCCCTGGCGGATCATCAGCGAGGCGGCGGTGTGCCGCAGTCGGGCGACCGGCGAGGTAGGCGCCCAGCTCCTCAGCGACCGATCGCGGCAGCCGGACCGTCCGCGCCTCGTGGGTCTTGACCCCGCCCCACTCCAGATGCCCGGCGACCTCGGGGGCGGCCTCGGCCACCCGGACCGTCCCCCGCAGCAGATCGAGTCGGCCGACCTTGAGCGCCACGAACTCGCAGGGTCGCAGGCCGGTGTAGGCGGCGACCCGGATCAGCGTGCCGTACGGGGTGGCGATCGCCTCGGCCAGCGCCTCGACCTGCGCGGCGGTCAGGAAGTGCATCTCCTTGCGCTGGACCTTGGGCAGCTTGATCCCCTCGGCCACGTTGCGGGGCAGCCGCCCGCCATCCACCGCACTCGCCAGGATCTGCGACAGAACCTGGTGAGCCTTGCGGGCACGCTTGGCCGACAGGCCGTCAGCGACCAGCTCGGCCACCCACTCCCGCACGGCCAGCGCGTCGATCGCGACCAACGTCATGTCCCCGAAGGCCGGGAGCACCTGGTTCTTGAGCAGCGTCGCGTAGTCCTTGCAGGTGCTCGGCCACAGCGTCACCGTCGTCCGAGCCCAGCGCTCGGCCCACTCCGAGAACGGCACTCGGCCGGCGGCCGGGTCCACGTAGGCGCCGCGCAGCTTGGCGTCCTCGACGGCGACCAGGAACCGCTCAGCGTCCACCTTGCGAGCAAAGCTCCTGGACCGCTCCCACCCGATGGGTCCCGGTGGCGTGCTCGCCAGCGGGGCCGGCCCTGGCCCTGCTTCTTGCCCCGCAAGTCCTCCACGTAGCCCACGAGCTACCTCCTGCCACCAACCGCTCGGAGCCGACCAGCCGCCGGCCGGGCGACCTCGATCCGGTGGGCGGCCACGTACTCGGCCAGATCGTCAGGGTGGAAGCGGACGAAGCGGCCGACCTTGCGGTAGGCGATGCGGAGCTCGAACACTAGCCGCCGCACATGCCGGGGCGTGGTGCACAGCCGCTCGGCCGCCTCCTCCACGGTCAACAGCTTGTCCGTCATGCCCTGCTACTCCCTGCTCATGCCGCCATCGCGCGTAGCTCCTCCCAGGCCACCCGTCGCTGCTCCCGCGCCCGGCCGGCGCCGAAGCTCTCGGTGGCCTTGGTGGCGTACTTGGCGATGTAGCCGGCCACCTGCTCGGCCGACAGCTCCCCGCCCCGGTCATCGCCGGTGGTGATGTTGCGGATATCGAGCTGTTCGCCCCAGCGGGCGTACCGCTCCGGCCCGCCATCGACCGGCGGGCAGGGCACCCGAACCGCCGGGACCGCCAGCCGCAGGGCCTCCTCGAGCAGGTTGCCACCGAACGGCTCTGGTGGTGGGGCCAGGCAGCCCGGGCAGCGGCACCAAGCCAGCCCCCGGCCTGGGACGGAGCGACCCTCGCCAACAGGCCACACCGCTCCTAGGATGACGGCGGCATGAATGCGCTCTCGGCATCGGGACTTGCCGACCTCGCCGGCGTGACGGAGGCCGAGGTCCAGCGGCTGGTCGACCTCGGCATCCTGGTGGCCCGCGACGGCGCCGGCCCGTTCC
>JBIOYL010000058.1:0-7998 GCA_044870185.1 Actinomycetes bacterium | reverse complement strand
GGGCACCGGTGTGGCGCCTGCCGCTTGGGCTGGGGCGATCAGAACGGTTCCTCTGTGTGTCAAGCCCTGAGGCGCGACTTTGAGGACCTGCTCTTCTGACTCAAGGCCGGCCCGCGGGCGGCCTTCCGCCTCGGCGACGACACGACGGTCACCGTGGTACCGACTCACGATCCGCACCAGGTGGTACGCCACACTCACGGTGTGCCATCTGTATGGCACCAAGCCACGCCGACATCGGACGGTCACGGTTCGCCACCACCGTTCCGGTCCGCCGCCGTGAGGCGGTGCGGCCGCTCGGCGTCCGAAGGTCAGGCCAGCGTCGAGGGGAGGAGCAGATGTTCGCCCACAAGATCGTGTCCCTCACCGGTCCAGCGGCGGTGCACTGGACCCAGGTCGAGGAGCCGGTGGCCGGCGGCGGGGTGGTCATCGACGTGGTCGCCGCCGGGGTGTCGTTCGCCGACCTGCTCCAGACCACTGGGGCCTACCAGCTCAAGGTGCCGGTGCCCTTCACCCCGGGCATGGACGCCGCCGGCCTGGTCCGCTCGGCCCGGCCCGACCTGGGCCTGGCCGCCGGCCAACGGGTCGCCGTCCTGGTGTCGTCCGGCTGCTGGCAGGAGGTCATCAGCGCCCCACCCGAGCGGGTGCTGGCGCTGCCCGACGACCTGAGCTTGGAGGCCGGCGCGGCCACCCCCCTCAACTACCTCACCGGCCTGTTGGCCCTGGTCCGACGCGGCCGCGCCCAACCAGGCGAAACCCTGCTGGTCCACGGGGCAGCCGGCGGCGTCGGGACGGCCACCATTCAACTGGGACACGCGCTGGGGCTGCGGACCATCGCGGTCGTCGGTGACCAGGCCAAACAGCAGTTCGCGGTGCTATGCGGGGCGGACTATGCCGTGCTGGCCGGCGGCTGGCTGGATGGCGTGCGCGAGCTGGTGGGGGACCGGGCGGTTGACCTGGTCGTCGACCCGGTCGGAGGCGACCGGATGACCGACAGCCTGCGGTCGTTGGCGCCGGAGGGGCGGCTGCTGGTCCTGGGGTTTGCCGCCGGGGAGATCCCCACCGTCAAGGTCAACCGGCTCCTGCTGGGCAACACCGCCGTGGTCGGGGTGGCCTCCCGGGAGTTCTTCGACCAGCGGCCGGACACCGTGGCGGCGCTGTGGGCGCAGCTGCTGGAGTTGCGACAGGCCCGAGCGCTTGCCGATCCGCCGGTGCAGCCGTTCCCGTTCGCCGACGCCCGGGGTGCGCTGGAAGCGATTGCTGGTCGCCAGGCACGAGGCAAGGTGGTGCTGACCAAGCGGGTCGAGGTGGCCGAGCACGCAGAGCAACGGCCGGGATGACCGACCCCCATACAAGCCGGCGCCCCCGGCCCGAGCCGAGGGCGCCAGTGAGATACAAGGTCCTCAGAAGGGTGGGGGGTCGTTGAACTGGCCGCGCTCGGCGCCGCGCTCGGCGGTGCGGGCGCGGGTGGCCTTCGTCGGGCTGGCGATCGCCCACCTGAGGCTCGAGGCGACCTCGGCGGCGTCGATCTCGGTCACCGAGCGCTTGTCGCCCTCGCTGGTCTCCCAGCTGCGGGCCTTGAGCTGGCCGACCACGACCGCGCGGTGGCCCTTGTGAAGCGACTCGGCGACGTTCTCGGCCTGATCGCGCCAGACGTTGACGCGGACAAAGTGGGTCTCCCCGTCGCGCCAGGCATCCCCGTCCTTGACGCGACTGGTGACCGCCAGGCCGAAGTTGGCCACAGCGGTACCGTTGTTGGTGAAGCGGAGCTCCGGGTCGTTGGTGAGGTTGCCGATCTGGACGGTGAAGTTGTCGCTGCTCACAGCGCACTCCTTGATGGACTGATGCGGATGGCGGCTCGGCGGCTGGGGTTGGTGGACGAGGGCGGTGGGCCGGGCCAGGTCAGGCCGAGCGCTCACCTCCTCCCCGGGCCGGCGCGCGGCGGGCGGTACGGACGCTGGCGGCGTTGGCCTCGCGGCAGTCAAGGCAGCGGCAGCCGCCCCGGTAGGCGGTGGTGGTGCCCGCCGGCGCCTGGCCGCGGTGCGGGGTCGGGTCGATGACCGCCTGGTCGTAGGCGTCGCCCCAGACCATGCGGGGGTGCCAGCCGAGCACCTCGTCGCAGACCCGCTCGCCGGTCAGCACCGTGACCTCCCCGGAGCGCTCGGCCTGCTGGAGGGCCTGCAGCAGCCAGGGGCGCAGCAGCGCGTTCAGGGGCTGCTGGCGGCGGCGCGCGTAGCCGCGCACCGCGGCGACCAAGGGAGCGGCGGGCAGTGGCCGCCGGTCGATCGGCTGGCGCAGCCGCCGGGAGGGGTGCCGCCCGGGGGTGCTGGCAGCAGGCACGCTCAGCGCTCCGGCCCGCCGCGGGCGGACCTGGACTCGGGTGCCGGCCGCGCGGGCAGCGGGCGCAGCGCGGGGAGCTCGGCGGCCTGGCGGTGGTCGTAGCCGGCGGCGCGCAGCGTGGCCTCGACTGCGACCCCGGCGGCCGCGCGCTCGCGCCGTCTGGGGTCGGGGTGGTTGTGGGCGCGGAGTCCCTCGGCGGCCCGGGTGCCGAGCGCCAGGGCCTGCTCCCGGTCGGCCGCGAACTGGTGCTGCTGGGGGTCGCGACGATCGAACAAGACGCCAAAGTCGGGGTTGAGCTGGGTGAACGCCTCCTCCCGGTTGGTTGGGCGCGTCGGGTGGGTGTGGTCACCGGGCCAGTTGTGATGGTCGAGGTCGTGGGCCTGGGAGGGGTTGGCGTCGGGCCAGGCGGGCACCTGCGGATGCGCGACGAGCAGGTGGGCGGCGGCGTGCTCCACGTGCCGGTCGTGGGGGTCCAGGCCGAGTGCCTCGCTGGCCGGCTCGCGGGTGCGGCGCGGGTCCGACGCGGCGGGAGAGCCCGGGTGCGGGCGGGGTAGGGTGTCGAACGCTCCCATCGGGTTGCCTCCGTGGGGGTGCAGAGGTGGGGTGTGCCGGTGCGCGGTCCAGGCGGCAGGCGCGCCCCACCCGGGCGGGGTGTGCAGGCTCGCTCGGCTCCGTCGGTGGCCTCACCCCCTCTCCGGGTCGCCGGCGGGCCCCGGGCGGCGCTCTGCTTCGGTGCGGGCGCGCGGGGCGAGGGGTCGCTGCGCAGGGGTGGGGGCCGGGCGCTCGGGCACGCCGCGAGGCTGGAAGCCCGGCCGGGCGGCGATGCGGCGCACACTGTTCAAGGTGTCGGCGGTCTCCCGCTGGCCGAGCCCGCTCGCCCGCGCGGCCTGGGCCAGGCGGGCCTGGACCTCGGTCGGGTCGAGCGCGCCGCCCAGGGCCAGCGACCAGGTGCGCAGGCCGGCGTCGAACAGCGCCCGGTTGCGCCGGCCCTGCGGGGTGCGGGCGAGCTGGTCGCACTCGGCGTCCAGCACCGCCATCGCGTACGGGTGGCCGGGCTCGACCGGCCGGACAGGCGTGGGGCGCGCGGGCTGGCGGGGGTGGAGGAGCGCCAGCAGCGCGGGCGGGGCCGGCTGCAGGGGAGTGTCCAGGCCGCGGACCCAGCGGTAGGCGCCGCCGGCGTGCTGGCTTGGCGGGGCGACCGCGTAGCTGCCCCGCCCGCGCCAGTCCACGTGGGCGAGCAGGTCGGGGTGGATGGGGGCTTTCGGCCCGCTGCCGGAGGGGTGCAGGTACAGGTGCCAGCCACCGCCGCCGGTGCGCACCAGCGGCCCCCGGGGGGTCCAGCCGTGCGCGGCGGCGAAGGCGCGCAGCGCCTGGGCCCCGGCCGGGCCGTCGACGTCGAGGACGTCGACCAGGTGGCCGGTGGCCAGGCCGATGTTGGCGTGGGGGGCGCGCTGCCACCAGCGGGTGACCTGGTCGGGGTCGGTGGTGGCCTGGTCGATGCCGTGGGCGACCAGCCGGCCGAGTGGGTGTTTGCCGGGCTTGGCGCAGGCCGGGTCGCGGCACGAGCAGCCCACCAGCACTCCCGGCTGTTCACCGTCCCTGGCAGTGGTGTGCGGCTGGGTGGTCGGCCAGTGCAGCGGCAGGACCGGGATGCCGCGGGCGGCGTAGGCCAGGGCCGCCTCGCCGAGCGGGCCAAGCGGCACCGCGCTCACCGCGCCGCGCCCCCCTCACGGGTGAGCGCCACCAGCGCCTGCCCGGGCGGCTGGCGGTCATGGTCGAGTTGCGGTGCGCGCCTGGCAGCAGCAGGGGTGCGCTCACCATCCAGTGCAGCTGGGCGCTGACCGACCGTGCGCTCACCGATGGGCTGGGCGGCGCGCTCACCGCCGCTGCTGGTCAGGTGCATGGCACCTTCGCGCTTGACCTGGCTGAGCAGGCGGCGGGCGGTGCTGGGCGGGAGCTCCAGACGGCGGGCGATCTCCTCGGCGACCGTCACCCCGTCCAGGTACAGCCTGGTCACCGCGGCCACGCGCGCAGCGGCCGCCGCGCTGCGCCGTCCCCGCCCCCCGGGCGCGTCCGCCGTCGCCGCGCCCCATGGGCGCGCACCGGTCGCCGTGGAGGCAGCGCGCCGGAGCGGGGGGCGGTCGGAGCGCGCGAGCGTGACCGACGGCTGCTCGCTTGCGGGTCCACCCGGCTGCGCGCGGAGCCGGGCCACCCGCGCGGCGACCGCCCGCCGCACGATCATCATCAGGATCTCGAAGGTGAGCACCAGCGCCGCGGGGGCGAGCGCGGCGACCACCCGCGCACCGATATGGGTCGGTGCGTGGGCGACGTTGAGCGCGAACGACCCGCCCGCCGCCAGCGCCAGCAGCGCCTTGGGCAGCCAGGTCACCGCTTGCTGCCACCATCCCTCGGCGGCGCGGGATGCGCCGGTGGCCGAGCACCACAGGTCGGCGGCGGAGGCGACGAAGATGAACGAGTCGACCAGCAGCGGCGCCAGCCAGGCATGGCGCGGGTTGATCCCACCCGAGCGCTCGGCGAAGCTGCGGATGGCCTCAAGAGAGGTGTAGAACGCGGCGGCGGCCACCCCAGAGACGACCGCGGTCATGGCGATGACCACGCCGAACAGGAAGCGGCGCAGCACCGCGTCGGTGAACACTACCCCCTGCTCTGCCGTGGTCGGTGGCGCGGTGGTCGGGGTGGCACTGGGCTCACGCATCGGGAACCTCCCGAGCGTCAAGGCCGAAGGCCAGCGCGTTGGCCCGATGGACCCACCAGGCCGGGGAGCGGGGGCGGCCACGGTGGGCCGGTGCCGGCTGCGCTCGACCTGAAGCGCCCCGCACCGGCAGCGCGGGAACCGCTCCGGCGCACCCCGGGGCAGCCAGACCTGGACGCGGCCGCAGGGGCGATCGTGGTGGCCCACCAGGCCAGCGGCTGGCCCTGCAAAGCTGCAGGGCCTGGTCGCAGGCCTCCTCGAACGGTGGGATGGGGGTAGTGGCCATCACGCCACCTCCCCGGCCGGCTCGGGCTGGGCGGTGGTGCGGGCGTGCTGCGGCACGCCCGCCGGCGCCCCAACCGCCTCGGTGGCGAGCTGGCGCAGTCGGCGATCGCGGAACCAGGCGCGCAGCCACAGCCGGGCCGGGGGCAGGTGCCCGTACAGCAGCACCGCCCGGCCCGGCTTGAGCTGCCGCAGCGCCTCCGCCGGCGCCAACCGGCGCCAGGTCGTCGACGCGGTGACCGAGGTACGCCAGGCCTCGCCGCTGGTGTGCGAGGTCTGGGTGATGGCCTCCTCGCCGATCAGCCGCGACGCCAGATCCAGCGAGCCAAGGTCGGCCTGGCCGGACAGCACCAGCTTGGCGCGGTGGGCGTTGAGCACCGTGCTCGCGCGGCGGCCGTAGCGGTAGGCGAGCTGGGCCTCGTCGTGCCAGACGGTCAGCAGCTGGATGCCCTGGCCCCTGGCGGTGGTGGCCAGCTCCGGCAGGCGTGACAGCGCCGCGCAGTTGCCCGCCTCGTCCAGGTCCAGCAGCAGCCGCCGGGCGAGCAGGCCGTCCGGCTGACGGGCGGCGCGCTCCTCGGCGGCGGTGATCACCACGCCCAGCAGCAGCTCAAACAGCGGCCGCAGCCGGCCCTGCTCGTTGGCGGGCGCGTACAAGTACAGCGTGTTCGGCCCGTCCAGCAGCGCGCCCACGTCCAGGTCGCAGCCCTCGGCGCTGGCCGCCACGGTGGGGTCGCCGAACACGTCCAGCAGGGTCTCGGCGGTGCCGAAGACGCTCCCGCGGGTATTGTCGGGCCGGGCCTTGCACGCCGCCCACGCGTCCAGTGCTGTGCGGTCGCCCAGCTCCTCCAGCGCCTGGTCGACCTCGGTGTCGTCTTGGGTGTCGACCCAGCGGGCGACGTCGGCCATCGTCCGCCCGGTGCCGGCCGCCGCGTACAGCAGCACGGCCAGCAGCTTGGCGCCCAGCGTGGTCCAGTAGCTGGCGTCGTCGTGCTTCAAGCCCGAAAGGTCGGCGGCGTCGGCGAGGCTGCGGGCGACCTTGCGGGCCTTGGCGTAGGTGCCGCAGTGGGCCAGTGGGGTCCACTGCGCGGCGGGCACCCCGCTCATGCCGAGCGGGTCGTAGACCCAGACCTCGCCGAGCGCGGCGCGGCGGCAGATCGTGGCGCGGAGCACGTCGGGTTTGATCGAGGTGGCCACCGCCGGCCCCTGCCACTCCAGCAGGGCCGGGATCACCAGCGCGGTGGTCTTCAACGAGCCGGGTGGACCGAAGGCGAGCACCGAGTGGCATGCCTCGGCGGCGACCAGCCGGCCCCAGCGGGAGCGGCGGCCCAGCACCAGCTGCCACGCCCGATCACGTCGGCGGAGGCGCAGTGCGCGGAGCTGCCAGGCGGTCGCCCACCGCGCCCCCCGCCGCGAGCGCGAGTGGCCGGGCCACGCCGGCATAACCAGCGCGGCCAGCCCGGTAGGCAGGAGCAGGGTGAGCGCCAGGGCGGTGTAGGCACCGACCGGGCCGGGTAGCGCCGCCCGTGCGGGCACCGGGAAGGCCAGGCGCGGGTCGCCGGGATGCTTACGGAACGCGACCACCACTCCCGGCATGTCCGACAGGCCGAGGTGGATAGGGTGGTGGGCGCCGAAGACCAGCACAGCGACCTGGGCGGCCAGCCACGCCAGCACGCTGGGGACCAGCGCCAGTCCCACTGCCAGCAGCGCGAGGGTCTCCCACACGTCGCTACCCGGCGGCGGGTAAACGGTAGGGTTGGTGGTTGGGCTCACGGGACGGTCGCGCCACATCAGCGCTCGCCCCCGTTGGTGCTGCGAGCCCGGCGACGCGCCCGCGCGATGCGGGCGCGGCAGGCGCGGCAGCGACGCTCCCCGTTGGCGGCGTAGTAGGTGTTGGCCGGGTCGTAGGGGTGGCCGTAGGCGCAGTGGGTCTTGTCGGCGTTGCGGTGGCCGGGCGGGACGCGGCCGCCGCGGGCCGGAGCGCGGCCGGCGAGGGCGATCAGGTGACGGATCTCGCGCTGGGTCTTGCCGCCCCAGATCCCAAACACCTGCCGGGTCTGGACGGCGTAGGCCAGGCACGCCTGCTGGGCGGGGCAGATCGAACACATGGCCAGCGCGTCGGCCTCGGCCTTGGGAGTGTCGGGGAAGAACGGGTCGTAGTCGGCGGTCGCCACGCCGTCGCACACCGCCCCGTCGAGGGGGTAGGCGGCGCTCACGCGACCTCACCGCCCTGCGCGGCCCGCTTCGCGCGCCTGGCCGCCACGGCGGCCAGGGACAGCCGGGTGAAGTAGGCGCGGCGTGCCTGCTCGGCGCGGCGGTGCCGCTCGGCGGGGTCGAGCATGCCCTCCGGGTCGACCTCGGCCTCGAATCGTGCAAGGAACGCGGTGCGGCCGTTGGCGGTCGTCTGCCGCGAGTCGCGCCGGGCGTGCAGGGTGTGAGCGGCCAAGCGGCCACGCAGGGTCCGCTCGACAGGGCTCGCGGCCCAGGTGGGGCTTTGAGCAGGCTGAACAGAGTCGGTACGCTGTTCGCGCATCCGGGAGCGTCCTAATGAGTCCTGGGAGCCAGCCATCCGGCAGACTCCTGATGGGTAGGTAGCCGCCGGCGGGTGAGCACTTGTGCCTCCTGGACCTTGAGTCCTGACGAAAGATCGTGCCCCTGCCGGTCGGTTG
>JBIOYL010000057.1:0-14790 GCA_044870185.1 Actinomycetes bacterium | reverse complement strand
GGATGGTCGGGATCTCCAAGACTCAGGTCGGCGCCAGCATGGACCTGCTGCTCGACGAGCTCGCCACGCTCGGGTACTGCCAGCCCGACGGCACGTTCATCACCACGCTTGAGGACCTGCGCGAGCGCTTGGGGAGATGGTCCGAACCGGCGAGGCGGTCTTGGTCGACGGGCTGGCGACCCGGGGTGCAACGACCCCGCGGATGGGACAACCAGAAGGTCTGGTACGACGCCAAACGCTACGCTCACACGCCCAGGGCCTGGCGGTGTCTACCATCCATGGCGACCTTTGTGGTACGACGGCGGCTGGCCCGGCAGCTGCCACGAGCACGAGCTCGTCAAGCTGTCCGGGCTCGACGAGGTGCTGGACGCCACCGGCGTGGCGAGCCTCCTGGAGCGGGGGTTTCGGGGCATGGCAAAGCTCCGCGAGCACTGGCACGCCCCGGTCGGGGACCGGCGCACCAAGGACCGGCTCTTCGACGCGCAACGAGCCTACAACCGCTGCCAGGCCGGGCTGCACGCGCTGGTGGAGCAGTCGATCGGGCATCTGGCCAATGCCTGGTCGTTGCGCCGCTGGCGGGGTCGGTTCTACCGGGTTCGGGATCTCTACCGCGCTGCCGGGGCGCTGGTCTGCCTCGGCCGGTGGCTGCACCGAGTCCCCGCCTGAAGCAGCATCGCGGACACCCTCATTGACCTGCCGGCGAGGGTGCCGCGGCCCCAGCGCGGCCCCGCCGGGCCGTGACGGACTCCGAGGAGGCGACAAGGAGTAGGAGCCAAGCGGCTGACCTGCGGAAACGGTGGGTGGGCGTGACAGGTTTCGAACCTGTGGCCTCTGCCGTGTGAAGGCAGCGCTCTCCCGCTGAGCTACACGCCCCGTACGGGCCGGAAGTCTAACGATCGCCCGGCGCCTGCCGCAATGGTGCCGGCGGAAGGCGCCGGCCGCACACGGATGCAGCCATCCTGGACCGTGCGCAGCGGGCCTCGGCACTTCTGCCGATGCCGCCGCCGCCTCGGCTTTCTAGGCTTGCAGCCCGAACGACGTGTCGCCCGCCGCAGCCGGCGGCGAAGCGACCAGGCAAGTGGGGGGCTCGGTGCCGACATCCGGGGAAGCGCGGCTGGACGGGCAGCACCTTCATAGCGCCGGCGAGGTCCGCATCCGCAGCGTGGGTGAGGTGCTGGACCGGCTCGACCAGCAGGTGCGGGCGGGGCGGCTCGACAACCTGCGGGGCATCCCGACCGGCTTCACGCCGCTGGACAGCTACCTCTACGGCGGCCTGCACGCCGGGGAGCTGCTGCTGGTCGGCGGCGCCCAGGGGCTCGGCAAGACGACCTTCGCCCTGCAGATGGCGCGGCACATCGCGGCGACCGACCGGGCCCGGGTGCTGTACCTGTGCTACGAGCACGACGAGGAGTTCCTGCTGGAGCGCTTGCTCGCGATGGAGAGCGCGCTCGGCGGCGACCCGGACCCGCTCGGGATCGGCGACCTGCGCAACTTCCTGGCACGGCAGTCGCACCGCGAGCAGGATGGCCTGGTGTCGCTGCTCGGTGAGCTCGGGCCCATCCGGGCGGTGCTCGGGCGCATCGCCACCTACTGCGATCAGCTCCTGCTCGTTTCCGCCTCGGGCTCGCGCACGACCGTCGAGGCGATCGGCGAGATGGCCCGCACCTGCCCGGGGCACGGGCCGCTGCTGGTCATCGTCGACTACCTGCAGAAGGTGGCGGTCCACCCTGAGCCAGACCGGGAGGAGGACAAGGTTCGCCGTATCGTCGAGGGGCTCAAGGAGCTGGCCATGCGCGAGGGCGTGGCCATGGTCGCCGTGGTGGCGGCCGACATCGAAGGCCTCAGGTCCAAGCGCATGCGCATCCACCACCTGCGCGGCGGCTCCGCGCTCATGTACGAGGCGGACATGGTGCTGATCATGAACGACAAGTTCCAGTGCGTGGCCCGCCACCACGTGGTCTACCAGCCCAACGTCGCCGAGAGCTTCAAGAACTGGATCGTCTTCTCGCTCGAGAAGAACCGCGGCGGCGTGGACCTGATCGACTTCGAGCTGCGGAAGCGCTTCGCCTTCTCCTGCTTCGATCCCAACGGCGGCTTCGTGACCGAGCAGCTCGTGGACGAGCGCATCTACACGACGTGAGCTCGGTCACGGCCAAGGAGACGCGGGCGCCCGCCCCAGCGCCTGGGCGCTCTGGGGGCTGGCTGACGCTCCCGCGCCTGTGGGTCGTGGTCGCCCTCGGCGGCATCACGCTGATGCAGCTCGCCGCCCGCCCGGGCGCCATCGACCTCGCCTACCACGTCCGGACCGGGGCGCTCATGCTGGGCGGGCACGGCCTGCTGCGGCACGACGTCTTCGCCTGGCCGACCGCCAGCGCACGGTGGCTGGATCAGAACTGGGGCGCGCAGCTCGTGCTGTACGGGCTGTGGCGGCGCGGCGGGTTCCCGCTCGTCACCGTCGCCAACGCCGCGCTCACCCTGGCCGGCTGGGCGCTGGTGGCGGCGGCCTGCCGGCGGCGGACGGCGAACCTGCGGGTGATCGCCGGAGCACTGCTCGCCGGCTACGCAAGCTCGGCCTTCGTGTTCTCTCCCCGGCCGCAGATGCTCTCGGTCCCGCTGTTCGCGGCCGAGCTGTACCTGCTGGAGGTGGCTCGATCCCGGCCACGGGCCGCGTTCGCGATCCCGCTGCTCATGCTCGTGTGGGCCAACGTCCACGGCGCGTTCACGATGGGCCTGGTGCTGGTCGCGCTCGAAGCGGCCGCGGCGCTGTGGGGGCGGGACCTGGCCGGGGTGCGGCGCATGCTGCTGGTCGGCGTCGCCAGCCTCGCCGCCCTGCTCGTGAACCCGTGGGGCATCGGCGTGCTGCGCTATGCGGTCGCCGTGTCGACCAACCCGACCATCACGAGGGGGGTGACCGAGTGGACCTCGCCGAGCCTGCGCAGCGGCGAGGACGTCGGCTTCTTCGCCGGCCTCGCCGTGCTGGGGGTGGCCGTGGCCCGCCGCGGGGTGGCGAGCCGGGCCGCCGACCAGCTCATCCGCATCGTGCCGTTGGCCGTGCTGGCCTTGTGGACGTCCCGCGCCGAGCTGTGGTTCGGGCTGGCCCTGCCGATCGCGCTGTGCACGCTGGCCCGTGAGCGGCCGGGCCGCCCGGCGGCCGCCGACCGCGGCTCCCCGCTGCTGACCGGGCTCGTGCTGCTCGCCCTGGCGGCCGCCCTGACGGTGGCCATGCCGAGCGTCCGAGGCGCCTTGCTCAGGGACCGGCCGGCCCTGCAGTCGGCGCCGGTCGCCGCGGCCGAGTGGCTGGCCGCCCATCCGCAGCCGGGCCGCATGTACAACTACCAGCCGTGGGGCTCGTACCTGGAGTTCCGGCTCGGTCCCAGGGTGCAGGTGGCCGCCGACTCCCGCATCGAGCTGTACTCCAGGCGCTTCTGGGCCGACTACGCCGCGATCACGGCGGGGCGCTACGACGCGGAGCGGCTCCTCCGGCGCGACGGCGTGACCTACGTGGTGACCAGCGCCAAGCAGACCCCCGGACTGGTCGGCGACCTGGAGTCGTCGGGTGCCTGGCGGCCTGCGTTTGCCGCCGGCGAGCAGCGCATCTACGTCCGCCGCTCACCGCTCGGATCCGGTCGGCCGGCTACCGGTCGACCTTGAGCTGATGCTTCAGGTGACGAAGCAGCACGGTGGCCCGCAGCGACGGGGCGGCGTCCCGTCCGAAGGCGACCAGGGTCTCCACCTCGCGGTCGCTGAAGGTCAGGGTGGGGCGGCCGTCGGCGCGGTGACGGCGGCCGGCGACGAGGACCCCGAAGCCGAGCCGCTCGTAGATCAGCGGGACCATGATCAGTGTCTCCGCCCGGCTGCCGGGGATGCCGCCCAGCGCTCCCCTGACGCGATCGGTGTCCTCGATGAGCCCGGCGCCCGCCCGGAACAGCTCGCGGAGCACGTCGCGGCTGTAGTCGACGGTCATGCGCCGCTCGGCCGCGGTCAGGCCGACGCCGCCGGACACCTCGAGCACGCCCTCCCCGTCGTCGAGGAGCACGACCACGATGTTGGCGGCCACCCGCATGGCGATCTCCTGGGCGGCGACCTCCGGCATGTTGTGCTCGTAGAACTCGATCGGCTGGCTGCCGAGGACGTGGCTCACCTGCTCGAGCGACGCGGTGAGGCGCTGGAATTCGAGCGTGAGGGCGTCCTGGCGTGAGGTCACCTGTGGCGCCTCGGTGGTGGGCTGCGGGGGTGGCGGTGTGACTGGAGGCGGTCGCTCCGGCTTGAAGACGAAGGCGAAGCGGGCCAGGGCTCCTCGGGCCCGGCGCTCCTGGGCAGGGCTGGCCTCGGGCTCGGGCGCCGGGGAGGCCGGAGACGGCGTGGGGGCTGGTGGGGGCTGTGCGGTCGGGGCGGCCGCCGGGTCGGGCCGGCTCGCCGGCGCCGCAGGCGGGCGAGCGGCAGGCGCCGGCGTGACAGGTGGGCGAGCGGCAGGCGCCGGCGCGGTAGGCGGGCGAGCGGCAGGCGCCGGCGCGGCAGGTGGGCGAGGGGCGGGTGCTGGCGCGGCAGACGGGTGAGGGGCAGGCGCCGGCGTGACAGGCGGCGCGGAGGGCGCCGGTCGCGGCGAGGGCGGCGAGGTGGCAGGCCGGGCAGCGGGCGGAGCGAAGGGTGGTGGTCCGGCAGGTGGAGCATTGGGTGACGGCCGGCCGCCCGGCTGCGGCCTGGGCGCGGTGGGCCGCGGTGGAGCCACCTGGCGTGCCTGCGGAGGCGCAGCGGGAGCGCTCCGCGGCGGTCCGGCCGTTGCGCCCGACGCCCCTGGTGTCCGTTGCGGCAGGGGCCGGCGTGGCGCCGCCGGCTGCCCCGCCGCGGCCCCATCCGCCGTCCTGGGTCTCGCTTCCGATCCCGGCGGGGCGGGTCTGGCGCTCGGCCGAGCAGCTTGGCTGGCGGGCCGGGGCCCTGACTGGTCCACCCGCGGTGGGGCCGGTGCCGCGGGCTTCGGTGGGGCCGGTGCCGCGGGCTTCGGTGGGGCCACCCCGCCGGTCGGCCGAACGGCAGCTCGACCACCGTCGCGCCGTGGGAGCTCACGGGACCTGGACGGCGCCGCCGCGTCGAACCCGGGGGCCGCCGCGTTGGGTCTGGACGGCGCCGCGTTGGACCTGGGCGCTGCCGCGTCTGGCACGGCTGACGGCTTGGGGCCGGTCGGTTGCTCCGTCGGGAGGGGCCTGGTCGCTGCGGCGGGGCGGTCGGCCGCCAGGTCAGAAGAAGCCGCCGGGGAGATCGGCGGCTTCTGGGCCGGCTCGGGGGGCCGGGGAGGCGGCCCCAGCAGGCCCACGTCGCCGGTCGGGCGGCGACGGCCGAACGGGCGCAGCAGGCGCCGAAGCGACGACCCGCCAGGGTCGGGGGGTTGGGGGGACGGCTCGCTCACGCGAGGTCGTTCTTGCCCAGGCGACCACGGTGGGGCGGGCGGCCTGGCACCCGGCTCTGTGTGGGATCCGGCTTCCGGTGGCGGGACGGGCGGACCGGGCAGGGCGGTGGCAGGCGGGGCGCTTGGCCGGTCGGGCGCCTTCGGTCGCTGGTAGCGGCGGATCCGCCAGCTCCAGGCCGACGCGTACAGGTTCTCGGCCTCCAGCTTGCGGGAGGCGGACGGCTCACCCGACCGCTTGCCGGGTCGGGGAGACGGCATGGCCCGGTCGGCAACCGGGGCCGATGCGGGCGCGGGACCGCCCCGGTCGGCCGCCGGCGCGGGACCGCCGCCGGCGCTCGGCCCCGGCTGGTCGGCGCGGTCCCGCTCGGACGGTGCGGTGAGCACGGCCCACAGTTCGACCATCTCGAACGGGCGACGCACGACCAGGCATGCCGGATCCTCGGCCGCCTCGGCCGCACCGTCCATCTGCCCGGCCAGCAGGACGAGCCGCCCGTCAAACCTTGCCCGCACCTGGCGGACCAGCGCGCCGCGCTGCGAGCTCGGTGCGTCGACGACCACCGCGGTCGCCTCCTCCTCGCCCAGGTCGTCCCATTCCTCGACCGAGGAGACGTGCAGCACCGAGTCCGGGTCCTCGAGCAGCGTTCGCAGCGCGATCGCGAGCGACGCGTCGTGCGAGACGAGCACGATGTGGCGGGACACGAAACGGTCGAGCTCCTACCTGGCGAGGACCGGGATCAGCCTCATGACGGCCGGGCCGAGGATGACGACGAACAGTGCCGGGAAGATGCAGAACAGGACAGGGAACAGGACCTTGATGGGCACCTTCATGGCCTTCTCCTCGGCCCGCTGGCGGCGCTTCTGCCTCATCTCCTTCGACTGGACGCGGAGCACGTTGGCCACCGAGATACCGAAGATATCAGCCTGGACCATCGCCAGCACGAACGTTTTCAGCTCGGGGACGTTGGAACGCTCGGCCAGGTTGCGCATCGCCTCGTTGCGGCTGCGTCCGAGCTGGACCTCCTGCAGGGTCCGGTAGAACTCCTCGGCCAGGGGTCCGTCGGTGAATCTCGACACGTGCGCGAGGGCGGCATCGAACCCGAGCCCGGCTTCCACACTGATCGTGAGCAGGTCGATCGAGTCGGCCAGCGCCTCGCGGATCTTGGTCTGCCGACGCTGGGCCAGGTTGGCCAGCACGAGGTTCGGCAGGTAGTAGCCGAGCACGCACCACAGGGCGAACACGATGAGCCTGATGGGCATGGAGAATGGCGTGATGGGCACGAACAGGATGAGCAGACCAAGCAGGATGCCGAGGGCGAGGGTGGCCACCTTCGAGGCCAGGACCCGGTCGGCGTCCCATCCGGCCGGGCTGCCGGCCAGCAGCAGCTTGGTCCGCAGGCTGTCCCGGGCGCCGATCGGCGTGAACCGCCGGGCGATCGCGAGCGCCGTCCGGTAGAGGGGGATGATGACCCGTTCCCTGGTCGGTCGGGCCAGCTCCCGGTTGCGGATGTCGCCGGGCGTCAGCTGGATGACGCTCAGCGCGCGGATCGTCCGGTACGCCTGGCGCCGCTCGAGCACGAGCGACTGCACCGAGAACACCACGGCGAACACGGCGCCGAACAGCGCCGCGCCACCGGCGAGCAGGAACAGCGCAGCAGGCATGACCTCACCTAGACCTTTAGACCTTGATCGTCGTCAGCTTCTTCAGCCAGAGCATCCCGAGGCCCATCAGGATCCCCGCGACCACCAGCAGCACCAGCCCGATCGACGTGGTGTACAGCGGCGCCAGGAAGGTCGGGTTCAGGATCATGATGGCGCAGAACATCAGAAACGGCAGGACGGACAGGATGATGGCCGACAGCCGCCCTTCGGCCGACAGGGTGCGCACCTGGCGGAACAGGAAGTAGCGCTCCCGGATCGTGGCCGCGACCGTGTTCAGCACCTCGGACAGGTTCCCGCCGACCTGCCGCTGCAGGTTGATCGCCATCACCGTCCACTCGAAGTCGAGGCTGCGCATGCGCTTGGCCGTGCCCTGGAGCGCGTCCTCCAGCGGCATGCCCAGCCGTGACTCGGTCAGCACCCGCTGGAACTCGCTCGCCACCGGGTCCTCGCCCTCCTGCACGACCGTGTCGACCGCCTGGAGCAGGCTGTGCCCGGCCTGGAGCGCACCCGCGAGCAGCTGCAGCGTCTCGGGCAGCTGCTCGGCGAACTTGGCTCGGTGACGGGACGCCTTGACCGACAGCCACAAGAACGGGCCGGCGACGCCGAGCACCACGCCGAGCGCGGCCACCAGGAGATTGCGGGACAGCACGAGCAGCAGCAGCGGTAGGGCGAATGCGCACGCCAGGGAGATGAGCACGAACTCGGCGACCCGCAGCTTCGACCCGGCCGCCTCCAGCCGGCCCAGGAACGTCTCCTCGAGGTTCCCGCGGCGCACCAGCGCCTCGGCCAGCTGGGTCGCCCTGCCGGCCAGCTCGCTCGACCCGAACACGGTCGCTGGCGGTGCGAGCGCGGGGGTGAGCGAGTAGTGGGACAGGCGCTGCCGCAGCGCCCGGTACGGCCTGCCACCCCCCGGGGGTGAGGAGACGAGGACCGCGGTGAACAGCAGCACCGCGACGAAGACCAGCCCCGCGATGAAGTACAGGCCGGCGGGCGTCTCGAGTCGGCTGAGCGGCGCGGCGGGCTGCAGGCCCGCCGGCCCTGACCTGGCCGTCCGAGGGAGCTGGCGCAGCAGCAGCTTCCGCGCGACCGTCCCGCTGGCCCCGCCGACGGTGACGGTGAGGGCGAAGTCGACCTGTTGGCTGGTGAGCCCGCGGGGCAGGGTGACGTCCACGACGTACTGGGAGTACAGCTCCTGCCCGAGCCTGGCGTACAGCCCGGCCAGGTCGGCCTTGCTCGCGGTGGAGAACCGACCATGGGTGGCGGCGGCAAGCTTGGCCAGCGCGGGCAGGTCCTGGTCCTGCCCACCGCCCAGGCCGACCGTGTAGATGGTGACGTCGCCCTTCTTGGCGGCGTCGATCGCGGCCGGCAGCGCCGCCTGGGAGCCGTCGTCCTTGCCGTCGGACAGCAGGATCAGGTTGCGCTGCGCGGTCTCGGCCGAGAGCAGCTCGGATGCCTGCACCACCGCGTCCCACAGCCTCGTGTTGCCGCCCGCCTGCAGTCGCCGGATCGCCGAGCGCAGCTTCCCGGCGCTCGGGGTCGGCTCCTGGGCCACCGTCACGGCGCTCGAGAACGTCACCAGGCCGACCCGTTCGCGGTTGCGCACGGCGTCCAGGAAGGCGTCTGCGGCCGCCTTGGCCGCTGCCAGCTTGTTGGCGTCCTTCATGCTGCCGCTCACATCGATCGCGAGCACGACGGCGACCTCCCTGCCGGTCGCCGCCAGCGGGCTCGCCGCCTTGATCGTCACCGGCCGGCCGTTGACGGTGGCCCGGAACGCCTCGGCAGCCAGCCGCTCGCCCGCCCAGGCCGGGCCGGACAGCGCCACCGTCGCCGAGATGTGGTCGGTGCTGGACGTGTCCGCGTCCCGCAGGTCCACGTTGAGCGGCGCCTGCTGGGCGGCCGCCGGGCCGGCGGCCAAGGCCACGCCGGCCGCGAGCCCGGCCAGCGCCAGGCCGGCCGCGAGCCTGGCCGGGGCGAGTGCGCTTCGCCTCATCGCCACACCGCCATCGGGCCCGAGCCGCTGGCGTGCATGAAGAGGTTGGGGCTCAGGTGGATGCCCTGGTCGGCCAGCTTGTCGGCCAGCTTCGGGCGCAGCCCGGTCGGCTGGATCACGCCGCGGAACCGGCCGTTGTCGTCGATCCCGGCCCGGTAGTCGAACACGTACAGGTCCTGGAGGGTGATGACGTCGGCCTCCATCCCCACCACCTCGGTGACGTGGGTGATGCGCCGGGTGCCGTCCTTCAGGCGCGCCTGGTGGACGATCAGGTTGAGTGCCGACGCGACCTGCTCGCGGATCGCGCGCACCGGGATGTCCACCCCGGCCATCAGCACCATCGTCTCGAGCCGCGACAGGACGTCACGCGGCGAGTTGGCGTGGATGGTGGTGATCGAGCCGTCGTGGCCGGTGTTCATCGCCTGCAGCATGTCGAGCGCCTCACCGCCGCGGACCTCGCCGACCACGATGCGGTCGGGCCGCATGCGCAGCGCGTTGCGGACCAGGTCACGGATCGACACCTCGCCCTTGGCCTCGATGTTGGGGGGCCGGGACTCCAGCCGCAGCCAGTGCGGCTGGCGGAGCTGCAGCTCGGCGGCGTCCTCGATGGTGACGATGCGCTCGTCCGCCGGCAGGTAGGACGACAGCACGTTCAGCGTGGTCGTCTTGCCGGCGCCGGTGCCGCCCGAGACGATGATGTTGACCCGCCCGTCCACGCAGGCGGACAGGAACCTGGCCGCCTTGGCGGTCATCGTGCCGAAGGTGATGAGGTCCTCGGCCTGGTAGGGGTCCGGGGAGAACTTGCGGACGGTGAGGTACGGCCCGCCGCCGACGCACAGCGGCGCGATGACGGCGTTCACGCGGGAGCCGTCGGGCAGGCGCGCGTCCACGTAGGGCGAGGTCTCGTCGATGCGCCGCCCGACCTGTCCGACGATCTTGTCGATGACCCGGCGCAGGTGGGTCTCGTCGACGAACCGGCCCTCGGTCGGATGCAGCCGGCCGTCGCGCTCCACGTAGATGATGTCCGGCGCGTTCACCATGATCTCGGTCACGGTCGGGTCGCGCAGGAACGGCTCGATCGGCCCGAAGCCGAGGACGTCGTCGGCGATCTCGCCGACGAGCCGTTGCCGCTCGTTCGAGGTGAGCGGCGTCTCCTCCTCCTCGATCGCCTTGCCGAGCATCTCGCGGACCTTGGCCTGCAGCTGGTCCTGATCCAGGCCGGCGTCGTACAGCTTGGGGCCGAGCGCCTCGACCAGCGAGCGGTGCACCTTCTGGCGGAGCTCGGCGAGCGGATCGGGCTTGGCCCGGCGAGGCGCACGCAGGTCCGGCGCGTCGTCGGTGGGTGCCGTCGCCCGGCCGGCCGGCCGGGCCCGCGCCAGCCGCTCGTTGAGAGAGGACATCGATGCAGCTCCTTGCCAGCTTCTAGGACCGCGAGAACAGCGAGCGACGCTGCCTGGCGCGGACCGACCGGTTGGGGCGGGCGACGGTGAACTGGGCGGCGACCTTGCGGATCGCGTCGCTCACCGAGCCCTTCGGCTCCTCCAGGATGATGGGCCTGCCCTTGTTGACCGACAGCGGCACGGAGCGGGAGGACGGCATCATGACGTCGACCGAGGTGCCGAGGATCTTCTCGACGTCGGCGATGCGGAGCCCCACCTTCGAGTCGGCCCGGTTCAGCACGACGCGGATGCGCGAGCGTGGGAACTTGAGCAGGTCCATCGTCTGCAGGGTGAGCTTCAGGTTCTTGATGCTCGGCACGTCCAGGCTGGCGATCATCGCGATCCCGTCCGACTCGTCGAAGGCGGCCAGCACCTGGTCGGAGAAGGCGGCCGGCGTGTCGACGACCACGTAGTCGAAGTCCTCGCGCAGCAACCGCAGGACGCGGGTCACCGTCTCCGGCGTGACGTGGTCGGCCGCGGTCGGCTCCAGCGGCGCGAGCAGCGCCCAGATCCCGTCCCGATGGTGGGACAGGAACGACTTGAGCGCGAGCGAGTCGAGCGCCACGGTCTGGGCGGCGTCGTGGATCGTGTGGGCGGGGAACAGCTGCAGCATGATCGCGACGTCGCCGAAATGCAGGTCGAGGTCGACCAGGGCCACCTCGGCGCCCGTCTTGGCCAGCGCGAAGGCCAGGTTGGTGGACAGGAAGGTCTTGCCGCAGCCACCCTTGGAGCTGAACACCGTGACGATGTGCCCGTGCGGCTGGTCGTCGGTGGCGGGCTGGGCGGGGGCGTTGCCGGCGAGCCGGCCGCGCAGCGACCGGGCGATCTCGAGCGCGCGGGCGGCCGACCGGCGCACGGTCTGCTCGTCGCTGGTGGCGCCGAGCACATCCTTCACACCCACCCGCAGCGCCGCGCGCAGCAGGCCCTCGGACTCGTCGCGCCGGATGAGCAGCACCGAGACGTCGGGAGCGGCCTGCTGCGTGCGGTCGGCCAGCCCGAGCGCGTCCCGATCGGACAGGTTCGGCCCGATCAGGGTCCCGAGGACCTCGGGCCCGTCGGCCGCCAGGGCGGCCATCGCCTCGTCGGCAGCGGCGGTCCGCACGACCCGGTCGGTCAGGCCGGCCAGCGCGCTGGCGAGCCAGGTCGCGTAGCGCTCGTCCGGCTCGACGATGATGACGGCCATGTCGTTCTCCCCAGGGTCACTCAGGAAGGATGGTCTTGACATCTGGTGGCGGCTGGATCGGCGCCTGCTTGGGCGGCCGCAGCGACAGGTACAGCCGGCCGTTCTCGGCGGCGAACACCAGCTTCGTCGCGGACTGGGGCTTGACGCTCAAGGTGACGGTCGTGAGGCCACCCGACTGGGCCGCCGCCTTGCCCTTGGCGCCGTTCTGGGCGGGGTTCGGCGCCGCCGTGCCGCCGATGGCGAGCACAGGGACGTCCTGGAGCAGCAGCGTCGAATGCGGGATCGCGGACCCGACCGGCTTGTCGCTGGCGTCGTAGCGTTGGGCGTTGTAGGAGACGATGACGTCGACGTGGTCGCCTGGGGTGATGAACCCGGCCACCTGCTTGGCGCCCTCGACCGCGACCGACACGGCCTGCCGGTCGGCCGGGATCGGCAGCAGGTGCTGGCCTTCGGCGACGTCCGCGCTCACCCAGCGGCGGTTGATGAGCTGCTCGCCGGCCACGATGTCGACCGCGGCCGTCTTGTCGGCGATCGCGGTCAGGTCGGTGACCGCGCCGGCGGCGACTGCCTTGCGGGGCAGCTGGACCTGCTCGATCAGCCCCCGGTTCTGGGCCTGCCGGCCGCTGAGGCCGGCCTGGATGAGCGACTTGGCCACGAACACGTCGACCGGCTGCTGGCCGCTGATCGCGCGCCGGTCGGCCGAGTGCACGTACACCACGAGCGCCATCACCGCCACCATCGCAAGGACGATGGCGACCAGGATGGCCAGGATTCTGCTCTGCATCGGTTCGGTTCCTTCTCCTTGCGCCAGGTGACGTCGGTCGGTCGACGTCGGTCAGTCGATCAGGTGCACCGTCTTCGGCTGGCCGGCGGCGTAGGTCGTCCAGCCGCCCCGGCCGGCCTGCAGGTCGCCGGGCAGCACGTAGTCGGGCAGCAGGTAGGCGGTGATGCCGTCGAAGTCCCAAGTAGCGCCGCTGGGCGCCACGCACTGCAGGGTGGGCGGGGATCCGGCGGCGTCGTCGTTGGCGATGGTCTTCTCGATGTAGGCGGCCATGAAGGACTTGACCACCACGTCGTTGGCGCCGTTGGGCACGTCGTCGCGCAGCACCGGCAGGTAGACGAAGCGGGGGCTGGAGGCGATCGACGGGTCGAACACCGGGCCCGCCGCCCCACCCAGGGCGATGGCCGCCTGGTAGTCGCTGAAGTGCTTGCCGGGCGCGTACCACTTCTCCGTGTAGGCCTGCGCTCCGCTGACGTTCCAGAAGGCGATGTCACTCAGCGGGCCCTGGCACACCTTGGGCGGTCCGGGGATGCTGTTGGACAGCAGGATGCCGTCCCACTTGTTGGCACCGCTGCCGATGTAGTAGGCGGGGTCGGCGAGGTTGGCGAGCCGGGCCTGGATGCCCGCCCGGAAGTCGGCCAGGTCCCCTTTGGCGGTCTCGACCCGCTCGACCGTCGGCGTGCCCTGCTTGTAGCCACCGCAGCCGTTCTTGTCGCTGATCTCGACGTTGCCGTTGTAGTCGATGCCGGTGATCGGGTGGTCGGCCCCGTCCTGGACGTTGTCCCGGTAGTCGGACCCGCCGTTGCCGCAGCCGTTGCTGGCCCGCGGGATGTCGACGGCCATGTAGTCGCCGGCACCGGGCGGGTGGCAGGCGTCGACGGCCGGCGGTGCGGTCTTCATGCAGACCTCGCCGTCACCGCCGGGGCCGAGCGCCGCGTCGACCAGGGTGGCCGGCAGGCCGAAGGGGAGCACCTGCTTGAGCCGGAAGGCACCCGCCTCGGCGGTCGCCTTCACCTCGTTGCCCGCCCGGCCGAGCAGGCCGGCCAGCGCATAGGTGGTCTTCACCGGCGGGGTGAGCACCATCATAGCGGTCTTGCCGGCCGGGCAGCCCCACCAGCTCGCCGGTGGCTGCGTCCTGGGGTCGGGGTCCGACCCTGGAGTGAAGCAGACGATCTCGCCGTCGGTGTCGGTCTGGTTGCTCTCCCAGCCGGCCGGCGCCGACGACGACAGGTTGCTCACGTTGGCGTCGAGGTAGGCCTGGGCGGCGGCGACGGCGCCGACGGGGTCCTCGGGCAGCTTGGCCGCCCCGGCCAGGGCCGCGCCGTCGGCCGCGTTCTGGGCGATCCGGCGGGCGCCCCAGTCCAGGCCGACGTCGACGACCAGGGCGGAGAAGCCGAGCAGGACCGCGAGCAGGACCGCGATGAGCACGGCCACGGCGCCGCGCTCGTCCCCCCGGTCGCGCTGCCGCACCGTCAGCACGGTCCTGGGGTGCCGGCGCTGGTCTGCTCGATGGGCATGGTGGCCGCGACGTGGCCGGTGGTGACGCTGCTGGGCACGAACGGGATGTTCAGGTCCGCGGGATAGTCGAACTCGACGGTGAGCGCGTCGCCGATCGTGTTGCTGGTCGTCAGGGAGCAGTTGCTGATCGCGATGCCTCCTGCCTCCTCCCTGACGATCTGCCAGAAGGACTTGCCGACGCCGTTGACGTCGCCCCAGTTCGAGATGCCGACGGCCGCCATGCGTGCGCCCTCCCGGGCGGCGTTGGTCGCCTGGATCTTGTTGCTGAACGCGATCCCGAACTGGATGAGGCCGAACAGCAGCGCGACCAGCAGCGGCAGCAGGATGGCGAACTCGACCGCGGCCGCCCCGTCCTCGCCCCCGACCGGCCGGTCTCCGGTTCGCGAATTCACCGTGACATCAACGCCCATGCCCGACTAGCAGCTGCCGGGCGTGGGGGGGTTGTTGTTGATGCAGGTCCCGGTGCTGCTGAACTTGCTGGAGACCGACTGGAACAGGAAGTAGAACCCGGCTACCAGCAGCAGGGCCACGATGGCCACCATGAGCGCGTACTCGACCGCGGTGATGCCCTCCTCACGGGCCTGCATCAGGGCAAGCCGCACGCGCACGTACGTCAGGATGGAGATCAACTGGCCAAGCATGCTGCGCCCCCTCGTGAATATGCTAATGGTGTCCTCCTATTCCAAAGGCGTTCCAAAGGCGAACCTGGGAACCGAACTGCGTCCACCCGCCCCGGAAGGAACTCGGCTCCCGGCTGCGCCCTCGCCAGTCTTAGAAGGACGCTCCACTTGTATCGGATCGATGCAGCCGGGGCGG
>JBIOYL010000056.1:0-4327 GCA_044870185.1 Actinomycetes bacterium | reverse complement strand
CGGCACCGTCCCGGCCATGGCTACGAGGAGGCGACCGGGTCGGCCGGGCTCGGGACGCGGTGCACCTGCCCGTCCCCGTCGCCCGACGGCTCGGCCGCGCCGCTCGGCGCGAGCACGAAGTCGGCGTAGCCGCGCGCTCCCATCTCGGGCAGGTCCAGGCCGGCCAGCTCGTCCTGCCCGGCCGGGCGGATGCCGCCTTGGGTGAGCACGTGCTGCGCCTTGAAGAACGCCAGCGCGATCCCGAACATGACCAGCGAGATCACCAGGACCGAGACGACCTGGGCGGCGAGCTGGTCGGCGCCGCCGTACAGCAGCCCCTTGACCCCGCCGCTGACGCCGTTGAACCCGTCGCCGTAGCTGCCGTCGGCGAACAGGCCGACCGTCAGCACGCCCCACAGGCCGCAGGTGCCGTGCACCGAGATCGCCCCGACCGGGTCGTCGACCTTGGCGCGGCGCTCGAAGAACCAGATGGAGTGGACGACCAGGACGGCGGCGACCGAGCCGATCACGGCGGCCGCCCACGGCTGCACGAAGGCGCATGGTGCGGTGATCGCCACCAGGCCGGCCAGCATGCCGTTGGCCATCATGCCCGGGTCGAACTTCCCGGTCCGGGCGCGGATGTAGTACATGGCCACGGTGGCGCCGAAGGCGGCGGCGATGGCGGTGTTGGTGGCCACCACGGTGAAGCGCAGGTCGGTGGCGGCCAGGGTCGAGCCGGCGTTGAACCCGAACCAGCCGACCAGCAGGATGAACGTGCCGAGCATGGCCATCGGGATGTGGTGGCCGGCGATCGTGCGCGGCTTGCCATCCGGCCCGTACTTGCCGATGCGGGGCCCGAGGACGATGGCGCCGGCCAGGGCGGCCACCCCGCCCATGGCATGCACGACGCCGCTGCCGGCGAAGTCGACCACGCCGTGGCCCAGCCCGAGGGAGTTGCCGAGCTGGGACAGCCAGCCGCCGCCCCACACCCAGGCGCCGTACAGCGGGTAGAAGATCGCCCCGCAGAACAGGCCCCACAGCGTGAACGAGGAGAACTTCCAGCGTTCGGCCATGGCGCCGGTCGGGATGGTGGCGGTGGTGTCCATGAACGCCACCATGTACAGGAAGAAGGCGGCCACGCTCACGTCGTAGGCCGGCCCGGCCAGGAAGAAGCCGGTGTGGCCGAGCAGCCCCCCGTGGGCGCCGAAGCCGAGCATCGCCCCGAGCGGCTTGGCATAGCCGATCACCGGCGCGCTGACCCCGCCGAACATGAACGCGTAGCCGACCGCGAAGAAGGCCACGAAGCCCAACCCGAAGATGGCGAAGTTCGTGCTGACCACGTGGGCGGCGTGGCGGGCCCGGCAGAAGCCGGTCTCGACCATGGCGAAGCCGGCCTGCATGAAGATCACCAGCACGGCGGCGACGACCACCCACAGCAGGTTCAGGCCGAACTCGGTGCCGGTGAGCTGGCCTGGCGTCTTCGGCTTGAGGCTGGACCCGGTCGGGTCGGCCCAGGCCAGGGCGGGGCTGGCCAGGAGCAGCCCGGCCCCGACGACGACCGCCGCGGCCAGCGACCTGGCGTGCAGACGCATGATTCCTCCTTTGTCACGGCATGGAACAGGCGCCGGAGCCCCGACGCCTCGGCGGACGGTACGAGGCGACGGTTGCGTCGGCGTTGTCAGCCGGTGACGGCCATGTTTCGCGACCCGGTTCCCCGGGCCGGGAAACACGGCCGTAAAGCGGGGGCAACGGCGCCGGCACGCGGGCGCCCTACGGTGGCCGCCGTTGGAGGGTCGAGGGGAGCTTGCGGTTGGAAGTCGGCACCGTCCTGCTGCACGTGCTCGTGGTGCTGGTCGCCGCCAAGGTGGGCGCCGAGGCGTCCGAGCGGCTCGGCCAGCCGGCCGTGCTCGGCGAGCTGGTCCTCGGTGTGCTGATCGGGCCGTCCGTGCTCGGGCTCGTCGGCCACGACCAGGTCCTGGCGGTCCTGGCCGAGCTCGGCGTGCTGCTGCTGCTGCTCCAGGTCGGCCTGGAGACCGAGCTGGCCGACCTGCTCCGCGTCGGCCGGGCCGCCCTGACGGTGGCGCTGGTCGGCGTCGTGTTGCCGTTCGGGCTCGGCTGGCTCGCCCTGCGGGCGACCGGGCTGGCCGGCGGCGGCCGCCACGTCGAGCTGTTCCTGGCCGCCGCGCTCACCGCCACCAGCGTCGGCATCACCGCGCGGGTGTTCGGCGACCTCAAGGCGCTGGCCAGGCCGGAGGCGCGCACCGTGCTGGGCGCGGCCGTCGCCGACGACGTGATCGGCCTGGTGATCCTGACCGTGATGGCCCGGCTGGCCGCCGGCGGCGCCCCCAGCCCGGCGGGCGTGCTCGGGGCGGCCGGCGCCGCGGTGGGCTTCCTCGTCACCGGGGTGGCGGTCGGGGTACGCCTCACCCCGCCCCTGTTCCACTGGATCGACCGGCTGGCCCGCTCGGACGGTACCCTGGTCGCGCTCGCGCTGGCGTTCGCACTCGGCTTCGCCCGCCTGGCCGACCTGGCCGGCCTGGCCCCGATCGTCGGGGCGTTCGTGGCCGGGCTGGTGCTCGCCCGCAGCCGCACCCGGGCCTCGGTCGGCGTCAGCCTGGCCCCCATCGCCCACGTCTTCGTGCCCGTGTTCTTCCTGCAGATCGGCATCGACGCCGGCGTCGGCGAGCTGCTGCGCCCACGGACGCTCGCCCTGGCCGGGCTGCTGCTCGCCGTGGCCGTGGCCGGCAAGGCCCTGGCCGGCCTGGCCGTCGTCGGCAGCGGCATGGACCCGCTGCTGGTCGGCCTGGGCATGCTGCCACGGGGCGAGGTGGGGCTGATCTTCGCCAGCCTCGGCCTGCGGGCCGGGGTGCTCGGCGCCGGCGCCTACGGGGCGCTGCTGGTGGTCGTGCTGGCCACCACGTTCGCCACCCCGCCGCTGCTGCGCTGGCGGTCGGCGCGCCGCCACCCGGCCGTCCCGGCGCCGCCCGCGCCGCCGGCCGGGGTCCGCGGCGAGCTGGCCGTCCGGGACGGGCAGGTCGAGCTGACCGGCGACCCGCCGCCCGACGCGCGGCCCCTGCTGGGCCTGCGTGCGGCCCGGCTGGCCGCCGCCGCCCGGCCCGGTCCCCGGCTGCTCGCCTGGCTGGAGGCGGGCGGGCCGGAGCCGGTGCGCTGGACGCCGCCGCTCACCGACGAGCTGGTAGGGCTGCTGCGCGAGGGCCGGCCCGGCTCCTGGCGGCTGCTCGAGCGGACCGGGCTGCTCGCCAGCTACCTGCCCGAGCTGGCCCGGGTGCGCGACCAGCAGCGCGGCCGGCAGGGCGAGCGGCCCTGGCAGCAGCTCGCCGCCCTTGCCCGGCTGGCCTCCCCGGCCGGCGACCCGGCCGCGGCCGCCGCCTGGCTCGCCCTCGAACGACCCCGCACCCTGCTGCTGGCCGGCCTGGTCGGGGCGGTCGTCCGCTCCGCCGGTCCGAGCCGGACCGCGGTCACGGTGGCCCGGCGGACGGCCGGGCGCCTCGGGCTGGGGGCGGGCGAGGAGCAGGACCTGGCCGCGCTCGTCGACGGGCGCACCGACCTGGCCGAGGCGGCCGTCCACACCGACCTGCGCGACGAGGAGCAGGTCCTGCGCCTGGCCAGCCGGCTCGGCCACCCGGAGCGGGCCAGGATGGCCTACCTGCTCGCCGTGGCCGAGCAGGACGACGGGGGCGATTGGGAAGGCTGGCGTCGCGGGCTCCTGGACGAGCTGCTCCGCGGCGTCCTGGCCGCCATGGCCGAGCCCGGCCTGACCGACCTGGCAGCCTCCAACCTGCTCAACCGGCGCCGCGCCGAGGTGGAGCGGCTGCTCGGCGCAAGGGCCGGCCCGCGCGCGGCCGCCGTGCTGGCCGCGGCGCCGCGCCGCTACCTGCTCGTCCAGCCGGCCGAGGCGGTCGCCGACCACCTGGCCATGGCCGACCCGGCACCCGGCCGCCACGAGCTGCGCGTGGCGGTGCGGCCCGACGGCGCCGACCCGGCGGCCGGCACCTGGCGGGTCGACGTGGTCACCCGCGACCGCCCCGGCCTCCTGGCCGACCTGGTCGCCGCGCTGTCCGGCGCCGGGCTGGACATCGCCAGGGCCCAGGCCTCCACCTGGCCGGACCGGCTGGTCGTGGACACCTTCCACGTGACCGGCCCGGCGCCGATGGCCGACCCGGACCTGCCCGAGCGGGTCGCCGCCCTGCTGCGCCAGGCCATGGCCGGCGAGCCGCCGGCGAGGGCCGCCGAGCCGGCTCGGGCTGGTGGCCCGCCGGCCGCCGAGCCGCCGGCGGGCCGCGCGCTCGGCGCACGCCGCAACGGCCATCGCCGGGGCGGCTCGGTG
>JBIOYL010000055.1:0-6806 GCA_044870185.1 Actinomycetes bacterium | reverse complement strand
CAGGTCGCCCGTGCGGGGACCCGCCGCCGCCCGGTTCGGTCAGATCGAGCGCTGGTAGGTGCGGAAGGCGCGGGTGCCGAGCCAGGCGCAGACCAGCGCCAGGGCGGCCAGCCAGCCGGCCCGGGTGCCGACCATGGTCCAGTCGACGCCGGCGCCCAGCGCCTCCCGGCCGGCCTGCACGGCCCAGTTGACCGGGTTGGCGCTGGCGGCGTGCCGCATCCAGCGGGGGATCAGGTTGAGCGCCAGCAGCGCCGAGGACAGAAACGTCAGCGGCAGGACCACGAACTGCACCGCCGCGATCAGCGACTCCTCCTTGCGCACCAGCAGGGCGAGCGCGTTGGACAGCGAGGCGAACGCGGCCGCCAGCAGCACGCTGCAGCCGACCAGCACGGCCACCCCGGCCGCGCCGCCCGCAAAGCGCGCCCCCACCGCCAGGCCCAGCGCGACGATGATCAGCGACTGGACGACGGTGACGATCGCCTGGAAGCCGAGGCTGCCGGCGATCAGCGCGCCGCGGCGCACCGGGGAGGCCAGGAAGCGGTCCATCACGCCCCGGTCGAGGTCCTGGATGAAGCTCATGCCGCTCCACCCGGCCGAGAACAGCGCGGTCATGACCACCACGGCCGGGGTCAGGAAGGTGATGTAGGAGGCCGAGCCGAAGCCGGGGATCTCCACCACCTTCTTGAACAGCCCGCCGAACAGCAGCAGCCAGATGACCGGCTGGACCAGCGAGACCGCCACGTAGGCGGGCTGGCGGAGCAGGGCGCGCAGCGCCCTGACCGTCATGTACCAGGAATGGGTGAGCAGGGTGGTCATCGGGTGGTCTCCTTGTGGTCGTCGTCGGCCTGCTGGAAGGCGCGGCCAGCGTGGCGCAGGTAGACGTCGTCCAGCGACGGGCGGGCCACGGTCACCGAGGCGACCGGCACGCCCTCGGCCTCCAGCGCGGCCAGCACGGCCGGCACGGCCGTGGCGCCCCGGTCGGCGCGGGCGCGTAGCAGGCGGCCCTCGAGCACGACCTCGCCGATCCCCGGGAGGCGGTCGACGGCGGCGCGGACCCGCCCGTCGGCGCCCGGCTCGGCGAGCTCGACCGCGACGGCGTCGCCGTGCAGCTCGGCCTTGAGCTGGTCGGGGGTGCCTTCGGCGACCACCCGGCCGCGGTCGACGATCGCCAGCCGTGCGGCCAGCCGGTCGGCCTCCTCCAGGTAGTGGGTGGTCAGCAGCACCGTCAGGCCCTCCTGGCCGGCCAGGCGCCGGATCTCGGTCCACAGGTCGGCGCGGGCCTCCGGGTCCAGCCCGGCGGTCGGCTCGTCCAGGAACAGCACCTCGGGCCGGTGCACCAGGCCCATGGCCACGTCGAGCTTGCGCTGCATCCCGCCCGACCAGGTGCGGGCGATGCGGTCGGCCGCCTCGGCCAGCCCGAAGCGCTCCAGCAGCTCGCCGACCCGCCGCTTGAGCTGGCGCCCGCCGAGCCCGTGGATGCGGCCCTGCAGGGCCAGGTTCTCCCGGCCGGTCGCCTCCGGGTCGATACCGGAGCGCTGCGACACGTAGCCGATCCGCTGGCGCACCTGGTCGGGCTGGCGGGTCACATCCAGCCCGGCCACCCGCGCCTGGCCCGAGTCGGGCCGGGACAGGGTGGTCAGGATCTTGACGGTGGTGGACTTGCCGGCGCCGTTGGGGCCGAGCAACCCGAACACGGTGCCCGGCGCCACCGCGAAGCCGAGCCCGTCCAGGGCCCGTACCCCGCCGGGATAGGTCTTGACCAGGTCGCGGGCCTCGATCGCCGGCGCGGCAGCCGCCGGGTCGGCGCCGGGCCGCGGCCGGCCCGGGATCGGCTCCTGGGATAGCTGGGTGAGCATGGGTTGACCTCCTCGCGAGATCCGGTTGGGTGGATGGGCTGGTCCGCGGAGGTCGACCTGGCTATGCTCGGGTCGCACGCCTTGAGCACCAGGTTCGCCCTGCGGACCGCTCGGGGATCACGACCCCTGGTGGTGTGCGGCAACACCCCGCCGGGGGTCGTGCTGTGTCACGGCGTCCGTTCGGCACCCTCCTTGCTGGTCGCGGGCGTTCCATTCGAGCTCGCGGGCGTTCGGCTCGCGGCCTGCGCGCCCAGTGCGGGCCGGGTTCCCGTTGCCATCTGCGTGGCCCCGGGCTCGTGGAACGACGCCCACAGCCGCAGCCCGTCGAAGGTCCCGTCCTCGATCTCGCCGACGAGCCGGCGGACCCAGCCCAGCTCGGCCTCCCACATGGCCAGCTCGTACTCCCCTTCGATCAGGAACAGCCGCGGCAGGCCCGGCCGGTCGGGGCCGCCCGCCTGCCAGGTGGCCAGCGCCGAGCGCAGCGTCTCCACCTGCTCATCCAGCAGCCGCTCGCGCTCCCGCAGCACCACCGCGGCCTCGGCGGGCGGCAGCACCGGCAGGAAGGTGAGCCCGGCCACGAACTGCGGGTACTCCTTGGCGGGCCGGCCGAGCAGCTCGCGCAGCCAGTCGCGCAGCTCGACGCGGCCGGCCTCGGTCAGCCGGTACACGGTCCGCTCCGGACGGCGGCCCTCGCGCAGCGTCTCGTGGGCCACGATCAGGCCCCCGCGCTGTAGCGCCTCCACCACGGTGTACAGCGAGCCGTAGTTGAGCTTGACGCTGTGCTCCTTGCCGCGCTCGCGCAGGATGCTGGCGATCTCGTAGGGGTGCATGGGCCGCTCGCCGAGCACGGCCAGCACGGCCAGCGCCAGCGGGTTGGAGACCTTCCGCTTCGTCATCATTATCTCCGGTGCCTAGTACTCGTTGACGAGTATAAGCATCAGAGCATCCGGACGCAAGTAGTTCGGCGCCCGATTTCGTCGAGCTCGCACCAGCGGGGATGGCAGATCGCAGATGCTCCTGGCCTATTCGGCACGCAGCACCGCGGCCGGCCGGATCCTGGCGGCGGCCCAGCCGGGGCCGGCGGCGACCAGGTTGGCGACCAGCAGCGCGCCGGCGGCGATCGCCAGCAGCGGCACGGCGGGGTCCAGGCGGACGTAGAACGAGACCGGGCCGATGGGGGTGCCGGGTGGGCTGAGGCGCCGCCACAGCTGGACGTGGACGATTCCCCCGTTGCCGGGCGCGACTTCCTCGGTCGCCAAGGCCGTGTTGTTGAAGATCACGCGGCCCACCACCCGCAGCGGCTGCGCGCCACTGGCGGTACTGGCCACGACCGTGTCGCCGACATGCTTGGCGAGGGTGCGCATGGCGACGCTGCCGAGCGCGATCTCGTCGGGTTGGGTCGGCGCCCGACCCTCGACGATGGCCGGCAACAGCGAGCCCTTGCCGGGGGTGAACGCCAGCAGGTGCACCGCCCGGCCGTCGACGCGCACATCCGGCGCTTCGGTCATCCCCCCGGCGTAGGCGGCCACGGCGGGGTTGGCCGCGAGCTTGCGGGCGGCCTGCTCAGCCTGGTCCGGGTCGACGAAGCCGCCCACCTTCACGTCCCAGGTGACCCCGTAGGCGCGTGGGTCGCCGAGCAGGTGCAGCAGGCTGGCGGCGAAGGTGACCGCCGCGGTCAGAGCGCATACGCCGGCAGCGGCCGCGGCGATCGCCGAGCGGACTGGCACGGCGCTGGGTCCCCGGCCGGGCTCCAGCGCGAGCCTGGTGCCGGTGACGGCGGCAGGCGGCAGGCCGCGTCCCAGCGGTGATCGTCTCGCCGCTGTCCAGCCCTTCGGTCGTCTGGACGGCTCGGCCGCCGTACAGGCGGCGCAGATCGGCGCGCAGCTGGGGCAGGTCGGCTTGACCGTGGCGCAGCGTCACCGCCAGCCCGATCCCGTAGTTGGCGATGTTGGGCCCATAGCGCTGCCAGTAGGCAGGTGTCAGGTACAGCTGACCGGTGTTGACGAAGATGTTGTCCTGATCGGTCACCACCGGCAGCAGATCCATGGGGTAGCGCACGATGCCGACCACCCGCAGGTCGGCCACGGCTCCCCGCGGCGCCACGGCACGGCCCTCGCCAGCCGGCCCGACCTGCTCGAGGGTGAAGGCACCGACCCGGTAACGGCCACCCACGCGCAGGTGGCGGCGCGCGGCCAGCTCCTCATCCACGGCCACCTCCTCGGGCCGGCGTTCGTCGGGCAGCCGGCCGGCGACCATGATCGGGCGGCCGAACGCCACGCTGCCACCCGGGTCGAGGGCGACCCCGCCGATCTGCCGGTGCCAGCGGATGGGGTCGGTGGGATCGATGCCCGCCAGGATGAGCGCCCCCACCGTCCCCGACACCCGGAACGCCTGCCGCACCTCGGGCAGGGCGGCGAGCTGCCGCCGCTCCTCGGCCAGGTCATCGGCTGGGCCTTTCGTCTGCACGTAGACCGTAGCGTCCATGGTCCGGTTGACGGCCAGGAAGCGGGGCAGCGCCGCCTCCGAGCGGCGCGCACCGGCCGCCGCGGCCAGTACCAGCGCGCCACCCACGCCGACCAGCAGCGCGAGCAGCAGGCTGGCCAGCGCCCGCCCGCGCAGCTGCGCGCTGGCCCGCAGCCACAGCGCACCCATAGCGGTTCCCTCCGCCTTCCCGTCGTCTGGTGCCATTGTCGCTGCGACGGTCGGCCGGCTGAAGGAAGGTGGCCAGCCCATTCACGGTGGTGCTACCCAGCCGAGCGGACGGACGGGCTGCCGCCGTCCGGCGGGTGCCGCGGGCCGGGTCGCGGCTCACTCCGAGCGGAGCACCAGCGCCGGGCGGGTCCGGCCGGCCAGCCGCGCCGGGACGGCGGCGATCAGGTTGGCCACGAGCACCGCCGCCGGCAGGGCCAGCAGCACGACCATCGCCGGGGTAACAGGGCCAGCTCCGACCCCGAGCTGACTGGCGAACAGCCGCCAGGCCCAGCGGCCGCCCGCCACGCCAAGCGGCAGCCCGATCAGCGCCGCGCCGGCCGCCAGGGTCGTCGCCTGCCAGGCGACCGTGGCGACGACCTGCCGTCGGGCGAACCCGAGCGTCTTAAGGACGGCCAGGTCGCGCCGTCGGCGGCGGATGGAGCTGACCAGGGTGTGGCCGACGGTGGCCACGGCCAGCAGCCCGAGCATCCCGGCCAGCACCAGCGGCACCGTCCGCAGGCGCGCGAAGTCGTTGAGGTCCCCCCGGCCGCTGCGGGCCGGGCATGCACAGGCTGGGCGGGCAGCCGGCGTCGGCGGTGCCGAGATCCTGCCCCAGCTTGTCACCCATCGTGGCGGCGGCGCGCACGCCTGCGCCGGGGGTGAAGCGGATCAACAGCATGGTGTAGATGCCAGGGCTGGCCGGATCGTCGAACAGCTTGGCCCGCACGGCGGCCCCCTCCCCGAGCCCGGTCTCGATGAAGCTGCCCGCCCCGAGCGCGGGGAACACCGCCCGCCCGACCACGCGCATCCGCACCGTGCGGTCGTTGACGACGACCGTCACGGGGTCGCCCACGCGGCGGTGGAGGCGCTGCAGCAGCTTGCTCCCGAGCACGATCTCGTCTTGTCCGCGGGGTGGGCGCCCCTCCAGCAGCGTGGGGAAGAGGAAGACGTCACCTCGCAACGGGTCGATGCCGATGGAGGCCACCTGGCGGCCCTGGACGCGCACCTCGCCGAAGGCCACGCCGGCGGCCGCGGCGACCCGACGGTCGGCGGAGAGGCTGGCCACCACCTTCTTGGTGTCGAACTCGAACCAGCCGATGCCGGCGGCGACGTCCCAGGTCCAACCGTACAGCGCCGGCGTCCGGGCCAGGCGGTCCAGGCTGGCGCTGAACGTGGCCGCGGCGGTCACCGAGGCGATCGCCAGGACCGTCCCGACCAGCGCGCTGCGCACCGGCACGGCGGTGCGGCCCTGCCCCCGCTCCAGCGCCATGCGGATGCCGGTGACCGCGCTGGGTGGCAGGCCGACCCGCGCTGCGCTCGCGGCCAGCTTGGACGGACGCGCCTCCCAGCGGTCGGTCGGGGCGAGCCGGCGGGCGTGGACGGTCGCGGCACGCCACGCCGGCCAGGCGGCGACGGCGAGCAGCAGCACCGGGACGGCCGCCAACCCGAGGCCGAGGACGGGCAGGTCGAGCGCGAACCCGGGCGCCGGCTCGGCCAGCCGGGCCAGGCCCACGGGCAGCAGCCGCGACGACAGCGCGGCCAGCGCGACGGCGAGCACCGACCCCGCCACGGCGATGGCGCCGACCCGCAGCAGCGCGACCGCGGCCAACTGCCGGCCGGTCATCCCGAGCGCGCGCAGCATCGGGTGGTCGGCGGCGTCCAGGAACAGCTGACGGGCGACGGCCTGGCCGAGCGCCAGCAGGGCCGCCACACCGACCAGGAACGCGAAGATGGCCAGCGCGGTGGCCTGCGGCAGCATGGCGTGCTGGACCTTGGCGGTGCGCTGGCTGCGCTCGTCGAGCGGGAACCCGCCCGCCTCCCACATCGACCCGGCCAGCACACGCTCCATCCCCGGCCCGGAACGCCGTGACGTCGGCCGCACCTCGCTTGAGACGGATCGCCTCGAAGCCGTAGGGCATCACGTCCCTGGGGTGGGCGCGCAGGTAGGCCGGGGTCAGGTACATGACCGGCAGGCCGTCGTACAGGGCCGTGGGGACGACCTCGTTGGGCTGCACGCCGATCCCGACGACGGTGAGGGTGACGGGCGTGCGCCTGGGCCGGGGGTCGTCGACGCCGGTGATGCTGTCCCAGCTGACGCGGCTGCCGACCGCCAGATGCTGCGCCCTGGCCAGCGCCGGGTTGATCAGCACCTCGTCGGCCCGGGCGGGGTCGGGCAGGCGCCCGGCCAGCAGCTTGGGCCGGTCGACGTCGCGCAGGTAGCGAGGGTCGACGCCGGCGAAGTGGTAGAAGGTCGGCACC
>JBIOYL010000054.1:0-2781 GCA_044870185.1 Actinomycetes bacterium | reverse complement strand
CCTTCGATGCCGGGGCCATCAATGTCCTGTATGGCTCGGCTGCTCGGCTGACCGCGACCGGGAACCAGCAGTGGCTCCAAGGCAGCGGCGGGATCATCGGGGTCGCCGAGGACGGCGACAGCTTCGGGTTCGCCCTGGCCACAGAGGACTTCAACAACAACGGCTTCGACGATCTGGCCATCGGCGCGATCGGCGAAGACATTGGCGCCATCGCCGACGCAGGCTCGGTCAATGTCCTGTACGGCTCCGCCGCGCGCCTGACCGCCACCGGCAACCAGCAGTTCTTCCAAGGCAACGGCGGCGTCGCCGGCACTCCCGAGGAAGGTGACACCTTCGGCAGCGCTCTCGCATGAGTTGGTTACTTTCGCGCCAGTCCCTGGCCGCGAAGGTGGTCCCCGTGAGCGCGGCTCTGAGGCTCGTGATGAGAACACCTATCACTCGGGCAAGCAAATGGTGTGGTTCATGAGGCGGCGGCATAACGGGTCGACGGGTAATCGAAGAAGCGGACGAGGACCTCCGGCTGGCGCTGCCGTCGACGCAGATACCCGTGCAGTTCCTGGCGAAGCTCACCGGCCGACCGGGGACGCCGCCGGCCCGCAGCGTTGGCCTTGACATCGTGGTTCAGCAACTCCACTGGGTTCAGCTCCGGGCTATAGCCGGGCAGGAAGTACAGCCGGATCTGCTCGGCATGCCGTCCAACCCAGGCGCTGACCAGCTTGGCGTGGTGCACCGGATGCCCGTCCACGATCAGGTGCACCCGCCGCCCGCCGCAATCGCGCAGCAGCCGGCGCAGGAAGTCGATGAACACCGGGCCGTTGAAGGACCCCACAAACAGCCGAAACCGCAACCTCCCGGCGTTGGAGATCGCGCTGAGCATGTTGACCCGGAACCGCTTGCCGGTCCGCTTGATGACCGGGGTCTGGCCGACCGGCGCCCAGGAGCGACCCGCCGCCGCATCCGAGCGCACGCCCATCTCGTCCAGCCACAGCACCACCCCGCCCTCCCGCTTGGCCTGGGCGCGGATGGCGGGATACTCCTCCGAAAGCCAGCGGGCCACCGCCACCGGGTCCTGCTCCAGGGCGCGGTGCTGCGGCTTCTGCGGGCTGAACCCCCAGCCCCGTAAGTAGCCGCCGACCGTGGTGCGCGCCAGCCACACGCCATAGCGCTGGGCGATCAGCTCGGCGATCGCCTCCCGGGTCCATAGAAACCCCGCCAGGCCGAGCTCGTCCGGGGTGGTCTCGCGGACCAGCGCGACGACCTCCTGCTGCTGGGGTGTAGAAAGGGCCGGTTGCTCACCTGGACGGCGGCCGCGACGCCGCTCCGCAAGCCCCTGGAAGCCGCCCTTCCGATAGCGTTTGATCCAGCGGTTCACCGCGTTGGGATGGACCCCGAACACCCGGGCGGCCTCGACTTGCGACATGCCGTCCAGCACCGCCCGGACGGCCCGGTTGCGCAGCGCTGCCTGGGCTGCGCCTGGTAGTGATCGAGCGTCTTCCTTCGACATGCGGCAAGCATACGACCATCTCACCCTATTTGCTTACCGAGGTGATAATTACTTCCCCATGAAAAACCCCTCGGTGAGAAAGTGACCACCCTGTGGCCTTCGGTCGAGGGTCGGCGGTCGGCCCACGCTCACCGTCGTCGCGCTGCCTTGTGCTGCTTGGTCGCCAGCAGCCCGGCGGCCTTGACGAGGTTGTGGGCAAGCGCCCCAAGGCCGCACCAGAGCTGGGCGCCCTGGAGGCCGGCCAGCAGGGTACGGGCCCAGCCGAAGCGGTGCTTGAGCTGGCTGCTGCGGCCCTCGCAGCCGGTGCGCCACTTCACCAGCCGGCGAAAGGGTCGCTCCCGCTCGATCGCCTGGCGGGCCAGGCCGGCGCGGCCCTTGCGGGGAATCGCGACCCGGGCGACACCAAGCTCGGCCAGGTCCCGCTCGACGGCGGCCTCGCCGTAGCCGCGGTGACCGCCCCTGGCGGCTTGTGGGTGTGGGCGATGACCCGCCCGATGGCGGGGACCAACAGCGGCGCGTCGGGTGGGTTGCCGACCAGGACGGTGTAGTCGCAGACGATCCCGTCGGGGTTGTCGGCGACCTGGGCCTTGGAGCCGAACTCGACGGGGCGGCCGATGCGGCCCTTGCGGATCGGGCGGGCGTCGGGATCGTGCAGGCTGACCAGCCGGCTCGCCCCTGAGGGCATGCCACCGGCCAGGCGAACCCGGGCCTGGTCCAGCAGCCGGCGGGTCCGCCCGATGGTGGTCTGCAACTGGTTGACCAAGGCCGTGCGCCGGCCAGCGTCAGCAGGCTCAACCCCGCTGCGGCGCTGCGCCCGAGCGCGACGGGCGCCTGCCACGATCCGCTCGGCGTCGGCGAGCTGGGCTGCGGCCAGGGCGGCGACCTGCCTGGTCACCGCGAAGACGACCTGTTTGGCGGCACCGCCGCGTGACCGCAGCGCCCGCGCGACCTCCCGGGCCCGGCGGCGCGCCGCGCGGCGACGATCCCGGATCCTGGTCCGGGGCGCACCCCCGGCAGCCTGCACCCGCTTGCTCATGCCGGCCAGCTTGGTGATCGCCCGCCCCAGCAGTCCCACATCGGTCGGGGAGGCCACGTTCGCGGCGACGACGGTGGTGTCGACCCGCAGCTTGCGGCAGCGCAGCAGCTTGTCGTCGACCAGCTTGCCCAGCAGCGCGGCGTTGAGCTGCTCGATGACCTCCGGGCCGCAGCGTCGCACCAGCTTACTCAAGGTCGTGGGATGCGGCACGGGCTGGTCCAGCGGGACGCGGCAAAACCGC
>JBIOYL010000053.1:0-13854 GCA_044870185.1 Actinomycetes bacterium | reverse complement strand
GGGCCGGCGCCCGGCCAGAGCGCGACGAGCGATGACCGAGCGGCCGCCGGCCGGCGGGACCGCGAGCGAGCTGCCACTGCTCGAGCAGGTCACCGGCCACAAGGCGGTCCACACCTATCTCGCCCTGGCCGACCGGTTCACCGGCGAGCTCGGCTTCACCGAGCACGGCTTCCGGCATGCCAACCTGGTCGGGCGCATCGCCCACAACGTCCTGGCCCGGCTCGGCTACGACCCGCACGAGGCGGAGCTGGCCGCCGTGGCCGGCTACCTGCACGACATCGGCAACGTCGTCAGCCGCCAGGGCCACCCGCAGTCGGGCGCGCTGCTCGCCCTGCCCATCCTGGCCGAGCTGGGGGTCCCCACCGAGGAGGTGGGCGTGATCGTCGGCGCCATCGGCAACCACGAGGAGGAGATGGGCAACGCGGTGTCGCCGGCCGCCGCCGCGGTGATCATGGCCGACAAGTCCGACGTGCACCGCTCCCGGGTCCGCAAGAACGCCGAGGTCCGCTTCGACATCCACGACCGGGTCAACTTCGCGGTCAAGCACTCGTTCGTGCGCGTCGACGCCGAGCAGCGCACCATCACGCTCGAGCTCGACATCGACACCGAGGTTTCTGACATCCTGGAGTACTTCGAGATCTTCCTCACCCGCATGATGATGTGCCGCCGGGCCGCCGAGTCGCTCGGCTGCAAGTTCCGCATGACCGCCAACGGCAGCTCGCTGCTGTAGCCGCAACCGGCCGGCCGGGCCAGGTGGCCGTGCCCCGACCGACGTCGCAAAGGAGAGCCCCCACCGTGCCAGGAACGCGTCGACTGGTCGTCCCGCTGCTCATCGTGCTCGCCGTGGTCGCCGCGGTGTGGGGGGCCGTCGCCGTCCAGCACATCGGCCCCCGGCTCGGCCTGGACCTCAAGGGCGGCACCAGCGTCCGGTTCACCCCGGTCAACCCGCGCGGCGGGCAGCCGACCAAGGACCAGCTCGACACCACCATCAACATCATCCGCAACCGGGTGAACTCCAAGGGCGTGGCCGAGTCCGAGGTCAACCTGGAGGGCTCGGACATCGTCGTGTCGATCCCCGACACCCGCAACCCCGACGACGTGATCCAGGCCGTCCAGACCACCGCCCAGATCCAGTTCCGGCCCGTGCTGGACGTCGTTGCGGCCAGCGACCCCCGCTACAAGCAGGGCGCGTTCGGCAAGGTCGTCTGCACCGACCCGAGGACCTTCAACGACGACCCCAACGCCGAGACCATCCTGTGCGCCAAGGACCCGGGCCAGACCACGGTGTCGCCGACCGCCGACAAGCTGCGCATGGGCAAGGTCGCCCTCGGCGGCACCGACATCTCGGGCGCCCGGCCGGAGATCAACAGCGGCCAGAACGCCCTCGGCGGCACTTGGCAGACGGCGCTGCAGCTGTCGGGCACCGGGTCGAAGAAGTTCCAGCAGATCACCGGCGACCTCGCCTGCAACCAGGGGGTCAGGCGGGAGCTCGGCATCACCTTGGACGCGGTGGTCATCAACCATCCGCCGATGGCCTCCGAGGTGCAGTGCCACACCGGCATCGCGGGCGGCTCGGCCGTGATCACCGGCCAGACCGAGGCCGAGGCCAAGAACCTGTCGGTGCTGATCGCCGGCGGCGCCCTGCCGCTGCGGCTGGACATCACCAGCCGGCAGACCGTGAGCGCCACGCTCGGCGCCGACTCGCTGCGGGCGGGGCTGATCGCGGGCGCGCTGGGCCTTGCCGCCGTGTTCGTCTACCTGCTGCTGTTCTACCGGGGCCTGGGCCTGGTCGCCTGCGGCGGCCTCGTCATCGCCGGGCTGCTCAACGTCGGCATCGTCCTGCTCATGGGCAAGCTCATCGGCTTCACGCTGACGCTGGCGGGGATCGCCGGCCTGATCGTGGCCATCGGCATCTCGGCCGACTCCTACGTGGTGTTCTTCGAACGGCTCAAGGACGAGGTGCGCGAGGGGCGGACCCTGCGCACCTCGGTCGACCGGGGCTGGGCGAGCTCGTTCCACACGCTGGTGTCGGCCAACACGGTGTCGTTCGCCGCCGCGGTCGTCCTGTACGCGCTGGCCATCGGCCCGGTGCGCGGGTTCGCCTTCACGCTCGGCCTGGCCACCCTGATCGACTTCTTCGCCGTGTGGCTGTACGGCCGCCCGGCGGTGAGCCTGCTCACCCGCCTGCGCCCGTTCCAGGAGGGGCGCCTGGTCGGGATCCGCGCCGCGGTCTAGCCTGCACACCAAGGAGCCAACTTCCGTGTCCCTCGCCAGCCGCCTGTATCACGGCCAGACCGCCATCGACTTCGTCGGCCGGTGGCGGCGTTGGTTCGCGATCTCGGCCGTCGCGATGCTCGTCTCGCTGGTCGCCCTGTTCGTCCCCGGGCTGAAGTTCGGGATCGACTTCCGCGGCGGCGCGATCTTCCGCGCCCAGGCCACCCACCCGGTGACCACCGCCCAGGTCCGTGACGCGGTCGGCCCGGCGCTGGCCAAGGTCGTCCAGGTCACCACCGGCAGCCCCCAGCAGGTCATCGTCCAGACCGAGGTGCTGCCCCAAGGCCAGGTGGCCAAGGTGAACGCGGCGCTGGCCCGGGTGACCGGCGCCGAGCAGGTGTCCACCAGCTTCGTCGGCTCCAAGTGGGGCAGCCAGATCTCCCGCAAGGCGATGGTCGCGCTGCTGGTGTTCCTGGTCGTGGTGACCATCTACGTGTCGCTGCGGATGGAGTTCAAGATGGCGGTCGCGGCGCTGGTCGCCCTGCTCCACGACCTGCTCATCACGGCGGGCGTGTACGCCCTGGCCCGCTTCGAGGTGACCCCGGCGACCGTGATCGGGCTGCTCACCATCCTGGGCTACTCGCTGTACGACACCGTGGTGGTGTTCGACAAGGTCAGGGAGAACACCGGTGCGCTGTCGTCGATGTCGCGCATCACCTACTCGGACGCGGCCAACCGGGCCGTCAACCAGACCGTGGTGCGCTCGCTGAACACCTCGCTGACCTCGCTGCTGCCGATCGGCGCGCTGCTGTTCGTCGGCGCCTTCCTGCTCGGCGCGGAGACGATCAAGGACCTGTCGCTGGCCCTGTTCGTCGGCGTCGCCACCGGGACCTACTCGTCGATCTTCATCGCCACCCCGCTGGTGGCCCTGTGGAAGGAGCGGGAGCCGCGCTACGCCCAACTGCGGGCCCGGGTGGCCCGCCAGGCCGCCGCGCCGGCCGCGGCCGCGGGTGCCACCAAGGCGCCTGCCAAGGCGGCCGCCAACGCAGGCACGGCAGCGTCAGCCAAGGCGGCGGCAACCAAGCCGGTCGGGTCGGCCAAGGCGGGCACGGCAGCGTCGGCCAAGGCGCCGGGGCCGGCGGGTGGCCGCACCCGCCCGGCCCGCCCATCCCGCCCGGCCGGGGCGGCCGAGGACGGGCCGGCCCCGATGCCCGCGCTGCCGCCAGACCTGAAGCCAGATCTGGAGCCAGATTCGGAGGAGGAGCCCGCCGTGGCGGCCGGCGACCAGGAAGCTGCGACGAAGGCGGCAGAGGCCGCGGTGCCGGCCGCCGGCGCGCCCAGGCCGCCGACCACCCCCAAGAAGCCCCGCCCCGCCTCCCAGCAGCGCCGCAAGGGCTCCGGGGGCCGTCAGCCGTCCCGCCCGGCCAAGCGCCGCCGCCGCTGACGGCCGCCGGACGAGCGCCGAGGCAGCAACGGCCAGACAACCGCGAAGGCCAGACGCCAGACAGAAGGAGGAACCCGCCGTGTCCGCCGCCACCGACCGCGAGCGTCTGCGCGCCCTGGTCAGGGACATCCCGGACTTCCCCAAGCCGGGCATCGTGTTCAAGGACATCACGCCGCTTTTGGCCGACGAGGTCGGCTTCTCCACCGTGATCGACCAGACGGTGGTCCACTTCGGCCGCGGCAACGTCGACAAGGTGGTCGGCATCGAGGCACGGGGCTTCATCCTCGCCTCCCCGGTCGCCTACCATTTCGGCGCCGGCTTCGTGCCGGTCCGCAAGGGGGGCAAGCTGCCCTACCGGGTGGAGTCCGAGGAGTACGCGCTTGAGTACGGCACGGCCACGCTCGAGCTGCACAGCGACGCGATCGCGCCGGGCGAGCGGGTGCTGATCGTCGACGACGTGCTGGCCACCGGCGGCACCGCCCGCGCCGCCGCCCGGCTGGTCGAGCGCCTCGGCGGCAAGGTCATCGGCATCGCCACCCTGATCGAGCTGACCTTCCTGGAGGGCCGCAAGCAGGTCGACGGCTTCGAGCTGTTCAGCCTGCTGCAGTACTGACATGACCGGCACCGACACCCACGACGCCGTCCCGGTGATCGTCGAGATCCCCAAGGGCTCCCGCAACAAGTACGAGTTCGACCACCACACCGACCGGGTGCGGCTGGACCGGATGCTGTTCAGCCCGGTGCACTACCCGCAGGACTACGGCTTCGTGCCCGACACCCTGGCCGAGGACGGCGACCCGCTCGACGCCCTGGTCCTGCTGGGTGAGCCGACCTTCCCGGGCTGCCTGATCGAGACCCGCATCGTCGGCATGCTGCGCATGGCCGACGACAAGGGCCCGGACGAGAAGCTCCTGGCCGTGCCGCTGACCGACCCGCAGTGGAACCACATCCACGCGCTCGGCGAGGTGCCCCCGCACCTGCTGCGCGAGATCGAGCACTTCTTCAGCGTGTACAAGGAGCTCGAGGACAAGACGGTCACCATCGTCGGCTGGGAGGACGCCGACGCCGGCCGGGCCGTGCTCGCCGAGGCGCGGGCCCGCTTCCAGCGCGGGCAGCGGTCACACGCTGGCGGCGAGGGGAGTACCGTGGCTACCTAGGAGGACTGTCGTCGTCGGCGGGTGGCAATGCTCCAGCACCAGCAGCAGGCCGGGGTACCCGAGGGACTCGCGATCGATCGTGAGCCCACCTTCGCCACGACCTTGCCGGGCGGCAGCGGGACCGTGCCGAACACCGACGGGCTGGCCGCCGCGCTCATCCGCCCCTACGACAAGGCGCCGCCGCCGCCCCCACCCGACGCCGACCCGCTGCTGCGTCGCCTGAAGCACCGCAACCCTCGGGCCGACCTGGCCCTGGTGCGCCGCGCCTACGAGGTCGCCAGCCGCAAGCACCAGGGGCAGCTGCGCAAGTCCGGCCTGCCGTTCATCGCCCACCCGGTCGGCGTGGCGACGATCGTGGCCGACCTCGGCCTGGACGTCACCAGCGTGGTCGCCGCGCTGCTGCACGACACCGTCGAGGACACCTCGATGACCCTGGCCGAGGTCGAGGAGCAGTTCGGCCCCGAGGTGGCCAAGATCACCGACGGGCTCACCAAGCTCGAGCGCATCGGCTTCGAGAGCCGCGAGGCCGCCCAGGCCGAGACCATCCGCAAGATGATCATCGCCATGGCCCGCGACCGCCGGGTGCTGCTGGTGAAGCTGGCCGACCGCCTGCACAACATGCGCGACCTCGGCTACATGCCACGCGACAAGCAGGAGCGCACCGCCCGTGAGACGCTGGAGATCTACGCGCCGCTGGCCAACCGGCTCGGCATCCACCAGATGAAATGGGAGCTGGAGGACCTGGCGTTCGCCACCTTGTACCCCAAGCGGTACGAGGAGATCGTGCGCATGACCGCCGAGCGCACCCCGGAGCGCGAGCAGTACCTGCGCCGGGTCGTCGAGCAGATCAAGGAGCAGCTCAAGGCGGTCAAGGTGCGGGCGGAGGTGACCGGCCGGCCCAAGCACTACTACTCCATCTACGAGAAGATGGTGCTGCGCGGCAAGGAGTTCTCCGACATCTACGACCTGGTCGGCGTGCGCATCATCGTCGACACGATCAAGGACTGCTACGCCGCCCTCGGGCAGGTCCACGCCTTGTGGAAGCCGGTCCCCGGCCGCTTCAAGGACTACGTGGCCATGCCCAAGTTCAACCTCTACCAGAGCTTGCACACCACCGTGGTCGGCCCGGAGGGCAAGCCCCTGGAGATCCAGATCCGCACCAAGGCCATGCACCGCACCGCCCAGTTCGGCATCGCCGCCCACTGGGCCTACAAGTCCAAGGACGGCAAGCGCGCCGTGCAGCAGGACGCCGGCTGGCTGCGCCAGCTGATCGACTGGCAGCGCGAGCTGTCCGACCCCAAGGACTTCATCGAGAACCTGAAGAACGACCTGTACGTCGACGAGGTGTTCGTGTTCACCCCCAAAGGCGACGTCATCGAGCTGCCGGCCGGGGCCACGCCGATCGACTTCGCCTACGCGGTGCACACCGAGGTCGGCCACCGCTGCGTCGGCGCGCGGGTCAACACCCGGCTGGTGCCGCTCGAGTACGCGCTGCAGAACGGCGACACGGTCGAGATCTTCACCTCCAAGGCCAAGGACGCCGGCCCGTCGCGCGACTGGCTGTCGATCGTCAAGACCCCCAGGGCCCGCAACAAGATCCGCCAGTGGTTCTCCAAGGAGCGGCGCGAGGACGCCATCGAGCAGGGCAAGGATGCGCTGGTGAAAGCGCTGCGCAAGGCCGGCCTGCCGCTGCAGCGGCTCACCCAGGGCGGGCCGCTGGCCGCGCTCGCCTCCGACATGCGCTTCGCCAGCCTGGACGCCCTGTACGCCGCGGTCGGGACCGGCCAGCTGTCGGCGGCCACCGTGGTCGCCCGCCTGCAGGCCGACCTGGGCGGCGAGGAGCAGGAGGACGACGACGACTTCGACTTCGAACGGGCGGCGCGGCCCCGACGCCCGCTGCCGACCAGCCGCGGGGTGGTCGTCAAGGGCGTCGACGACGTCTGGGTGAAGCTGGCCCGCTGCTGCACGCCGGTGCCCCGCGACCAGATCATCGGCTTCGTCACCCGCGGCCACGGGGTCAGCGTGCACCGGGCCGACTGCCCCAACGCGGCCGACCTGCGCCGCCAGACCGGCCGGCTGATCGACGTCGCCTGGGACACCTCCGGCCCGTCGGTGTTCGCGGTCACCATCCAGGTCGAAGCGCTGGACCGCACCAAGCTGCTGCGCGACATCACCGAGGTGCTGTCCGACCACCACGTCAACATCGTCTCGGCCACCGTGGCGACCGGCCGGGACCGGGTGGCCACGCTGCGCTTCACCTTCGAGCTGGCCGAGATCTCCCACCTGGCCCACGTGCTGCGCACCGTCAAGCGGGTCGAAGGGGTGTTCGACGCCTTCCGGGTGGTGCCCCAGGCGCATCCCTCCGGCAACGGCCACGGGCCGAGCTAGCCGAGGCTGGCAGACTCGTGCGGGCGGTGGCCTCCCGGGTGGCGTGGGCGCGGGTCGTGGTCGACGGCCAGGTGGTGGGCGAGATCGGCCCCGGCCTGCTCGTGCTGGCCGGCGTCGGGCAGGCCGACACCGGCGCGGAAGCCGCGTGGCTGGCCGACAAGCTGGCCAGCCTGCGGGTGTTCGGTGACGACGACGGCAGGATGAACCGCTCGGTCGTCGACGTCGGCGGCGGCGTGCTGGTCGTCAGCCAGTTCACCCTCTACGGCGACGCCCGCAGGGGCCGCCGGCCCTCCTATGTCGCCGCCGCCCGTGCCGAGCGTGCCGCGCCCCTGGTCGAGGCGGTCATGGCCGCCCTGGCCGCCCGCGGCCTGAAGGTGGCCGGCGGCCGGTTCGGCGCCCACATGCTGGTGGAGTCGGCCGCGGACGGGCCGGTCACCATCCTGCTCGACAGCGCCAAGGTGTTCTGAGCCGTGGCGGAGCGACACGAACGGCTGCAGACCGCCGCGGCGCAGGCCCGCGAGGGCGCGCGGGCGGGACGCGCGCGGATCGGGGCGGAGGGCTGGCTGATCGTCCAGACGGCCGCCGCGGCGGCGCTCGCCTGGGTGGTCGCCACCGCGCTGTTCCACCAGCATACCGAGTTCGCCCCGATCGGGGCGGTCATCGCGGTCGAGGTGACCCGCGGCCAGCAGGTGCGGCACGCCGTCGAGCTCGTGGTCGGCGTGACGCTCGGCGTCGGCGTCGCCGCGCTGCTCGGGTCGGTGATCGGCAACACGCCGCTGCGGATCGCCATCGTGGTCGCGGTGGCGATGGCGCTGGCCCTGCTGGTCAGCGGCAGCCTGGTGCTGGTCGTGCAGGCGAGCCTGGCGGCGATCTTCCTGGCCGCAACGCCGTCGCCCACCGTCGGGCTGGCCGGCCAGCACCTGGTCGAATCGCTCATCGGCGGCGGGGTCGCGCTGGTCATGACCCAGCTGCTGTTTCCCCTGAACCCCATCAAGCTGGTCAACACCGCCGCCCAGCCCGTCTTCAACCAGCTCGCCGACGTCTTGGAGGAGGCAGCGGCGGCGCTGGCCGCCGGCGACCGTCGCCAGGCCAAGCAGGCGCTCCAGCAGGCACGCGCGATCGACCCGCTGGTGCACCGGCTGGACGAGGCGCTCGCCGTCGGCCGGCAGGTCGCCCGGCTCGCCCCGTTCCGCCGCCGGATGCGGTGGGAGCTCGAGCCGTACGCCGGCGCGGCCAGGCAGGTGGACTACGCCGTGCGCAACACGCGCGTGCTGGCCCGGTCCGCGATCGTGCTGCTGGCGGGCGAGCGGCCCGCGCCGGACGGGCTGGTGGCCGGGGTCCGCTCGCTGGCCGAGGCGGTGCGCACCCTGGGCGGGGAGCTGGTGGCACGCGAGCGGCGCACCGGCGCCCAGCGGGCGGCGTTGCGGGCGGCGGCGCAGGCCATGGCCGCGCTCGAGGGCAGCGACGACCTGGCGGTCGCGATGGTCGTGGGGCAGGTGCGCTCGACCGTGCTCGACCTGCTGCGTGGCTCCGGCATGGACCTGGCCGCCGCCCAGCAGGCGCTGGACGAGGCGGCCGGCCCGGCCATCGAGGGCCTTTGAGCCGCCGCCCGCGGCAGCGCGCCGGCGGCCGCTGCCGTCAAGCGACCGGGCGCCGCCGCCGCGCCGCCAGGCGCCGCCGGGCGCCGCCGGGCGCCGCCGGTCAGCTCACCTTCACGGTCGCGTGCTCGATCCAGGCCGACTGGGCCGGGGTGCCCTGCTGGGGGTCGCTGCCCGGCACGTCGGGGATCCGGCCGAGCCGGTCGACCACGCCCTGCCCGGCGATGACCTTGCCGAACACCGCGTACTGGTGGGGCAGGCCGGGGTTGTCGGCGGTCAGCACGAAGAACTGGCTCCCGGCACTGTTGGGCGCGCTCGTCCTGGCCATGGCCACCACGTACTTCCTGTAGGGGTCTGTGCCCTTGGGCGGCTCGTCTCTGATCGTGTAGCCGGGGCCGCCGGCGCCGGTGCCCTTGGGGTCGCCGCCCTGGATCACGAAGTTCGGCACGATGCGGTGGAACCAGGTCGAGTCGTAGAAGTGGTGCCCGGCCAGGAACAGGAAGTTGTTGGCCGCGACCGGGGCGCTGGCGGGGTCGAGCCGGATGGTGAAGCTGCCGCAGGACGTGGCCAGGGTGACGTCGTAGCGTCGGTGTGGCGAGATCGTCGGCTTGGGCGGCGCCTTGAAGGTGGGGTGGTCGACCTTGGCAGGGATCTTGCCGCCGCAGGCGACGCCGGCCGGGGCGGTCGGGGCGCCTGCGCGGGCGTCGTCGTAGCGCGGCGCGGCCGTCGTGGCCGGGGGTGTGCTGGTCCGGCTGGCCGCGGCCGGCTTGGACGCCGAGGGCTTGCGGTTCAGCACGACGGCGCCGACGATGACCAGCGCGACGATGCCGAGCCCGACCGAGCCGTAGACGAGCAGGGCGCGGCGCCGCGCCCAGCGGCGCCGCGCGGCGTCCCGCCTGGCCTTGAGCTGGGCCAGCTGGCGTTGTCGGGTCTGCTTGCTCGTGACTCCTCCCTGGGCCAGGGCACGAGTGTAGCCAATGCCCGGGGTGGAGGCCCGCCCGCATCGGCCCACCGGCCGGTGGTCCGGCGGCTGCAGACCGTCCAGTTCGACAGGTGGGCGTCGCCGCCGGGTCCGGCTGGTTCGGTAGACTCGGCTTCTGCCCAGACCGCTCGCTCCGAGGTCGTTTCGCATGCTCATCGTCGGGTTCCCGGCCGGGGACCTGTTCCAGACCAACTGCTACCTGGCCGCCACCGGGCCGGGCAGCGAGGCCGTGGTCGTCGACCCCGGCCAGGATGCCCTGCCCGGCATCGGGGAGCTGTGCGCCCGCCACCGCCTGCGGCCGGTGGCCGCCCTGCTCACCCACGGCCACCTCGACCACATCTGGTCGGTCGCGCCGCTGGCCGGCGCGCACGGCATCCCGGCCTGGATCCACCCGCGGGACCGGCACCTGCTCACCGACCCGCTGGCCGGCTTGGCGCCGGAGACCCGCGCCTTCTTCGCCGGCATCGGGCTGGACCTGGCCGAGCCCGACGACCTGCGCGAGCTGCGCGACGGGATGACGCTTGAGCTGGCCGGCCTGGAGCTCGTGGTCGACCACACCCCGGGCCACACCCCCGGGCACGTGACCTTCCGGACACCCGCGACGCGAACCCCCGGCACCGGCGCGTCCGGCACCGGCGCGTCCGGCACCGTGTTCTCCGGCGACCTGGTGTTCGCCGGCTCGGTCGGGCGCACCGACCTGCCCGGCGGGTCGACCGAGGAGCTGCTCGCCTCGGTCGCGGCCCGCTTCCTGCCCCTGCCCGACGACACGGTGGTCCTGCCCGGCCACGGGCCCGAGACGACCGTCGGGCGGGAGCGGGCGACCAACCCCTACCTGCGCGGCCTGCGGCCCTCCCCGGCCCCGGTCGATCCGGAGGGGTCCGGGGAACCCCTTCGGGGTTCCCCGGTGGATCAGGGCGGGTCCCGGTGAGCCGGCGGTTCGAGGCGCCCAAGGGCACCTTCGACTACCTGCCCCCGGAGGGGGGCCGGCGGGCGGCGGTCGAGGCGGTCATGCTCGAGCAGGCCCGGCTGGCCGGCTACGAGCGCGTCGAGCTGCCGGTCTTCGAGGACACCGGGGTGTTCGCCCGCGGCGTCGGCGCGTCGACCGACATCGTCCAGAAGGAGATGTACACGTTCACCGACCGGGCCGGCCGCTCGCTCACCCTGCGGCCGGAGCTGACCGCCGGGATCGTCCGCGCCCTGATCGAGCACGGCCGGCTGACCACCGGCCTTTCCAAGGTCGCCTGCGCCGGCCCCGCCTTCCGCTACGAGCGTCCCCAGGCCGGCCGCCAGCGCCAGTTCTCCCAGGTCGACATCGAGGCGCTGGGCAGCGCCGCCCCGGCCGTCGACGCCGACGTGATCGGCGTCGGCGAGGAGGTGTTCCGCGCCCTGGGGGTGCAGGTGACCCTGCTGCTCACCAGCCTCGGCGACCCGCAGTGCCGCCCGGCCTACCGGGAACGCCTGCTCGAGTTCCTGCGCGGGCTGGGCGACGCCCTGCCGGCCGACGTGCGCGCGCGCGCCGAGCTGAACCCGCTGCGCGTGCTCGACATGCGCGACCCGCGCATCCAGGAGCTGACCGCGGACGCGCCGCTCATGCGCGACGCGCTGTGCGCCGACTGCAAGGCCCACGACGAAGCGGTCCGGGGCCTTCTGGCCGACGCCGGCATCGGCTGGGTGGAGGCGCCCCGGCTGGTCCGCGGGCTCGACTACTACGTGCGCACCACCTTCGAGTGGCAGGCGGACGCGCTGGACGCCGCGCAGAACGCGCTCGGCGGCGGCGGCCGCTACGACGGCCTGTCCGAGCTGCTCGGCGGCCCCCCGGCGCCCGGGGTGGGCTGGGCGCTCGGCCTGGACCGGATCATGCTCGCCCTGGACGCCGCCGGCCGGGCGCCGGCGGCACGGGAGCGGCTGGAGGCCCTGGTCGTCCCGCTCGCCGCCAGCAGCCGGGCGGGCGCGTTCGCGCTCGTCCGCGAGCTGCGCCGCGCCGGCGTCGTGGCCGACCTGCCCGCCGCCGAGCGCACCCTGAACGGTCACATGAAGGCGGCCGCCAGGGCCGGCGTGGCCGCGGTGGTCCTGCTCGGCGAGCAGGAGGCCGCGGCCGGGGCGGCGAGCGTGCGCGACATGGCCGCCCACGCCCAGGAGCCCGTCGCGCTGGAGGCGGCTCCTGCCCGGGTCGGCGCGATCGTCGCCGCGGCCCGCACCCGGGAGGCCAGGTGAGCCGTCCCCTGCTCGGCGCGATGCGCTCGCATGCCTGCGGCAGCCTGCGGGCCGCCGACATCGGCGCCGAGGTGCGGCTGGCCGGCTGGGTGGCCCGCAGCCGCGACCACGGCGGCGTGGTCTTCCTCGACCTGCGCGACGCGCACGGCGTGGTGCAGGTCGTCGTCCACCCCGACCACGCGCCGGCCGCCGCCGAGAAGGCCCACGATGTGCGCGCCGAGGACTGCGTGCGGGTGACCGGGACCGTGGTCCGCCGCCCGCCCGGCAGCACCAACCCGGAGCTGCCGACCGGCGCGGTCGAGGTGGCCGCCGGCGAGGTGGAGGTCCTGGCGGCGTCGGCCACGCCGCCCTTCCCGGTCTCCGGCCGGGCCGAGGTCGACGAGACGCTGCGGCTGCGCCACCGCTACCTGGACCTGCGCCGCCCAGTGTCGCTGGCGCCGCTGGTCGTGCGGGCCAGGATGAACCGGGCGCTGCGCCGGGTGCTCGAGGAGCAGGGGTTCCTGGAGGTGGAGACGCCCTACCTGACCAAGTCGACCCCCGAGGGCGCCCGCGACTTCCTGGTCACCACCCATCTGCAGCCGGGCGAGTTCTACGCCCTGCCCCAGTCCCCGCAGCTGTTCAAGCAGCTGCTGATGGTGGCCGGGATCGAGCGCTACTACCAGATCGTGCGCTGCTTCCGGGACGAGGCGCTGCGGGCCGACCGCCAGCCCGAGTTCACCCAGCTCGACCTGGAGCTGTCGTTTCTGGACGAGGAGGACATCTACCGGCTCGGCGAGCTGCTCATGCGGGCGGTGTTCGCCGAGGTGCTCGAGCAGGAGCTGGCCACCCCGTTCCCGCGCCTGCCCTACGCCGAGGCGATGCGGCGGTTCGGCAGCGACAAGCCGGACCTGCGCTACGGCATGGAGCTGGTCGACCTCGGCCGGGTGTTCGCGGCCACCCGGGTCGGGGTGTTCACCCGGGCGCTGGAGGCGGGCGGGTCGGTGCTGGCCCTGCGGGTCGAGGGCGGGGCGGACGCCACCCGCCGGCAGCTCGACGCGCTGGGGGAGTGGGCCAAGAGCCGGGGCGCCGCTGGCCTGGCCTGGCTGGCGGTGGAGGAGGCCGGCCTGCGCTCCCCGCTGGACAAGTTCCTGTCCGACGCCGAGCGGGCCGAGCTGCGCCGGGCGACCGGCGCCCGACCGGGCGACCTGCTGCTCGTGGCCGCCGACCGCACCCCGCTCGCCCAGACGGTGCTCGGGGAGCTGCGCACCCTCCTCGCCGCCGAGCGCGGCCTGATCCCGCCGGGGCGCTGGGCCTTCGTGTGGGTGACCGAGTTCCCCCTGTTCGAGTGGGACGACGAGCAGGGCCGCTGGAAGGCCGCCCACCACCCGTTCACCGCGCCGGCCCCGCAGTGGCAGGACAGCTTCACCTCCCACCCCGGCCAGGCCACCGCCCGTGCCTACGATCTGGTGCTCAACGGCTACGAGCTGGGCAGCGGCAGCATCCGTATCCACCAGGCCGACCTGCAGCGGCGCATGTTCGAGGCGCTGGAGATCAAGGCTGACCAGGCCGAGGAGCGCTTCGGCTTCCTGCTGCGCGGCCTGTCGTTTGGCGCCCCACCCCACGGCGGCTTCGCGTTCGGGCTGGACCGGCTGGTCATGCTGCTGGCCGGGGCCGGCTCGATCCGCGACACCATCGCCTTCCCGAAGACCCAGTCGGGCACCGACCCCCTCACCGGAGCACCCGCCGAGGTCGACGACGCCCAGCTCGCCGAGGTCCTGCTCAAGCGGCTGCCCCCGCCCGGGCCGGCGGGCTGACCGCCCGGGCCGGCGGGTTCCGCCTCCCCGGCGTTCCTGCCACAATGCAAGCTCGCGCGGCATG
>JBIOYL010000052.1:0-11272 GCA_044870185.1 Actinomycetes bacterium | reverse complement strand
CTCCGTAGGCCGGGCTCCGCAGAACGTGGGACGGCGTTCCTGCGGGACCGCGGCATCCGGAGAATGCACGCTTCTCACGGCCATTCTCCACCTTTAAGATCGACAAACAGGGATGCCCGACAGAACGGAGTCGCCGATGCGGAGCCCCAAGGCGCCGATGCGGAGCCCCAAGCGGCCGATGCGCCTCGCCGTGCTCGCGGTCGGCCTGCTCGCCGCCCTGACCGGCTGCTCGACCGGCAGGACAGCGGGCACGTCGCCGAACGCGGTCAAGCTCACCCTGGTCGCCTACTCCACGCCCAAGGAGGCCTTCGCCGAGCTGATCCCGGCCTTCCAGCAGACCGACGCCGGCAAGGACGTGACCTTCACGCAGTCCTACGGCGCCTCGGGCGACCAGAGCCGGGCGGTCGCCGCCGGGCTGCCCGCCGACGTGGTCGAGTTCTCGCTCGCGCCCGACGTCACCAAGCTGGTGAAGGCCAACCTGGTCTCGGCCGACTGGGACGCCGACCGCCACAAGGGGATGGTGACCGACTCGGTCGTCGTCTTCGCGGTCCGCAAGGGCAACCCCAAGCACATCCGCACCTGGGACGACCTGGTCCGTCCCGGCGTCGACGTGATCGAGCCGAACCCGTTCACCTCGGGCGGCGCCCGCTGGAACGTGATGGCCGCCTACGGCGCCCAGGTCCGGCAGGGCCGCTCGCCCGAGCAGGCCAAGGCGTACCTCGGCACACTGTTCCGGCACGTCTCGGTGCAGGACAAGAGCGCCCGGGAGTCGCTGCAGACCTTCGCCGGCGGCAAGGGCGACGTGCTGCTCGCCTACGAGAACGAGGCCATCGCCGCCCGGCAGAAGCACGTCGAGCTCGACTACGTGGTCCCCGACCAGACCATCCTGATCTCCAACCCGGTCGCCGTGACCACCAGGTCCAAGCACCCCCGCGAGGCCAGGGCGTTCGTCGACTTCCTGCGCAGCGAGACCGCCCAGGACATCTTCGCCGCCAAGGGCTACCGGCCGGTGCTGGCGGCGTCGCTGGCCAAGGCGAGCTTCCCCAAGCCCAAGGACCTGTTCACGATCGACGAGCTCGGCGGCTGGAAGGACGTCGCCACCAGGTTCTTCGACCCCGACACCGGCATCGTGGCCGGGATCGAGCGCCAGGTCGGTGGGTCCACTGGCACCAGATAGCGCCTGGTCGCCGGCGCGGACCCGGAAGCTGGCCTGGCCGGCCCGCCACACCGGCGGCAGCGGCCTGGCCCGGCACGCCGGCGGCCGCGGCAGCGGCCTGGCCCGCGGCGTGGTCACCGGCTACCTCAGCCTGGCCGTCCTGCTGCCGCTGGCCGCCGTCGCCCGGCATTCGGTCGACGGCGGCCTGGCCGGCTTCTGGCGGGCGGTGACCAACCCGGCCGCGCTGGCCGCGCTCGAGCTCACCCTGGGCTGCTCGCTGGCCGTGGTGGCGGTCAACGCCGTCACCGGCACGCTGGTCGCCTGGGTGCTGGTCCGCGACGACTTCCCGGGCAAGGGCCTGGTAGGCGCGCTCGTCGACCTGCCCTTCGCCCTGCCGACCATCGTGGCCGGGCTCGTCCTGCTCGAGCTGTACGGGCCGAGGAGCCCGCTGCACGCCCACCTCGGCTACACCAGGGCCGGTGTGGTGCTCGCGCTGCTGTTCGTCACCCTGCCGTTCGTCGTCCGGACGGTGCAGCCGGTGCTCGAGGAGCTCGACCGGGAACAGGAGGAGGCGGCCGCCTCGCTCGGCGCCGGCGGGCTCACCACCTTCCGCCGCATCATCCTGCCGAGCCTGGCGCCGGCCATCCTGGCGGGCAGCGCGCTCGGCTTCGCCCGCTCGATCGGCGAGTTCGGCGCCACCGTGCTGATCTCGGGCAACATCCCCTACCGCACCGAGGTGGCCGCCGTGCACGTGTTCGGCCAGATCGAGAGCGGCGACCTGGCCGGCGCCGCGGCCCTGTCGCTGGTGCTGCTCGCCCTGTCGATGCTGCTGCTCACCGGCATGACGCTGGCCAGGCGCTGGGGAGGCGGCCATGCGGACTGAGGCCGGGCAGGCGGCCGTGCGGGCCAGGGCTGAGGCTGGGCAGGCGGCCGTGCGGGCCAGGTACGTGCTGCGCGGCCTCGCCCTCGGCTACCTCGCCCTGCTGCTCGCGCTGCCGGTCGGGCTGGTCGCCTGGCGCACGCTCGCCCACGGGCTCGGCCCCGCCTGGGCCGCCATCACCGCACCCGAGGCCCTGCACGCCCTGTGGCTGACCCTGCTCGCGGCCGCCCTCGCGGTGCCGCTGAACACCGCCTTCGGCATCCTGGCCGCGCTCGTGCTCACCCGCCGGCGGTTCCGGGGCCGGGCGCTGCTGAACGCCCTCGTCGACGTGCCGTTCGCCGTCTCCCCGGTGGTGATCGGGCTGGCGCTGATCCTGGTCTACGGCAACGGCGGCTGGGCCGGCCGGTGGCTCGCCGCCCACGGCATCCAGGTGGTCTTCGCCGTGCCCGGCGTCGTGCTGGCCACCGTGGTCGCCTGTCTGCCGTTCGTGGTGCGCGAGGTCGCCCCCGTCCTGGAGGAGGTCGGCACCGAGCAGGAACAGGCCGCCGCCACGCTCGGCGCCTCCGGCTGGCAGACCTTCCGGCGCATCACCCTGCCGTCGATCCGCGGCGCCGTCGCCTACGGCGTGGTGCTCACCACCGCGCGGGCGCTGGGCGAGTTCGGCGCAGTCAGCGCCGTCTCCGGCCGGCTGGTCGGCCAGACCCAGACCCTGACCCTGTACGTGGAGGACCGCTTCCAGAACTTCGACCCGGTCGGCGCCTTCACCGCCTCCACCGTGCTCGCGCTGCTGGCGGTCGGGACGCTGGTGGTCATGGCCCTGCTCGACCCGCGCAGGAGGGCCGGCCGATGAGCAGCGCCGCACCCAGGGAGGCCGGCCGATGAGCATCGCGGTGCGCGACGTGTCCAAGCGGTTCGGCGGCTTCGTCGCGCTGGACCGTGTCGACCTCACCGTGCCAGGGGGCACGCTCGCCGCGCTGCTCGGCCCGAGCGGCAGCGGCAAGTCGACCCTGCTGCGGGTCATCGCCGGTCTGGAGCGGCCCGACCGCGGCTCGGTGCACATCGCCGGCCGGGACGCGACCGCGACGCCGCCCCAGCGGCGCGGGGTCGGCTTCGTCTTCCAGCACTACGCCGCCTTCAAGCACCTGACCGTGGCCGGCAACGTCGCCTTCGGCCTGCAGGTGCGCCGCCGGCCACGGGCCGAGGTCCGGGCCAGGGTCGCCGAGCTGCTCGCGCTCGTGCAGCTCGACGGCTTCGCCGACCGCTACCCGGCCCAGCTGTCGGGCGGCCAGCGCCAGCGCATGGCGCTCGCCCGGGCGCTGGCCGTCGAGCCCGAGGTGCTGCTGCTCGACGAGCCGTTCGGCGCGCTCGACGCCAAGGTGCGCGCCGAGCTGCGGGCCTGGCTGCGCCGGCTGCATGACCAGGTGCACGTGACCACCGTGTTCGTGACCCACGACCAGCAGGAGGCCATGGAGGTGGCCGACCGGGTGGTGGTCATGAACCGCGGGCGCATCGAGCAGGTCGGCGGCCCGCGGGAGCTGTACGAGCAGCCGGCCAACGAGTTCGTCATGCGCTTCGTCGGCCCCGTCAACCAGCTCGACGGCGCCTTCGTGCGGCCCCACGACGTCGAGGTGCGGCTCGATCCGGGCGGTGGCGCGGCCGAGGCGATGATCCAGCGCATCACCCACCTCGGCTTCGAGGTCCGCGTCGAGCTGGTGCTGGCCGACGGGCCGCAGCTCGAGGCCCAGCTCACCCGCGACGAGGCCGAGCTGCTCGAGCTCGACCGGGGCCAGATCGTGTACGTGCGTCCCCTGCGCCGGCGCGTGTTCGGTGACGCGCCACCGGCTGCCGACGGCAAGCGCGCCGCCGTGTGACCGCGCCAGGCCCGCATGTGGTCCTGTGGGTGGCTGAGGTCGGCTCGTCCAGCCGGCTGGCCAGGTGGCTGGGCAGCTGAGCCAACGACCCCGCAGGTCATTCGGGATGATTAGTAGATTTGCTTGATATTTGGACCTACCGGCTGGATGTTCTGGCGGCTACAGTTCCCAAAGTTCGCGTGTAGGCCTGTACCCGCACAGGTATGGAGGCGATGGCCATGGCGACGTGGCGACCTGACCGGGCAGTCCGTGTCGTGGCAGTGGTCGTGGGGGTGGTGCTCTGGGTCGTCGCGGCAGGTGCGCCGGCCAGCGCAGCTCGCCAGTGGCTGGACGCGAGGTACACACCCGAACAGCGGGCGAAGTTGCTGCTGCAGCAGATGACGCTGGCCGAGAAGGTCGACCTGATGACGGGCAACCAGGGCGAGGCCCCGTATGCGTTCTACAACGCGCCGATCCCGCGCCTGGGCATCCCGGCGCTGAAGATGGCCGACGCCGGCGGAGGTGTCGCGCCGCGCGGGTGGACGCTTCCGAGCACCGGCGGGAAGGCCACGGCGATGCCGTCGGAGATGGCCCTCGGCGCCACGTGGTCGCCGGACGTCGTGCGCCAGTTCGCGGCCGTCGTCGCCGCCGAGGTGCGCGAGACCGGCCAGAACGTGCTGCTCGCTCCGGACACCGATATCGCCCGTCTGCCGTGGTTCGGCCGCATCAGCGAGAGCGAGGGCGAGGACCCGATCCTGAACGGGGACCTCAACACCGCCTACGTTGCCACGCTGCAGTCACGCAACGTCGTCGCGACGTTGAAGCACTACACCGCCAACAACCAGGAGACGAACCGCGGCGCCGGCCAGAACGCGATCATGGACGAGCGGACATTGCGGGAGGTCTACGCGCTCGCCTTCGAGTCGGTGGTCGCCCGCGCGGGCCTGGGCGCCGTGATGTGTTCCTTCAACAAGATCAACGGCGAGTACTCATGCCAGAACGCCATGACGCTCCGCACCGTGCTGAAGGGCCAACTGCACTTCACCGGGTTCGTGATGAGCGATTTCGGCGCGCTGCACGACACGCTCAAGGGCCTGACCGCCGGCGATGACCTCGAGACCGGCACGACCACGGTATACGACGGCGCGCTGCTGGCGGCCGTGCAGTCCGGGCAGGCGAGCCTGGCCCTGGTGGACGAGGCGGTGCTGCGGATCCTCACGACGATGTTCCGGATCGGCCTGTTCGACACCGACTACACACCGACCGCGATCCCGGTCGCCGCCCACGACGCAGTGGCCCGGGCGGTCGAGGCCAAGGCGATCACGCTGCTCAAGAACTCCGGCGACGTGCTGCCGCTGACGGGCGGCGCGCGGAGGTCCATCGCCGTCATCGGCGCGGACGCGAACATCCTGGCCGCGGAGAGCGGGTCAGCCTACGTCGACCCGACCGTGGCCACGCCGACCCTGCAGGGCATCACCGCCCGTGCCGGCGCGGGCTCAGGCGTCACGTTCACGCCCGGCAACGACCCGGTCAACGCCGCCTCGATGATCGAGACGGCCGACATGACGGCGGTCCCCTCCTCAGTGCTGACGCCGGCGAGCGGCACGGGACCGGGCCTGACCGCCCAGTACTGGCACGCACCCAGCTTCGCCGGCCCGCCCGCGGTCACCCGCGTGGAGCGGCAGGTCAACTACGACGTCGGCTTCGCCAGCACCTTCCCGAACTGGGCCAGCGCCGGCACCCAGGTGCCGCTGCCGCCGGTGAGCTTCTTCCTCGAGCAGCAGGCGGTCAAATACGACGGCTTCCTCACCCCCCCGGCGACCGGCGACTACGTGCTGTCGCTGACCGGATGGGGCGACGCGACACTCAGCCTGGACGGCACCACGATCATCGACATGACCGGCCAGAACGGCCGTCGGGTCAGCAACTCACCGGCGCTGCACCTCGTTGCCGGAACGCCGCACGCCCTGCACATCGAGTACCGCGCCACCCGGCCGCTGACCAACCTGCAGCCCGGCACGCTGCTGCTGCAGTGGCGGACGCCGCCCGGGGTGCAGTCGCCGGGGATCCGGCAGGCGGTGGCGGTGGCTCGCAACGCCAAGGTCGCCATCGTCTACGTGCGCGACTTCGAGACCGAGGAGCGCGACCGAGTCTCTTTGAAGCTGCCGCAGAGCGCCGACCAGCTGATCAGCGCGGTCAGCGCCGTGAACCCGAACACCGTCGTGGTGCTGGCCACCGGCGGCCCGGTCACCATGCCATGGCTCGGCTCCGTCGCTGCCGTGGTGCAGACCTACTTCGGCGGGCAGGAGCAGGGCAGCGCGCTCGCCGACGTGCTGTGGGGTGACGTCACCCCGCAGGGCAAGCTCACCGTCACCTACCCGGCGAGCGAGCAGGCGGTGCCGCCGGAACTCACCAACCCGTGGGACGGCGCCGCCGACCCGAACATCACCTACAGCGAGGGCGTCAACGTCGGCTACAAGGGCTACGACAGGGCCGGTATCGAGCCGCTGTTCCCGTTCGGCTCCGGCCTGTCGTACACCTCGTTCCGGTACGGGAAGCTCGCGGTCCACACGCCGGACCCGCACGCAGCCCGGCTGGAGAAGGTGCACGTCAGCTTCCGTGTCACCAATACCGGCGGCCGGGCAGGTACCGAGACCGCGCAGGTCTACCTTGGGCTGCCGACCAGCACCGGTGAACCACCGAAGCGTCTGGTCGGCTACGCCCAGGTCACCCTCGCGTCGGGCAAGTCGGCCAACGTTCAGCTCACGATCGATCCGGCCGCGCCGACCCACCCGCTGAGCTGGTACGACGCAGCCAGCCACCAGTGGCGAATCGCCCCCGGCACCTACCGGGTGTACGTCGGGACGTCCGAACGCGACACCCCGCTCACGACAACGTTCGCCGTCTCGTCCCCCTGACCACCTTCCAGGCATCGCACAGCTGCAATTGCTGCCCGCCTGTTGGGCGGCCGCGTGCCCGTCTGCCTGCGTCGGCTTCCACGGTCGACAGCGTGGCTGCACCCATCAGCCGTACCAACCTGATAGGGCTCCCTCAGCTCGGCGCTGCGCGCGCTGGCGGCATCCCGCCTTCCACACGAGGAGCACTGAGCTGAGGCGAAAAGCAAGACAAGTCCGATAGGTCCGAACCGGTCACGGCGCGAGCCAGTCGACGTCGTCGGGGCCGGGAAGCTCGCCGGCAGCGATCAGCTTGTCCAAGGCGACGACGAGGGCGCCGAGGAACCGGCGGTCGCGAGGGAATCGCCTGGGGGCGCAGTAAAGCAGTCCCGCGCGGGCCCTGCCCTGGGCCGCCGCCGCGCGCCGCAGGGCCTCGTAGTCCCTGACGTTCTCGGTGACCAGACAGCGTCGCTGCTCGGTCGCCCATTCGAGAATCTGCTCGTCGGGAAGGCCGGCCAGGCCCGGGTCGGCCGCCACGGCGACCACGTCGTGGCCGCGCCGCACCAGTTCCACGGCGATCTGGGGCGAGAACATCTCGTCCAGCAGCAACCGCGCGCTCACGACAGCAGCCGCCGCTCCCGCTGCCAGAGTTCCTCGGCGGCTCGTTCGGCCTCCTCGGCGTCGCGGACCTGCTGCTCGATCTCGTCGGGGTACGCCGCCCAGTAGTCCAGCGCGACACGGACCTTACCGTGCGGCAGGCCGGTCGTCTCGGCCGCAAGCGTGACCACCGCGTCGGCATCGAGGTCGGGCTCAGCGCTGCGCGCGGACCGCACGACGCGGACGACCTCCCAGACGTCGGGCCCGCCGATCAGCACCGCGCGCCGGCCCGACGGCCCGTCGCGGAACAGGACGCCGGGGTGTTCCTCCATGCGCAGCGCCTCGTCGACGAACCGGCTGGTCAACGCGGACGCACTGAGCCCCGGGTGGGCGCGGACGTAGCGCCGCAGCCGCTCCAGCACGGCCGGTTCGAACCGCACCGCTCGTGGCACGCTACTCATGACTACATTGTAGCTGATATAGGCGAAGAGTGGTCAGTGGGGGCGCCAGGCCTCCGGGACGCCGGCCAGCTCCTTGACCACCGCCGGCAGGTGGTCCTCGGCCACGTCGGCGAGCGTCACCGCCTCCAGCACCGCCCGCAGGTTGGCCCGCGTCGCGATCCACACCTGCCGGAGCGGCCGGGCCGGGCCGTGGAACTCGACCTCCTCCGGCCGCTCGCCCCGCACGCCTGCCAGCGGGCCGTCGACGGCCCGGATGATCGCGGCCAGGGTGATCTGCTCGGGCGGGCGGGCCAGCCAGTAGCCGCCCTCGGGGCCACGCTGGCTGCGGACGATCCCGGCGTGCTTCAGCTCGGTGAGGATGTTCTCGAGGAACTTCAGCGGGATGTCCTGCAGGCTGGCCAGCCGTTCGCCCTTGAGCGCGGCAGGGTGGGCCGACGCGAGCTCCACGGCGGCCCGGAGCGCGTAGTCGACCTTGGCTGAGACCCGCATGCCGCAATTGTGCACGGTCCGGCCGCGGGCGCGACGCCCCCGGCCGACGCCCCCGGCCGACGCCCCCGGCAGACGCCCCGGCGGATCAGGCGCGTACCACCCTGGGGCCGGCGGCCTCCAGCTCGGCGGCGGCGCGCTCGTCGAGACCCGAGTCGGTCACGAGCACGTCGATCTCCTCCAATGCGGCGAACCAAGCAAAGTGCGCGCCGCCCACCTTGGTGTGGTCGGCCAGCAGCACCGTGCGCCGGGCGCACTGCAGCATGGCCCGCTTGACGGCCGCCTCGGCCGGGTCGGGCGTGGTCAGGCCGCGCTCCACCGACAGGCCGTCGGTGGCCAGGAAGGCGACGTCGACGTACACGGCGCCGAGCTGGGCCAGCGCCCACGCGTCGACCAGGGCGAGCGTCCGGCCGCGCACCCGCCCCCCGACGGTCATCACCGTGAGGTTCGGCCGGGCGGCCAGGGTCAGCGCGATCGGGAGCGCGTTGGTGAGCACGGTCAGCTCGCGGTCGCCGGGCAGGACCTCGGCGAGCTGGGCGGTGGTCGTGCCGGCGTCCAGCAGGACGGCGCCCTCATGGGGCAGCTCGTCCAGGGCCGCCCTGGCGATGCGCTGCTTCTCGGCGGTCATGGAGCTGGCGCGGGCGGACAGCTCGGGCTCCAGGCTCAGCCGCTCGATGGGCAGGGCCCCGCCGTGCACCCGCCGCAGCAGCCCCTGGCGCTCGAGCGCGCTGAGGTCACGCCGCACGGTCTCCGGCGTCACCTGCAGGTCGGCGGCGAGCCGGGCGACGTCGACGCGGCCCTGCTGGCGAGCGCGCCGCACGATCATCTGGTGCCGCTCGGGTGCGTACATGTGTGAGATTCTCCGTTGATGCCCGTATAGCTGTGTCTACATCCGAACCTTGCCGCTGTCAACCAAGGATCAGCAGGTGATCGGACGTGAATTGCACGGAGACGGGGAACCTCCCTCTTGACAGCCGCCCGAAGCGGAAGTAAACAACTACAGCCGGATATGAAGCGGGGTCAGACAGACATCTGGGCAGGGGTACGACCGGAGCGGCAGAAACCAGGGGACGAACGCGCCACTTGGGGTACACATCGAGCACGGCGCCGCCGGGCCGGCTCGGCACCGGTGCCAGATCGGCCGGCTCGGCACCGGCCGGCTCGGCATGGTTGGGCAGGCGCCGGGGCGGACCAGCCCGGACAGGCCGGGTCCAGAAAGGAGCGGCGGTGGAAGAGCCGGAGGGGTTCCTGGCCGGCGTGCGCGCCCGCTCGGCGCAGGCGTCCGAGCCGCAGGATGTCGACCTCATCGACCAGGAGGTGCTGTCGCGATGAAGATCGTCGCGGTCACGTCATGCCCGACGGGGATCGCCCATACCTACATGGCGGCCGAAGCGCTCGAGCAGGCCGCCAAGAGCTCCGGCCACGAGCTCAAGGTGGAGACCCAGGGAGCGGCCGGGGCGACGCCGGTGGCGGACGAGGACATCGCCGCGGCGGACGCGGTCGTGTTCGCCGCCGACGTCGAGGTGCGCAACCGCGAGCGGTTCGCCGGCAAGCCCATCGTCGAGACGTCGGTCAAGAAGGCGATCAACGACGCGCCCGGCCTCATCTCCCAGGCTGAGGCCGCCGCCGCCGCCTGGGTGGCGACCCCGGCGGGGGGGCGGCCGGCGGCACCGGCCGCCGGCGCCCCGGCCGCCCCGGCAGCCACCGGCGGCGGCCAGCCCCATCTGGGCATCCGGCTGCGCGGCTGGCTGATGACCGGGGTCAGCTACATGATCCCGTTCGTGGCCGCCGGCGGCATCCTGATCGCGCTGGGCTTCATGTTCGGCGGCGCCGAGGTCGCCACCAAGGTCAACGGCGGCACCTTCGGCGGGGTCAAGTACCCGGGGGCCGCCACCGACCTGCACGACCTGGTCACCCAAGCCGGCTACGCCGGCCTGCTGTTCAAGATCGGCACCACCGCGTTCGCCATGCTGGTGCCGATCCTGGCCGGCTTCATCGCCTACGCCATGGCCGACCGGCCCGGCCTGGTCCCGGGCATCGTCGCGGGCCTGCTGGCAAGCGTGATCGGCGCCGGCTTCCTGGGCGGGCTCATCGGCGGCCTGATCGCGGGCGCGCTCGCCATGTCCATCAAGCAGGTCAAGGTGCCACGGGGGATGGCCGGCATCATGCCGGTGCTGGTGATCCCGCTGGTGTCCACGCTCATCGTCGGCGCGCTGATGATCGTGGTCCTCGGCCAGCCGATCGCGGCCGCCACCAGGGCCATGACCGACTGGCTCAACGGCCTGTCGGGCGCCAACGCGATGGCGCTGGGCACGCTGCTCGGCCTGATGATGGGCTTCGACCTGGGCGGCCCGGTCAACAAGGTCGCCTACACCTTCGGGGTGGCCAGTCTGGCCAGCGGCAACCTCAAGGTGATGGCCGCCGTCATGGCGGCCGGCATGACCCCGCCGCTCGGACTGGCGCTGGCCACCGTGCTGCGCCGCGCGTGGTTCACCAGGATGGAGCAGGAGGCCGGCGAGGCGGCCTGGCTGATGGGGGCCTCGTTCATCACCGAGGGGGCGATCCCGTTCGCCGCCGCCGACCCCATCCGGGTGATCCCGTCGACCATGCTCGGCAGCGCGGTCACCGGCGCCCTGTCCATGGGGTTCGGCTGCACCTTGCGGGCGCCGCACGGGGGCATCTGGGTGATCGGGCTGGTCGGCAGACCGGTGCTGTACCTGCTCGCGATCGTCGTCGGGGCCGCGGTGACCACCGTCTGCGTGCTCGTCGCCAAGTCGATCGGGCCCAAGGACGTGGAGGTGGTCGCCGAGACCGCCGCGGCGCCAACCGGGTCCGCGGCGGCCACCGGCTGACCCCGAGGACCGCGCCGCAGCCAGCGGCTGGGGCGGCCACGCCAGCACCCGGGGAGCGCCTCGAGGCGCTCCCCGGGTGCTGGCGTGGCCGCCCCA
>JBIOYL010000051.1:0-3437 GCA_044870185.1 Actinomycetes bacterium | reverse complement strand
CCAGGCCCGGCTTGCGGCCCGGCACCCGCTTGGCCTTATGACGGTGCCGTCATAAGGCCAATTATCTGGGGTGGGATGTTATGCCGGGTGGGCCGGATTTGGCTCGCTGAGGGTGGTGCGGGGTCGGGATGACTACAGGTTCTCCAGGAAGGCGAGCAGTCTGGTTCAACTGTTGATTGACTGGAGTCAATCGCCGAGCCGTGACAGAATGTGCTCGTCTGATTCCACAGCGAAAGTCGACATTTGTGGCCTCATGCAGGGGGTGCCGGGGTATGGATATCCGGGTGCTGGGTGAGGTCACCCTGTACGGTCCGGACGGTTCGGTTCTGCTGGAACGGGTCGGTGAGCGGATCCTGCTGGCGGCCCTGGCCATCCATGCCGGCCGCGACGTGGAAACCGCGACGTTGTTGCGCCTGCTGGGCGACGGTGGCGGGGTGGAGCAGATCACGGCCAGAACGTTGACCGACTACATCGCTGCGGTCCGCGCCGCCTTACACAGGGCCGGCGGGAGTCGTGGCATGCTGCCCGACGCCCGCCGCCGTCGCGGCGCCTACCGCCTGGACATCGACCCCAGCCTTATCGACTACCACCGCTTCCGCCAGCACATCCGAGCCGCCCGTAGCCACGTCACGACCGGCGATCATCACGCTGCGGCAGCCAAGTACCAGCTCGCCATCGGCGAATGGGCCGGCCAACCGCTGGCCGGCATCGACCGCGCCGGCATCGACGGCCTGCGCCTGAACCTGCAGGAGCAGCACCGCGCCGCCACGCAAGCACTCATCGCCCAACAACTGCACACCGGTGAATACGACCAGGCGCTCCACGCCACCCGCCGCATGATCGAGGAGAACATCGCCGACGACATCGTCGTACTTGGCCTGCACGCCCTGGCCCGCGCCGGGCGCCGCACCGACATCCCCAGCTTCTACGCGCAGACCACCGGCCGGCTTCGCGCGCTGCTTGGCGAGGACGCCCAGCTCAGCGCTGAGGTGCGGAAGGTCGCCGACACGCTGACCAAGGATCCGCAGGAGTCCTATCGGCTCCTACCCTCGGGCCCTACACCGCCCACAGCGAGTCGGGAGTCGGTGGGCGTGGATGAGCGGGCGGTGCCGCGGCAGTTGCCCGCTGCGGTGTCCCATTTCGTCGGCCGGGATGGCGAGCTGGCCAGGTTGACCGGCCTGCTGCGTGATCAGACCGAGGTGGCCGCCACGGTGGTGATCTCGGCGATCGGTGGCACGGCCGGGGTCGGCAAGACCGCGTTGGCGGTGTACTGGGCGCATCGAGTGGCCGACCGGTTCCCGGATGGGCAGTTGTATGTGAACCTGCGCGGGTTCGACCCGGGTGGGCAGGTGATGGACCCGGCCGAGGCGGTACGCCGGTTCCTGGACGCCCTCGGGGTGCCACCCGAACGGATCCCGGCCGACCTGGACGCGCAGGCCGCGTTGTACCGCACCCAGCTGGCGGGGCGCCGGATGCTGATCGTGTTGGACAACGCCCGTGACAGCGTGCAGGTGCGTGCGCTGCTGCCCGGCGCCCCAACCTGCCTGGTCCTGGTGACCAGCCGCAACAAGCTCTCCGGTCTGGTCGCCGCCGACGGCGCCCACCCGATCACCCTGGACCTGCCCACCGAGGCCGAGGCGCACCTGCTGCTGACCCGCCGTCTGGGCGCCGGCCGGGTGGCCGCCGAGCCCGATGCGGTCGCCGAGATCATCACCGCGTGTGCCCGGCTGCCTTTGGCGTTGGCGATCGTGGCCGCCCGCGCCGCCAACGAACCCCACCTGCCCCTGCACGCCCTGGCCGGAGGGCTAGGCGACAGCCGCGGTGGGCGGTTCGACACGTTGCGCACCGATGACCCGGCCACCGATGTGCGGGCGGTGTTCTCCTGGTCCTACCAGGCCCTGACCCAGTCGGCTGCGCGGCTGTTTCGGCTGCTGGGCCTGCACCCCGGCCCCGACACCTGCGCCCCGGCGGTGGCCAGCCTCGCCGCCCTGTCCCTACCGGAGGTGCGCTCGCTGCTGGGTGAGCTGACCCGGGCGAACCTGCTCATCGAGCATGTCCCCGGCCGGTACACCTTCCACGACCTGCTACGCGTCTACGCCACCGAACAGGCCCACCGCCTCGACCCCGACCAGCAACGCCATGCCGCCAGGCACCGGATCCTGGACCACTACCTGCACACCGCCCATATCGCCGACCGGCTGCTGGACCCGCACCGGGACCCGCTCACCCTCACCCCGCCCCAGCCCGGGGTCATCCTGGAACACTTCACTGACCATCAGCAGGCCCTGGACTGGTTCACCGCCGAGCATCCGGTGCTGCTGGCCGCCGTCGACCACGCCACCGCGACCGGGTTCGACACGCACGCCTGGCAGCTGGCCTGGACCCTGGACACCTTCCTCGACTGGCGGGGGCACTGGCACGACTTAGCCGCCACCGGGCAGGCGGCGGTGGCGGCCACCGGGCGGCTGGCCGACCCAACCGCACAGGCCAACGCCCACCGCCTCCTCGCCGCCGCTTACCTCCGGCTGGGCCGCCTCGACGACGCCAACACCCAGCTGCACTACGCCCTCAACCTGTACGCCCAGGCCGGCGACCTGGCAGGGCAGGCCCACACCCATCTCGGCCTCTCCTACCTGTGGGAGCGCTGGGGACGCCCCGCCGAGGCCCTGCACCACGCCCAACGGGCCCTGGACATGTTCCGGGCCGCCAGCCACCAGCGCGGGCAGGCGCTCGCCCTCAACTCGGTTGGCTGGTGCCACGGCCTGCTCGGCGATCACCAGCAGGCCCTCACCTCCTGCGAGCGAGCCCTCCCTCTGTTCCAGGAACTCGACGACCGCACTGGGCAGGCCGCGGTCTGGGACAGCCTCGGCTACGCCCACCACCACCTGGGCCACCACGCCCAGGCCCTCACCTGCTACCGGAACGCCCTCGACCTGGTCCGGTACTTCGACGACCGCTACAACGAAGCCGACACCCTTACGCACCTGGGCGACACCCACCACGCCACCGGTGACCGTGAGGCGGCCCGCGGCGCCTGGCAACAGGCCCTGACCATCCTCGACCAACTCGGCCACCCCGACGCCCAGGCCGTCCGCGTCAAACTCCACGACCGCGACCAGACCCCACGCTAGTCGCGTAGTTCCTCAATCGGGTGACTGGCCTAAAAGGTCTGCCGGGCCCACCAGCCTCAAAAGGCACCGTGCCGTGGCCACGAGGTACGACAAGCTCGCGGCCCGCTACGAGGCAACCGTACTGGTAGCGGCCATCAACGAGTGGCTGTGACCAGCACATCTGACGCTATGCCCGCTCCGAGCCGGCCAGCAGCCGATGAATCGCTCGCCCAAGCCTGAGCGCTTCGGCGTCTGACGGGGATACCTGTCACGCCGGTGATGTCAGGAAGACGTCAGGCAGAAGGGGTGGCCAGCCGGATCCAGGAG
>JBIOYL010000050.1:0-2465 GCA_044870185.1 Actinomycetes bacterium | reverse complement strand
CGGGGCGGCCCGGCCCGGCGGCCCGGCGGGATGGCGGCGCCCGCCGCCGGTTGGGTCAGGCGCCCGGGGTCGGCCGGCCGGTCCCGGGCGGCGGGTCCGGTCGGGGCCGGCGCGGGACGGTCACGTCGAACCAGCGGTGGCGGGCGCGCTGCTGGGTGATGTCGACGTGGACGTGCTTGGTCTGGGTGTAGGCCAGATAGCCCTCCTCGCCGAGCTCGCGGCCGACCCCCGACTGCTTGTAGCCGCCGAAGGGATAGCGCGGGTTGAGCAGATGGTAGTCGTTGACCCACACCGTGCCGGTGCGCAGCCGCTCGGCGAGCCTGACGGCGCGGGCCGAGTCGCGGCTCCACACGGCGCCGGCCAGCCCGTAGCGCGAGTCGTTGGCGACCCGCACCGCGTGGTCGTCGTCGTCGACCGGGATGACCGCCAGGACCGGGCCGAAGATCTCCTCCTGGGCGATGCGCGCGCCCGGGTCGACGTCGGTGAACACCGTCGGCGCGTAGTAGTAGCCGCCCTCGTAGCCGGGCACGGTCACGCACCGGCCGCCGGTGACCAGCTTGGCGCCCTCCTCCTGGCCGATGCGTACGTAGCGCTCGACCCGCTCGAGCTGGGAGGCCGAGACCAGCGGGCCCATGTCGGACGCCTTGTCGGCGGCCGGCCCCACCGTGATGCGCTCGACCGTGTCGACCAGGCGCGCGACCACCTCGTCGTAGACCGGCCGCTGCACCAGCAGGCGGCTGCCGGCCGTGCACACCTGGCCCTGGTGGAAGAAGATCGCGTACACCGCCCCGTCGGTCGCCAGCTCCAGGTCGGCGTCGTCCAGCACGATGTTGGCCGACTTGCCGCCCAGCTCCAGCAGCACCTTCTTGACCGTGCCGGCGGCAAGCTGCTGGATGCGCCTGCCGACCTCGGTGGAGCCGGTGAACGCCACCTTGTCGACGCCCGCCGAGGCGACCAGCGGCTCGCCGGCCTCCGGGCCGAACCCGGGCAGGACGTTGACCACGCCGTCGGGCACGCCCGCCTCGGCGCACAGCTTGGCCAGCTCGACGGCGGTGCAGGGGGTCTGCTCGGCCGGCTTGAGCACGATCGTGTTGCCGGCGGCCAGGGCCGGGGCGACCTTCCAGGCGGCGTTCTGGATCGGGAAGTTCCACGGCACGATGCCGGCGCACACCCCGACCGGCTCGTGGCGCAGGTAGTTGTGGCTCGGGCCGGGCGCCAGCGTGAACGGCAGCGGGACCTCGGTCGGCATGCGCACGGCCAGCTCGGCGAAGGTACGGAAGGTGAAGCTCGCGCCGTTCACGTCGGCCGCCCTGGTCTTGCGGATGGTCCCGCCCGAGTCGCGCACCTCCAGCTCGACCAGGCGCTCGGCGGCGTCCCGCAGCTTGCCGGCCACCGCCTGCAGGATTCCGGCCCGCTTCTCCGGCCGCAGGCCCGACCAGCGGCCGTCCTCGAAGGCGGCCCGGGCCGCCTGCACGGCCCGCTCGGCGTCGGCGGCGCCCGCCCGGGCCACGCTGGCGTGCGGCTGCCCGGTCGAGGGGTCGATGCTGTCGAACGTCTGGCCGCTGGCCGCCTCGACCGTGCGGCCGTCGATGAACAGTTGGTAGTCGGCCGGCATCGTCGCCTCCTTTGCGTGCTGGTCAGGTGCCCGAGAAGCGTGGGGGCCGCTTGGCCAGGAAGGCGGCCACCCCTTCGAGATGGTCGTTGGACCGCCCGAGCGCGGCCTGCGCCTCGGCCTCGCGGGCGAGCGCGGTGGCCAGCTCGGTGTCCAGGTTGGCGCGCAGGAGCCGTTTGGTGGCGGCCAGGGCGCGGGTCGGGCCGGCGGCCAGGCGCGCGATGACCGCGGCCGCCCTCCCCGGGAAGTCGTCGGCGGGGAACACGCGCGTGACCAGGCCGATGCGGAGCGCCTCCTCGGCGCCCACGCCCTCGTCGAGCAGGGCGAGGTCGAGCGCCCGCGCGAGCCCCACCAGCCGGGGCAGATGGTAGGTGGCGCTTGCGTCCGGGAGCAGCGCGATGCCGCCGAAGGCGAGCTTGAACGTGGCCGCCGACGAGGCCAGGCGCAGGTCGCAGGCGAACGCGAGCGAGGCGCCCGCCCCGGCCGCGACCCCGTTCACCACCGCGACGGTCGGCTTGGCCATCCCGGCCAGCAGCGTCGCCGCCGGGGCGTAGAACGCCTCCAGGGCGGCGGCCAGCTCGGGCGGGCGGCCCTGGCGGTAGGCGGCCTCCAGCTCGCGCAGGTCCTGGCCGACGCAGAAGGCCCGCCCGGCCCCGGTCAGCGCGACCACCCGCACGCCCGGGTCCTTGGCCGCCGCCTGCAGCGCGGCGAGCAGCGCCTGCTTGGTGGGGCCGTCGAGCGCGTTCAGCGCCGCGGGCCGGTCGAGGGTGAGCCAGAGCGCGCCGCCGTCCTGCCGGACGGCCACCCCCCTGTCGACCGGGGCACCCCCTCGGGGTTCCCCGGACCCCTCCGG
>JBIOYL010000049.1:0-12943 GCA_044870185.1 Actinomycetes bacterium | reverse complement strand
TGCAGGACCGCCCGCAGCTCGGCGGCCTGGCCGAGGGCGAGCGCGCGCACCTCCCACACCCGCTCCACGGCTGGCTGGTCGGCGCCGGCCCGCGCCGCGATCGTCTCAAGAGTGTGGCGGGCCAGCTCGTGGGTGTCGCGCAGCAGCCGCGCGCGTTCGGTTGCCCGGCCGGCGCGCAGCCCCTCGGCGGCCTGCAGGCGGCCGCCCCGCCGGGCGAACGCCATCACCGCCAGCGGCAGGGTGACCGCAAGGCACGACGTGGCCAAGCGGCCGAGCAGCTCGGGCCAGCCGACCGCGGCAAGCCCAACGCCGTTGGCCAGACCCATCGCCAGCTCCAGCACCGCGACGCCGGCCAGCAGGACCACGCCGGTGCGCGCCCCGCGCAGCGTGGTCCACAGCACCACCACCGCCAGCACATACGGCAGGAAGCCGTCGTGTCCCATCAGGTAGAAGCTGCCCGGCCGCATGGCCGCGCTGGCCCACAGGCTCACGGCCACCGCCACCAGCACGTCCACGCCCAGCAGCGCGTTGGCTTCGAGCAGTCGGCTCGGCCGGCCACCCACCGCACCGGCCAGCAGGGCAAGGTTGGCGGCCAGCAGCCCTGCCAGCACCACCGCAAGGCCGGCCGGTGGGAGCTGCCCCGGGAGGTTGGCCAGCACGTTCACGGCGGTCAGCGGGATGACCGCGATCCGGTAGGCAAGCACCGTCAGGGCAAACCAGCCAAACGTCTGGGCGGCAACCGCGCCGGCGCCCGTCGACCATGACGCGTCTAGCATCGTCCCGGGCTGGTGGGCGAGTCGGGCCGTCAGCCGCCCGGCCCACCGCGCCAGCCGCCGTGACCATCCCGGTCGGGAGGCGGTGGCCACTCACAGCCGCACCCGGGTCCCCTCGCCAGGCGCCGACCAGATCTCGGCGGTCCCGCCCACCTGGGCCATGCGCGCCCGGATCGAGCCAGCCACGCCAAACCCGGCTGTCACCGCGGTGGGGTCGAAGCCGCGACCGTGGTCACGGACCGTCACCTCGATGCCGTCAGTGCCGGTCGCGGCGCGCACGGCAACCTCGGTCACGCCGGCGTGCTTGGCGACGTTGGCCAGCGCCTCCCGCACCGCCCCCGCAACCGCCTCCAGCACCTGGCCAGGCGGGTCGGGACCACCGTCTGCGGTGGCCGCCAGGTCCACGTGCAGGCCGCGTCGCTGGAACTGCCCGGCCAGCGCCTGGAGCCGGCTGTCAAGACCAGACGGCGCGGGCGCGGTGTCCTGGCGCAGCAGCTCGTCGAGCCCGCGTGCCTGGGCCAGCGCGATCGCCTGGGCGTCGCGCAGGCGCTGCTCGGCCGGCTGCCGGCCGCTGCCAACGCGCAGCGCCAGCCCTTCCAGGGTCTGTAGCACCGTGTCGTGCATCGCGCGCAGCAGGTCCGCGCGCTGGGCGGCCTGTCCCGCCCGCACCCCGGCCGTCACGGCCAGGCTGGCGCCCCGCCGCGCCAGCCGCATCACCAGCAGCGCCACCCCCAGCCCGGTGCACATCCACAGGTAGCGCCACAACAACACCATCCAGCCGGTCAAATCCAGCGTGGCGCCGTTGACCCGCACCATCGCGAGCTGCAGCAGCCCCGCGCCAGCCACCATCGCCACACCGGTCCTGGCGCCGCGCAGCCCGGTCCACAGCCCAACCGTGCCGATCGCATACCACCAGAAGGTGTCGCGACCGCCCACCTCGAGCGTGCCCTGCGGCACCGAGGCGCTCATCCACAGGTTCAGCGCCATCGCCACCAGGATGTCAGCGGCCAAAACAGGTTGGACCGCAGCAGCCAGCGCAGCCTGCCGGCCACCAGGCCAGCCAGCAGTGCCACATCCACGGCGAGCATCACGCCCAGCACCCAGACATAGCGCGACGCCGCCGCCCCCCACACGGCCAGGGCACCGGCGATGAGAAACGGGGTCAACGCGACCCGATACCCAAGCCCGCCCAGCGCCCACCAGCCAAGCGCCCGATCCGCAACGTCCTCAGTCTCGGTCACACCGGCGGGGTCGGCGTGCACGGGCAGCGACGCATCGACGTGGCCACCCCGACGCCCGCCAACAAGCGGGCTGGCCGCGACCCAGCCAGCCAGCCCGCGCGGACCAGCGATCCGGTCGGCTGCTGCCCGTCGGCTCCCCATGATGGTCAAGGCTGCGCCCCAGTGCGCGGCCCGGAGCGGCCGATAGCAGGCGTCCCCACACCGTGTGCGGCTGTCGCGTGCGACCTTCCGGCCGAAGCGGACATCCGGCCGGCGTGGCGGCTGTCGGCTAGCATGTCGTCCCCCCCGGTGCACGCCGTAGCCGCCAGAGCCTAACCGGACGGGCGGGGAGCAGCCAAGTCTGGTCGCTCTGATCCGACAGACGCTCTGGGTCGCTCCGGCGATCGCCCTGCCGGACGCTCAACGGCGAGCCGACCAGCACTCGTCCGCACCCCGGGATAGTTCTACCCTTGGTGAGCATGCCGAGCGCCGCCAGACTCGATGGATGGACCAGACGCCAGGTGAGCCAGTGCACGCGGTGGTGGCGGCCAGCGCGCCGCTGCTTCGTGTTGGCCTCGAACGCGCAGTCCTGGCGGCAGGCCTGCAACTGACCAACCAGAAAGCGCATGCGGCGATCGGGCTGCACACCCCCGACACGCCCCCGACAGCGGCAAGCATCGACCTCAGCGTCGATGCCAACCGGGTGACCATCGCGCTCACGGCCATCCCAAAGCGCGAGACCTGGACAGCGGTGTGGACGCTACTCGCCGAGCTGTTGGACGCGGCCACCGAGCCACCATGAACGCTACCTGCTGTCGTGCCGGAGTGGATGGCACGAGTAGAGGATGATTCGGCCTCTGAGGCGCCGGCTGACGTGGTGCAGGCGATCGGGGCAGGCGCCCGCGGCTACCTGAGCAAGCAGGCCGAGGAGACCGAGATCGTCGGCGCCATCGGCGCCGTGGCCCAGGGGCGCACCTACGTGTCGGCCACCCTCGCCAGCTACCCTGCGGCCGGAGACGGGGGAAGTCGACCGCAGCACGATCCTTCCATCCTGTGCCTCGAGAAGCCCAACAGGCGGGAACAAGGTCGAGGCGAGTCCGGCACGCCGCCGAATTAACCAGCAGGGGCTTGGTCGTGGGCTCACCAGCCATAGGCGTCCAGGACGGCCTGGATTCGTGGCACGTACCTGTCGGGTCCAAAATGTCGGATGTTGTTGAGGAACTTGTGGAGCTGCAGCGCCGGGCGGCGCTGCTCATACGACCGGTCCAGGGGCCACTGATCGTCGTACGCCTCGAACAGCTCCGGTGGCAGGCTGCCCGACAGCTGCATGTAGGCCAGCTCGAGTTCCCGGTCGGCGAAGGAGACCGCCGGGTCGACCAGCCAGCGCCCCTCGACCACGTTCGCGGCCCACAGGTCGCCGTGGGTCAGCGACGCCGGCGGTCGCGGCCGCAGCAGCGCCGGCAGCGGGCCGTCGCAGGCCCGTTCGATGCGCCTGCGCAGCGGCGCAGGGACTCTCGGATCGGCGAGGTGGACCCGCAGCCGGCGCTCGACATAGAACGTGGGCCAGTCGTCGCTCCAGCCGTTGTGCTGGCGGGTCATGCCCTGGAAGTTGTCCCGGTGCCAGCCGAAGCGGTTCCCGGTGGTCGCATGCAGGCGGGCGATCGCCCGCCCAAGGGCCGGCCAGTCCGGCGGGCCGCCCACCTGTTCCAGCACCAGGACGTGGCCGGCGCCCCCGAACACGGCCGGCACGGGGGCGCCGGCGGCTGCCAGCGCCCGCAGGCCGTCCGCCTCCACCTCCGCCGGGTAGGGGCAGCGCTTGACCACCACGTCGCGCCCATCGGCGAGCCGACCTCGCGCCGTGCTGCAGATGAAGCCGCCCCTGAGCGGCTGCAGCGAGGTGAGCGGGGCCAGGCCGAGCGGCCAGTCGACCTCCCCGCCTGCTGCCTTCCCGCTCAGGTCGCTCATCGGGAACCTCCGTTGCACCGGTTGGAGCTGGAGCCAACGTCGCGCTCATGTCTGTCTACAGGATGCGACCAGATGGGCTGGGCCGCACCAGGGTCCGGTCAGGCCCCGACGGCCAGCACACCTGCTCTTCGTCCATCAGGCAGCCATCCCACACGTACGCCGTCCGCGGGAGGACGGTGATGTGGGTGTTGATCCTTGGCGCACGCGGGAGCAACCTCGCCGATGACGCCGAGCAGCTGATCAAGGACCCGCTCCAGGCCACGGTGTCGCCGGGCGGGCCGCGGCACCGCGGGCGGGATCGCCGCAGCGAGCACTGAGCAGCGTCGCCTTGCCCGCCCGGGTGGGCCCGGCGACCGCTATCCGTACGCCGGAACCAGTCCGGCTCCAGGCACTTCGGCCGTGCGGCTCCAGACGCGTGAGCCGACCATACGCTCGGCCGGGCGTGGCGGTGTTCGCATGCTTGGTGGTTCGCCTCCGCGAAGCGGTAAGCGTACGAACCGTGGGTGGCGATGCCGATTGCCGTCACCAAGCGGGGCGTGGCGATCTACGCCCGCAGGCGAGCCGCTCTGCGGCGTCTCCGACGAACGGCAAGCCACGCGTTCGCCGGCTTGGCAGCTCTCTTCAGGACTGCCTCTGCCCGGCTGGTGATCAGCACCCCGCCGCCGTCGACGGCACCGCCCTTGTCGGCTGATCGCTCCAGCTCACCAGCGAGGGCGGTCCCGGCGGTCGGCTTGGTGACCGTCCGGAGGGTGAGCACACACCTAGAATTTGGGTGCTGGCGGGAGACCCTCACGCCCCCCGGCCGCCGCTCGGTCTTGAGAGCTGACCTCCTTGACTGGCGGTTCGTTCGGCCGCGCCGTTACCGCACCGCTGATGGTGACCGCGACCAAGGCGGCGACCGACAAGAAGGTGCGGATCGTGTGGAACAGCTCCCAGCGCGACTGGATCGACCGCCAGTCGCCCGGCAGATTCGCCGCCGTCCAGATGTTGATCTGGTTGTCGATCGGCACCGCGACTCCCAGCGTGATGGCCAGCGCTGCGACCATGAGGAGGAACCCGGCCAGCAGCCACCAGAACGCCGCCGCGCGCCGACGCTGCCACAGCAGGGCCAAGGTGACGAGCGCGCTGAGCAGGGCGAGTGGCAGGAGGATGGCCATCGGGACCCCCAGGTTGTGGATCATCTGGTGGCCGACGGCGACGAACGTCTCGGCGGACAGCTGGCTCATGGTGCGGCTCAGGGAGAACCAGGTACCCCAGAACACGCCCATCACCAGGGCGAACAGCACGATGGTGGTGGCCTGTGCAGCGCGGATCTTCACAGCTCGCTCCTCGGCTCGAGGGTTCGCGTTTCCCGCCGGCGGCCATGGATCGACTGTCCATCCCGCCGCTCACGAGGGCGGCGGACCGGCGGGCTGCTGCAGCATCCCGATGTGGGCGTTGGCCAGCAGCCAGCGGTCCGCGGGCCGCACGGCGACCAGGGTCAGGCGGAACCGCCCGGAGTTGTCGCCGCCCCGGAAGCTGGTCTCCTGGGCCAGGACCCCGACCACCACCGCCGCGGTGCCGTAGTCGCGCACCTGCGCGTCCTCCACCGCGAACGAACGGTTCTCCAGCCCGTTGCCGAAACGGCCCAGCCACTGGTCGCGGTCCAGGACGAACCCCAGCGGCCCGACGCCGACGAAGTCGTCGGCCAGCAGCCCGTCGAGCGCCTCGGCGTCGTTGCCCTGCTCGGCCGTGGCCCAGCGCCCCACCAGGTCGAGCACGTCGGTCCTTGCGGTCATCGGACCCTCCTTGGTCTCGTTGCCTGTCCCCCATCCTTACTTTCTGGATTGACTCTAAAGATAGAGCAAAACCAGGATTCGTGCTATGTTGCTCCCGGGATGGAGATGGGACTGCGCGAACGCAAGAAGGAGCAGACACGGCAGCTGATCGCCGAGACCGCTTGGCGGCTGTTCGCCGACCGGGGCTTCGAGCAGGTGACGGTGGCCGAGGTCGCCCGCCAGGCACAGGTGGCCGTGGCGACCGTGTTCAACTACTTCCCCACCAAGGAAGACCTCTTCTACTACCGGCTCGAGGCCTTCGGGGCCCAGCTGGTCGACGCCATCAGCGCCCGGGCGGCGGGGGAGCCGGTGCTGGTGGCTTTCCGGCGCTACCTGCTGGAGTCCGGTGGGCTGCTCGCCCAGGTCGAGGCCGGTGATGCCCAGGCGCTGGAGCGGCTGCGGACCGTCAACCGCGTGATCGCCGCCAGTCCGGCCCTGCTGGCTCGCGAGCAGCAGGCGATCGCCCGCACCGCCGGCTCCCTCGCCGCCCTGCTCGCCGCCGAGACCGACGCCCCGGCCGACGACCTCCGACCCCAGATCGCGGCGAACGCTCTCATCGGCGTCCAGCGCGCGCTGCTCGACTACACCCGCCGACGCGTCCTGGCCGGCGAGGAGCCCGCCCGCCTCGCCGCCGACGTCCGCAGGCTCGGCCAGCGCGCCTTCGCGCTGCTCGAGCACGGCCTCGGCGACTACGCCGCCAGACCAGCACGCCCGACCCACGCTCCAACAGCAACCCGCAGCTCCAAGGCCACCCAAGCCGAAGGCGCCCGGTGAGCCCGCGGGAGCCTGGCTCTGCCGGTGGCTCTCGTCCTCGCCGTGTTCAAGCCGTGGGGCCGAGCTCGTTCCGTCCGAGCAGGAACCAGGTGACCATCTCCCCCTTGCCCTTGACCTGGATCGAGCCTCGGCGCTGGAACCGGTAGCCGTCCCGGAGGCGCCGGTGGGTGCGGTCGGTCACCTGGATGCAGCCGGGCACCCCGGAGGACTCCATGCGGCTGGCCGTGTTGACGGTGTCGCCCCACAGGTCGTAGCTGAACTTGCTGGTGCCGATCACCCCGGCCACCACCGGGCCGGTGTCCATGCCGATCCGCAGGGCCAGCGGCCGGCCGGCCGGGTCACGGTGCCGGCCGATCTCCTCGCGCATGGCCAGGGCCATCTCGGCCACCGCCCGGGCGTGGTCGGGTCGCGGCTCGGGCAGCCCGCCGGCCACCATGTAGGCGTCACCCACGGTCTTGATCTTCTCCAGCCCGTGGCGGCGGGCCAGCCGGTCGAAGGCGGTGAACAGGTCGTCAAGGACCTGCACCACCCGTTCCGGGGTGCTCTGGTCGCTGCTCCGGGTGAAGTCCACCAGGTCGGCGAAGAGCACGGTGACCTCGGGGAACCGATCGGCGATCACCCCTTGGTCCTGCTTGAGCCGGCCGGCGATCGGGGCCGGGAGGATGTTGAGCAGCAGCCGCTCGGAGCGCTCCTGCTCGGCCAGCAGCAGGCGGTGCTCCCGGTCGAGGGCGCGGCGGCCGCGCACCGCCTCGCCCAGCAGCAGCAGCGCCGCCAGCAACGCGAGGTCCGAGATGGCGCCGTTGACCACTTGGGCGGTGACGTTGCCGGGGAGATCGGAGACGGCCACGAAGACCAGCGGGCCGCCGCCGAACCAGGCGACGACCGCCAGCGCCCAGCCGCGACGGCCCGCGGCCCAGGCGGTGGCCAGGGCCACCGACAGTGGCACCGACGAGAACAGGCCCGGGTAGTCGGTCTGGTTGTAGGCGAACAGCGCCGCCGCCGAGAGCAGCAGCACGGCCAGCGGCCAGCGCCGCCGGAACAGGGACAGGATGGCGATGGTGGGCGCCAGCGCGTAGGCGGCCGCGTCCGGTTCCCGGCCCTGCTCCGGCGCCACGCTGATCGCCACCGCAACCGCCACCGCCAGGGCCACCGCCAGCCCGACATCGACCACCGGCGCGGGCACCCGCCGAAGCGTTCGCCACCAGGACCCTGCGTCCATGCCCTGGACCTTACGCCCGCCGCTCAGGACCCGAGGGCGGCGGTACGCAACGCAGGACGACCTCACGGGCGAGGCGCTCGGCTGGAGTGACTTCACCAAGGACCGCACCTACACCCGATTCCGTTCGAGAGCCGGTCCAGGCCGAGCAGACCTTCGGGGACAACCCATCCCCTCGCAGCTCCAGGCCGCCTGATGGCGGAACCGATTGTTGCGCCAAGAGGTGGGGACCTGCGGTGCCAGGTGTCACGGCCAACTGCCGGACCCAGCAGAACGACACGCTCGGCTGGGCACCCCGGCCTCTGCTAGCATTGACAGCACGAGAGGGGTGCACATCATGGCAGCAGTCAGCATCCGAAACCTGGACGAAGACACCAAGCGTCGCCTGCGCATCAGAGCGGCGCAGCACGGACGATCCATGGAGTCCGAGATCCGCGCCATCCTCGAGGAGGCGGTCAGGGAGCCGGAGCGGTCTGGTGGGCTGTTCACCGTGCTCGTGGACCGCTTTGGCGCCATCGGCGGTGTGGAACTGGACCTGCCGCCGCGTTCCACGCCGGTTCGCGCCGCTGACCTTGCTTCATGATCGTTGTCGACACCAATGTCGTCTCGGAGCTGATGCGGCCGTCGCCGTCTGCGGTGGTGGTCGGCTGGGTGCGCGGCATCGAGCGCGAGCTGTACACGACGTCGATCACGCTGGCGGAGATCCGCTACGGCATCGAGCGGCTGGACGATGGCCGCCGCAAGGAGCTGCTGCGGTCCACCGCTGAGGAGGTGTTCGCCGACTTCGCCGAGCGGGTGCTTTCCTTCGATGTGGAGGCGGCGGTGGCGTACGCCACGGTCGTGAGCGACCGGGACCGTGCCGGCCTGCCGATCGATGGGTTCGATGCGCAGATCGTCTCCATCTGCCGCGCGCACCGGGCGGCGTTGGCCACGCGCAACATCAAGGATTTCCAGGACACCGGGATCGACGTCATCGACCCGTGGCAACCAGACCAGCACGCTCCAACCGACCCCGAAGTGTAGGTTCAGAAGAGGACACCAGGGCGACACGGATCGCACCGCGCGACGACCGCGGCGGCGAGGCCCACGCGGCCGCCACCCGCGTGGCGACCACGGCGGCCGGACAGGGCGCCGAACTGGGCGGCGATCTGATCGCCGGCGGAATCACCGGCGATGGCGATCCGCTCCGCGCCGTGCACCCAGAACACGAGCGGGAGCCGTCCGGTCGTGGCGGCCATGCTCCCGTGCCCGGCCCATCCCGCCCATCCGTCCGCCTACGTATCGGCCCGCCAGGCCCTACGTATCCTCGGCGGCGAGCCCGCGCTCCAGCACCCAGCGGGTCAGCGCCGTCCGCGAGGGGAGCCCGAGCCGGCCGTAGACGTGCTGCAGGTGGGTGGTGACGGTCCGGGGGCTGATGAACAGCCGCCCGGCGACCTCGGCGTTGCTGAGCCCGGCGGCGACCAGGCGAACCACCTGCAGCTCCCGCTCCGACAGCTCGCTGGCCACCGCCCTAGGCGGTGCGGCGGGCCGCTCCCCCAGGGCGCGCAGCAGCCGGCGAGCCCGGTCGGCGGACGGGCGGGCGCCGAGCCGGTCGAAGACGGCCAGGCTCCGGCGGGCCGCTACGGCCGCGTCGGCCCGGCCCGCCGGGTCGTGATCGTCGTCGTCGCGCACCACAGCGGCGGCCTCGGCCCAGCCGAGCCATGCCCTGGCCGCCTGGAACGGCAACCCGAGCCCGTCCAGGCGGTCCGCGGCGCGCCGCAGGCAGGCCAGCGCCGCCGAGCGCTCGCCGAGCGCCGCCCGCGCCAGCCCCTCGACCCAGCTCCCGCACGCGGCCGGCCACGGCGCGCCCGGCCCGAGCCCGCCGAGCCGGCGGGCGGTGTTGAGCGCGCCGGCCAGATCGCCGGCCGCCACCTGGGCCTCTCCCAGGACGGCGAGGCCCAGGCAGGGCAGGACCGTGGGGGTCGCCACGGCCGCGGCGGCCCGCTCCCGCGCCCGCTGCGGGTCGCCGGCGGCGAGCGCGGCCGTCGCCTCGGCGAGCTCGATCACCGTGAAGATGTGGCGGTCGGCCGCGGCGGCGGCGCCGTAGACCTCCCGCGCCTCGGCCACGCAGCGCGCCGCCTCCTCCGGCCGGCCGCGGTGGGCGACCACGAACGCGCGCCCGGCCAGGCCGGTGGCCACGCCGCGGGCGTACCCGACCCGGTGGCCGAGGACGAGCAGCTCCTCGGAGCTCTGCAGCACCTCCTCCCAGGCGTCGGTGACCAGGTCGATCGCCAGGATGAAGAAGCGACCGCCAAGCTCGAGGGTGGGCGAGCCGGTCTGCCTGGCCAGCGCCAGGTCGGCCTGCGCATGCTCGCGGGCCAGGCGATGGTCGCCGACGTTGGCGGCGGTCATGGCCAGGTGCCGGTGCGCCTGGGCGGCCAGCACGCTCAGCCCGGCCCGCTCGGCCACGGCGAGCGCCTGCAGGCCGTGCTCGCGGGCGGCCACGAAGCGGCCGCGCAGGAACGCCACCTCGGCCCGCGCCAGGTGCGCCGCCGCCACCGCCGGCCGCGTCCCGCCGCGCTCTGCCAGGGCCAGCAGGGCGACCGCTCCCTCCTCCAGCCGGGCGACGTCACCCTGCCGCACCAGCAGCCGCAGCCGGATGTGGTGGAGGTCGGCCAGCTCCACGTCGGCATCGGTGCCCTCGATCGCCCGGAAGGCGGCGGCCAGCTGCGCCTCGGCCGCGTCGAACCGCCCCCGATCCCACTCGGCCAGGGCGAGCAGGCCCCGCAGGCGGGCGGCGGCCGGCCGCTCGCCGGACCGTTCCCGCCCAGCGACGGCCTCGGACCAGGCCGCCACGGCCGCCTCGAACTGGCCCGCGCGCGAGCGGGCATGGCCGAGGCGCACCAGCAGCTCCGCCACCATGGCGGGCCGATCGGCGCGGGCGAGCGTCAAGGCGGCCGCGAACAGGTCGGCGGCCTCGGCGTCGGCGTGCAACTCCTCGGCCCGCTGGGCCGCCGCGACCAGTACGTCCAGGGCACGTCCAGGGTCGGCCTCGCCCGCCGCGGCGCGGTAGTGGTGGGCGAGCCGCTGCGGGTCGCCCGGACCGAGCGCCTCCAGGGCGGCGGCGACGCCGACGTGGAGCCGGCGCCGCCGCATCTCCGGCAGCTCGCCGTAGGCGACCTCGGCGACCAGGGGGTGGGCGGCCCGGTGGACGAGATCGGACCCGGCGGGCTCCTCGACCACCAGGCCGGCATCGCGGAGGCGGCGGAGCCGCTCGTCCAGCTCCTCCCCGCCTGGCCCGCCGACCCGGCCGAGGACCGCCGGGTGGCGGCGTCGCCGGCGACCGCGATCAGTTCCAGCAGGGCACGGCCGGCCGGGTCCAGCCGCTCCAGGCGCGCCAGCACCAGGTCGCGCACGACCGGCGGCACCGCGGTCAGCGACCCGCTGCCGAGGACCCAGGCGCCGCCGCTGCGAAACAGCTCACCGGTGTCACGCAGCCCGCGGATCAGCGCGGTGACGAATAGCGGCGTCCCGGCGGCCCGCTCGCGCAGTACGCCGAGCAGCTCGGCCGGCGGCTCGCCACCGAGCAGGGCGCGGGCCAGCGCGGCGACCGCCTCCGGGCCGAGGCCGCCGACGGGGAGCTCCTCGGCCAGCCCGAGCCGCTGCAGCGAGCGCACCAGCGCCCGCAGCCCCGGGTGGGTGCGCGCCTCGTCCAGGCGGTAGGCGCCCAGCAGCAGCACGCGCCGGGCCCCAAGGCCCCTGGCGAGGTAGTGCAGCAGCTCCAGCGAGGCGGCGTCGGCCCAGTGCAGGTCGTCGACCAGCAGCGCCACTGGCCGCTCGGCCGCGACCCGCTCGACCAGCCGCGACACCGCCTCGAACAGGCGAGTCCGCTCCAGGGCGGCATCCCCCAGCGGCTCCGGCGGCGGCAGGTGCAGCCCGGCGAACAACCGGCCGAGATCGGGCAGGCCGCCCACCAGCGCGGCCAGGCGGCCGGGCTCCAGTCCGGCCAGGAACGGCCCGAGCACCTCCAGCACCGGCGCGTAGGCCAGGTCGGCCTGCAGCGGGTAGGCGGCGCCTTGGAGGGTGACGAACCCGCGCCGGCGGGCCAGGGTGAGGGCCTCCGCGGCCAGCCGGGACTTGCCGATGCCGGCCTCGCCGGCCAGCAGCACCGCCCCTCCCGACCCGGCGGCGGCGCGGTCCAGCGCGGCCAGCACCAGGCCGAGCTCCTCGGACCGCCCCACCAGCGGAACGACCGTCAAGCCGGCCACGGCGCCGCCTACCACCGCAGGTCCGACAGTCGCACCGTGGTCGGCCGGCCACCGGCCGCACGCGTCAGCGCCGCGTCGAGGCGCTCCACCTGCGCGGCGCGGCCCAGCAGCAGGCCAGAGAACCGATCACCCATCTGCTCATTATCGGCGCCAGCCCGAGGGCCACGTCGCATGTGCGAGGAATCCTCGCCGACGGCGCCTGCGGCCATCGCCCCCGTCCCGCCGACGACTCAGCTCGCCATCGTCGAACAGGGAGCGCTCGCCGTCCTCCTCGTCCGTGTGGCCGTCTGCCATGGCGACGGCCGATCGTGTCGAGGTCTTGCCGCCACCGGAGTGGCCCGGGTCCCGGCCGCGGAACGCGGCGTGCTGACGGGATGCCGGCAGGGCTGCTCCCGGCTCGCCAAGAATATCGTTCCACGATATAATTGGCACTGCCGGCAACGAGTCGCCTCATGCGCGCAAGAAGGGAGGCTCATCCGATGCGACCCTGGACACGCTGGCAGAGCTGGCTGAACCTGCTCGTCGGGATCTGGCTGTTCATCTCCCCCTGGGTCCTGGGGACGACCGCCGATGCCAACACGGCCTGGAACGCCTGGATCATCGGCGCGGCCGTTTTCGTGGTCGCCCTGATCGCCCTGACCATCCCGGCCTCACCGGTGCCGTGGCTGAACGTCGTCCTCGGCGTCTGGCTGTTCATCTCGCCCTGGGTGCTGCGCTCCACCGGGGTGCGGAACGGCGCCTGGAACGCCCGGGTGTTCGGCGTGGTGACCGTGATCCTTGCCCTGTGGGCCACCGTGTCAACGGCGGCTGAAAGTTGACCCCCTGATGGTCATGTGCTTCAGTCCTTGTCCGTGGCGGCCGCCGGGACGCGGCCGAGGTCGCGGTCCTTGAGCCGGTAGCTGTCGCCTTTGAGAGCGATCACCTCGGCGTG
>JBIOYL010000048.1:0-2363 GCA_044870185.1 Actinomycetes bacterium | reverse complement strand
CGAGCCCAGCGGCGCCTCCCGCCCCTGGGTCTTCGGCGACGAGGAACCGCTGGACGTGGTCCGCACGGTGCGCAACGCGGTCCTCCGGCAGGGTCCGCGGCGGCCCGGCTCGGCCGTCGCCCTGATCCCCGACGACTTCGAGGTGCTGGAAACCGAGCGGCGCACCTCGGCGGCGGTGTGCCTGCTGGTCGACCAGTCGTACTCGATGCTGCTGCGGGAGGCGTGGGGGATGGCCAAGGCCACCGCGCTGGCCCTGCACAGCCTGGTGGCGACGCGCTACCCGCAGGACGCGCTGGAGATCATCGGCTTCTCGTCCATGGCCAGGACCTACCGGCCCGCCGAGCTGGCCGGCCTGGCTCCCGACATGGTCCAGGGGACCAACCTGCAGCACGCGCTCATGCTGGCCGGCCGGCACCTGGACCGGCACCGTGACGCCGAGCCGGTGGTGCTCGTCGTGACCGACGGCGAGCCGACCGCGCACCTGGAGGGCGGCATGCCCTACTTCGAGTGGCCGCCCCTGCCCGAGACGATCGAGCTGACGCTGGCCGAGGTGGGAAAGCTCACCAAGCGCGGTGTGGTCATCAACGTGTTCATGCTCGACACCTCGCCCCGGCTGGTGCGCTTCGTCAACACCCTCGCCCGCCTGAACGGCGGCCGGGTCTTCTCGCCGGCCACCGACCGGCTGGGCGACTACGTGGTCAGCGACTATCTGCGGGCCCGCCGGGGCCGCCGGGCCGCCGGCTGACCCATCCGGGCACCGGTCCATACGGTCGGCACCCGGCCTCGACCACGCCCCCGGCGGGGCCGCCTGGCCGGGCCGCCTGGCCGGGCACCTGCGGCCGCCAGGCTTATACCTGGCTTACGCCCTGCGGGTACCATGGCAGGGAAGGGGAGTAGTCCTCGGGCCGCTGGCCCCGCGAGCACGCCGTCAGGACGGTGGGCCCATGCCCATCCGGCGGCTCACCCGCCCGGCGGGCGGACGAGACCTTCCAGCCACCGGGCCAGGAGCCCGGCCGGAGCCGGAGGCCGTCCGTTGCCATTCCGCCGTCTCGGCGCGATGCACGCATCGACCAGCCTCGGGCGTCCGGGGATGGAAGAGGAGTCGTCGTCATGACCGCCAGCCTGCGCCTCGGCCGCATCGCCGGGATCCAGATCGGTGCGAGCTGGAGCGTGCTGTTCGTCGCCCTGTTGATCGCCTGGTCAGTGGCCGGCACGATCCTGCCCAGCCAGGCGCCCGGCCTGGATCCGATCGCCTACTGGCTGGGCGGTGTCGTCGCGACCGGGCTGTTCCTCGGCTCGCTGCTGGCCCACGAGCTCGGCCACGCCGTCGTGGCCCGGCGGGTCGGCCTGCGCGTCCACGGCATCACCTTGTGGCTGCTCGGCGGCGTCGCGCAGCTCGGCGACGAGCCGGCCAGCCCCCGCGACGAGCTGCGGGTCGCGATCGTCGGCCCGGCGATCAGCCTGGCCCTGGCCATCGGCTTCGGCCTGGTCGCCGTCGCGCTCGGCGCCGTGGGCGCCCCGATGCTGGCCGTCGCGGTGGCGGGCTGGCTGGCGATCGTGAACATCGTCCTGGCCCTGTTCAACCTGATCCCGGCCGCGCCGCTCGACGGCGGGCGCGTGCTGCGCGCGCTGCTGTGGCGCCGGCACGGCAACCGCATGCGGGCCGGGGTGACGGCCGCCAACGCCGGGCAGGTGACCGGCTTCCTGCTGATCGCCTACGGCCTGGTGGGCGCCTTCACGGGCTGGGGGATCGGGACGCTGTGGACCGCGCTGGTGGGGTGGTTCCTGGTCGGCGCCGCCCGCCAGGAGCGCGAGGCAGCCATCGTCCACGACGGCCTGGCCGGGCTGCGGGTCGGCGACGTCATGACCCCGGCCCGGGTGATCGGCCCGGCCTGGTTCACGGTCGACGCGTTCCTGCGCGACTACGTCGACCCGCTGCGTGCGCCCGCGCCGTGGGGCGCCCCGGCGGCTCCGGCTCCCACAGCGCTGCCGCTGCGCAGCTTCGACGGGCAGCCCGCGGGCGTGGTGACCGTGGCCGCGCTCGAGTCGGTGCCGGTCGACCGGCGCCACGCCGTGCGCGCCGGCGACGTGGCCGTGCCGATGTGGGCGCTGGCGGTCGCCCGACCCGACGAGCCGGTCATCGACCTGCTCGACCGTCTCAGGGGGCATGCAGGGATCGCGATCGTCGTCGTGGGCGGTGAGCTGGTCGGGCTCGTCACCCAGGCCGAGCTCACGCGTGCGATCGAGCGCGGGCAGCGGCCGGGTGGGTCTGGCTGGCGGCCGGTCGCCTCGACCACGACGGGACGCCCGTGACCAGGCCGGTACCCGACCGAGCCGGCGACGGCGCCGGCCGCCCCGGCGGC
>JBIOYL010000047.1:0-4989 GCA_044870185.1 Actinomycetes bacterium | reverse complement strand
CGGGCTGCTCACCGACCCAACCGGCCGCCCGGTGGCGGTGCGGGTGTTGGCCGGCAGCACCGCCGACCCGACCGCGTTCACCCAGGCCGTGGAGGTGGTGCGCGGCAGCTTCGACCTGCACCAGCTGGTCCTGGTTGGCGACCGCGGCATGATCACCAAGGCGCGGATCGACGCGCTCAAAGACCTCAACCACGATCCCGGCACGCCCGATGGCTTCGCCTGGATCACCGCGCTGCGCGCCCCGGCCATCGGCAAGCTCGCCCAAGACGGCGGCCCGCTGCAGCTTGGCCTGTTCGACCAGCAGGACCTGGCCGAGATCACCAGCCCGGACTATCCCGGAGAGCGGCTGGTGGCCTGCCGCAACCCGCTGCTGGCAAGCGAGCGCGCCCGCAAGCGAGCCGACCTGCTGGCCGCCACCGAGGCCCTGCTTGCCAAGGTCAAAAGCCAAGTCGATGCCGGGCGGCTCCGCGACCCCGACAAGATCCGCGTCAAGGCCGACCGGGCGCTGCGCAAGCACAAGGTCGGCAAGCACCTTGTGGTCCAGATCGGCCAGGGCCAGCTCAGCTGGCACCGCAACCAGGCCAAGATCGACGCCGAGGCCGCCCTGGACGGCATCTACGTCATCCGCACATCCGTCCCAGCCACCACCCTCGACGCGCCCGCCACGGTCGCCGCCTACAAGAACCTCGCCTTGGTCGAACGCGACTTCCGCCACATCAAGGCTGACGACCTGGACCTGCGGCCCATCTGGCACCGACTGCAGGACCGGGTCCGCGGCCACGTGCTGGTGTGCATGCTGGCCTGCTACCTGGCCTGGCACCTGCGCAAGGCCTGGGCGCCGCTGACCTTCACCGACGAGCACCCCCCAGTGCGGGCCGACCCTGTGGCCCCCGCCCGTCGCTCACCCACCGCCCAGGCCAAGGCGGCCCGCAAGACCGACGCCAGCGGCCAGCGGATGCGCAGCTTCCGGGACCTGCTCGATCACCTCGGCACGCTCACCCGCGACACCATCACCATCGGCGGCCAGACCCTCGACAAGCTCACCAGCCCCACGCCAACCCAGCGCCGCGCCTTCGACCTCCTCCAAGCCCCAATCCCGCTCACCCTGGCGTAGACACCAGGCGGCCCGCGCAGGCGGCAAACTCCCAGCTCAACAAGGGTTCACTCACCCCGGCCCACGTAACTTCGGGCTAGTCACCGAGGGATCAGGATGAGCCGGCCCAGCGCCCTGCTGCGCGACGCCGCCCTCGCCTACGCCTCCCAGGGCATCCCCGTGCTGCCGCTCCACTACCCAGTCCCCCACCGCGGCGCCCGCCCAGTCGCCGATGGGGAGCACGTTGCGCCGGCCTGGCCACTGGGCTGCTCGTGCCGCGGCCTGGCCTGCGCCCAGGTCGGCAAGCATCCGCTGGGCAGCCTGGTTCCTCACGGCCTCACCCAGGCCACCACCAACCGGGCCCGCATCCTGGCCTGGTGGACCCGCCACCCCCAGGCCAACATCGGCCTGGCCTGCGGCCACCGGTTCGACGTCCTGGACGTCGACGGCGCCGCCGGCCAGGCCGCCATCGGCACGTTCGCGGCCGAGCATGCCCTTGGGAGTTCGGGGCCGCTGGTCCGCACGGGCGGCGATGGCTGGCATTACTACCTCGCCCCCACCGGGCTGGGCAACGTGCGCCCCCGCGGCCTGGAGCGCGTGGACTGGCGTGGCCGCGGTGGCTATGTGGTCGCCCCACCCAGCCGGCATGCCTCCGGCCACCTCTACCGGTTCCTGCCCGGCCGTGACCTTGCCGTGCCGGTCCCTGCGGTGCCGGCGCCGCTGCGCCAGCGCCTCCAGCCCTGGCAGCTGGACCGGCCGGCCGCCCGGGTGGTCCCCCTCCCAGCCAGCGACGGCGCACGGCGCCGCTATGGGCGGGCGGCGCTGGCAGCAGAGCTGACCCGGGTCGCCGCCGCCCCCAAAGGCCAGCGCAACCGCCAGCTGTGGGAGTCGACCCGCAACCTCTACAACCTGGTCGCCGCAGGCGCCCTCGACCAGCACGAGGTTGACGAGGGGCTGCTGGCGGCCGCTGAGCGCTGTGGGCTGCTGGCCGAGGAGCCACGCCAGACCCGCCGCACCCTGGCCTCGGGCCGCCAGGTCGGCCTGGCCCACCCCCGCCGGCCCCCGGAGCGCACCAATCCCGACCGTGCCTCTGCCGCGCCGGCCCCACCCCTACCGGCGGCTGGCGAGCGGACCCAGGAGGGGAGGTGACGGCCATGGCCGCCGGCCACCCGGCCGGCTGATCCCTGTCCCAGGGGTGGGCGCGTGCCGCCGCCAAGCTGCGCCCGCGCCCACCCACCACCCCGCAGGAAGGAGCCTGCATGGGCAGCCACCCAACCCTAGACCCCGCCCCAACCCGCCCACCAGCCACCGACCGCCTTGTCCCCGAGAGCGGGGACGAGCTGCTGGCGCACCTGCAGACCCCAGCCGCCTCCGGCGGTCATGAGTTCGGCGACTGGCCGGTGGAGGAGTTCGCCGGCAACCTCGGCGGCGACCTGGACCTGCTCCATGACCGTGACCACACCCACCTGGCCCGCGAGCTCCACCACCGCCACCCCGAGCGGGACGCCGTCCGCCAGGCCGAGCAGGCCTTCGACCGGCTCAACCCGCGGTTCGGCGTGCCCGCCGACCCACACAACCCGCTCCGGCCGCCAGGCCGTCCGCGACCGGGAGGCCGCACTGGCCTTGGGGGTCCGCGTCGCGGTGCACGACAGCCGCCAAAACGACCGCAACCCGGTCATCTGGCAGGCCGGCCAGGACTACCGCATGGCCGACGCCATCCACGCCGCCCGCCACCAGCCCACCCGTGCCCGCCACGGGCCCGAGCGGACCGGCCACGAACGCTAACCACCACGAGCAAGGAGCACACGTCATGGCAGCGGACAACCACACCACCATCGTCGGCAACCTGGTCGACGACCCCGAGCTCCGCTTCACCAACACCGGCATCGCCGTGGCCAACCTGCGGGTGGCCGTGACCCAGCGGATCCAGCAGGACGGCGAGTGGCGCGACGGCGACACCTCCTTCCTGCGGGTCAACGTCTGGCGCGGCCAGGCCGAGCACCAGTGCCGACTCCCTCGCCAAGGGCGACCGGGTGATGGTCACCGGCCGGCTGCGCCAGCGCAGCTGGGAGACCCCCGAGGGGGAGAAGCGGTCGGTCACCGAGCTGGAAGCCGATGAAGTCGGTGCCTCCCTCAAGTGGGCCACGGCCAAGGTCGAGCGCACCAGCCAGCGCGGCAACGGCGAACGCAGCTCCGGTCGGCAGCGGCAGGCCGAGCGCGGCGACTTCAACGACGACCCACCCTTCTGAGCAGCCTCTCCTCTCCGGCGCCCTCGCCACCCAGGCGGGGGCGCTGAGCGCGTCGGGCCCACGCCGGCCCAGGTCCTGCTGCGCTGGTGCCTGCAGCGCAACCTGGTCGTCCTGCCCAAGTCCACCCACCGCGAGCGGATCGTCGAGAACGCTCGCATCTTTGACTTCACGCTCTCCTCCGCCGAGGACATGGCCGCGCTCGACGCCCTCGACAAGACCGGTGGCGCCGACCGCGCCCTCGAGCACACCTGGTGGTGACTACCCAAGCCACGCCTGGCATCCCGGTCCTCCGCTCACTCACTCGTCGCGACGCAGGGGAGCGTGATGGCCGAGGAGTTCGAAGATCGCGATCTCAGCGATTCGGTGTTCTGGGGCGTCGACCTCAGGCGCGCGACCTTTTGCGACATGAACCTCAGCGGCGTTCTCACGAATCCGGAAGGAACCCTCATGACCACCTGGGCGCCCAAAGAGCCTCGCCGCGTCCACCGACTTCCGCCCGGCGCATGACCCGGAGGCGGGGCTGCCCTGGTCCAGGTTTGCCCCGGCTCACCCGTCGGCGGCGGTGGGGAGGCTCCGCGCCGACGGCGCGGAGCCTCCGTCAGGCCCGGTGCGGCTGCTGCTATCCGATCCGGACGTCCGCTCTCACGGGCAGGGAGCGGGAGGAGTCACCGACGTAGATGCGGTAGGTGCCCTTGTGGAGCACCCAGCCGGTGTCGGGGTTGTCCCACGAAGCGAGCGACGAGAGGTCCAGGGCGAGGGTGACGCGCCGGCTTTGGCCGGGCCCGAGGCTCACCTTGGCGTACGCCTCGAGCCGCTTCGGCGGCTCGTGCGCGGCAGCGGGTGATCCGACGTAGAGCTGGGCGACCTCCGCCCCAGCCCGGCGGCCCGTGTTCGTCACCGTCACCCGGGCCACCAGCTTGCCGCCGCTGCGGCTCACGGTCAGGTGGCTGAAGCGGAAGCTGGTGTAGGACAGGCCGTACCCGAACGGGAACAGCGGGCTCTGTCCGGTGGCATCGTACCACCGGTAGCCGATGAGCAGGCCCTCGGCGTAGTAGACGTCGTCACCGTCGCCCGGGTATTCGACGGTGCTGCGGGCCGGACGCTGGTTGTCGCTCCGGGGGAACGTCACCGGCAGCTTGCCGGAGGGGTTCACGTCCCCGAACAGCACCTGGGCCAGCGCGGTGCCGGAGGTCTGCCCCGGGTACCACGCCTCGACGACCGCGCCGACCGCCCCGAGCCACGGCATGGTGACCGCGCTGGAGCTGTTGAGCACGACGACCGTGCGCGCGTTCGCCCTGGCCACGGCGGCGATGAGCTTGTCCTGGTCGGCGGGCAGGGCGAGGCTGCTGCGGTCCATCCCCTCGCTGGCCGGGACGGACACCACGACAACGGCCACGTCGGCGGCATGCGCGGTCGCCGCGGCTTGGTCGATCAGCAGGTTTTCCTGGGGCTGCCAGCCCAGGTGCAGGCCCGGGCTGATCGCGAACGCGTCGACGGTCACCAGCGTGGCCTGGAACGGGGTGATCTCGACCCGGATCGAGTGCGGCCCCGCGGTCAGGTGGATCAACCCGTTCTGGAAGGGCTCGTGGAACGGCGCGTAGCTGACCACCAGCCTGCCGTCGATCCACACGCGCACGATCCCGCCCC
>JBIOYL010000046.1:0-4504 GCA_044870185.1 Actinomycetes bacterium | reverse complement strand
GTGGTCACCGACGAGCAGGCGGCCGCCCATCCGGGCCGCTCGACACCGACCCGGGCGCTCGGGCTGGACGCCGGCCTGCGCGCCGACCTGGTGCGCCAGTGGGTCGCCCGCGGTGACGTGTTCGTGCTCTGCTCCGACGGGCCGGGCGCGCTGCTCGGCCGGGCCGAGATCGGCCAGGCGGTCCGGGCCGCCGAGCAGGTCCCCGTCCGGGTCGCCGACGAGCTGGCCCGGCTGGCCGGCCGCCGGGCCGACGCCCGGCCGGTCGCGATCGTGGTCGTGCGGGTCGCGAGCGGCCGCCGCACCCGCCCGCCCGCCGGCCCGCCCACCGGCGCCTGAGCGCAGACTCGGCCGGCTCCCACCCGGTTGGAGCGCCTGAGCGCCCGTCGGCCGAGCCTGCGCTGTGCCGACCTGGCCGGGGAAGGTGGTCGCCGGCGCCGACCTGGCCGAGGCGCCACACTTGGTGCACGTCACGGTACGATCCGTGTCTGCGTGTCTGCTTGGGGGGCCTGTCGGAGCGGACGGCCACACGGAGGGACGGCATGACAGACCAGGAGCAGGGCGAGGCACCGGTCCGGCTCAACGAGCAGGGCGAGGCACCGGTCCGGCTCAACACGAACATCCCGCACCCGGCCCGGATCTACGACTACCTGCTCGGCGGCAAGGACAACTTCCCGGCCGACCGGGCGGCGGCCGAGGCCGCGCTCGCCGCCGGGCCGGAGGGCCGTGCCATCGCCCGCGCCAACCGGAGGTTCCTGGTGCGGGCGGTCCGCTTCCTGGCCGAGGCGGGCATCCGGCAGTTCATCGACATCGGCACCGGCATCCCCACCAGTCCCAACGTGCACGAGGTCGCGCAAACGGTTGCCCCCGACGCGCGGGTGGTCTATGTGGACAACGACCCGATCGTGCTGCTGCATGCCCGCGCCCTGATGGCCGGGCCTGGCCAGGGCGCGACCACCATCGTCCAGGCCGATCTGCACGAGCCCGAGGCGATCCTGGCGCACCCGGAGCTGGTAAAGGTGATCGACTTCAGCCAGCCGGTGGCGATCCTGCTGATCGCCGTCTTGCACCACATTCACGACGAGGACGATCCGGCGGGCATCGTCGCGCGACTGCTCGTACCGGCATGCTCGGGCAGCTACGTGGTCATCTCGCAGCTCGCCCAGGACATCAGGCCGGACCGGTCGACGGCGGTCGCCGACGTCGCCAGAAGGGCCGGGGTGACGCTGCTGCCGCGCCGCCGTGACCAGGTCTTGCGCTTCTTCAACGGGCTCGACCTGGTCGAGCCGGGGCTGGTCCAGCCCCCGCTGTGGCGCCCGGACCCGGACAGGAACGTCCGCGAGGACGAGGAGAACCTGGACCTCATCTGGTTCTACGCGGGCGTGGCCCGCAAGCCGTAGTGGGCGGCCTCGTCCGCTCGGCTCCTCGCGGGCCACGCGCCGCAAAGTCCGGGACGACGGTCACGCGCGGAGGCGGGCAAGGAGCCACAACCGCGCGGCTCGTGGCTTCTCACTCCTTGGGACACGGGTGAGGACGACCCAAGCCACAGGCGGCGAGCAAGAGCCCTCGACGTGGCGGCGGGCCTTTGGCACGGTGAAGAAGCGTCCCCGAGACCGATACAAGGAGCCATCCATGCCCCGACCACTGTTCACCGGCGTCGCCGTGGCCTTGGTCACCCTGTTCGACGACGACGGCGAGGTCGACGCCAAGGCCACCGCCGCGCACGCCGCGAGCCTGGTCGAGCTGGGCATGCGGGCGGTGGTGGTGGCCGGCTCGACCGGCGAGGCGGCCAGCCTGACCGACGCCGAGCGCGGCGTGCTGCTGACCGAGGTCCGCCGGGCCGTACCCGCCAGCATCCCGGTGCTTGCCGGTACCGGCGCTCCGTCGCGACGGCAGGCAGCCGCCCTGACGCGGACGGCGGTCGACTCCGGCGCCAACGGAGTGCTCGCCCTGTCGCCGCCCCGCGCTGGCGATCTTCGGAGCTACTACGAAGCGGTAGCGGCCGCCGCCGGCGACGTGCCCGTGCTGGCCTACCACTACCCGCAGACCTCGCCCCCAGGCATTCCTGTGGAGCTGCTGCCGGAGCTGCCGGTGCAGGGCGTCAAGGACTCCTCGGCCGACCCGGAGCGGCTGTTGGCCGAGCTGAGCGGTTACAGGGGTTGGGTCTACGTCGGCTCGTCGGCGCTGCTGGCGTTCGCCGGCCCACTCGGTTGTAGTGGCGCGGTCCTCGCGCTCGCCAACGCGGAACCCGAAAGGTGCGTCGCCGCCTTCGCCGGCGACACCGATGCTCAGCTCGCGCTCGCCAAGGCCCACATGGCCGCACAGCGGAACTTCCCCCACGGCTTGAAGGCCCTGGTGGCCGACCGCTTTGGCACCTCACGCGTCGCTCGGCTCGGCTGAAGCCAGGCGGGGATGGAGGCGAGCGGCCAGGGGTCACGGCGCCATGCTACCCGCGCCAGTCGATGCCGGCCGCCTCGCTCGCCACCAGCGTGCCCGCCTTGCCGGCCAGGATCGCGCCGAGGTCCTCGAGCGCGCCGATGGCGGCGGCCCGGCCGGTCCGGGTGGCGAACTCGCAGGCGGCTTCGACCTTGGGTCCCATCGACCCGCCGGCGAAGGCGAGGGCGGCGAGCGCGGCCGGGGACGCGCGTTCGATCGCCTTGGCCTGCGGCGTACCCCAGCCGACGTAGACGGCGTCCACGTCGGTCGCCATGACGAACACGTCGGCGTGCAGCTCGCGGGCCAGCAGCCCGCTGGCGCGGTCCTTGTCGATCACCGCCTCGACGCCGCGGAGCTTGCCGTGCTCGTCGAACCTGGTCGGGATGCCGCCCCCACCGGCGCAAATGACCACGCAGCCCCTGTCCAGCAGCCACTCGATCGGCCAGCGCTCGACGATCCGCTTGGGCAGCGGCGACGGCACCACCCGGCGGAAGCCGCCGCCGTCGGGCGCCACCGTCCATCCTCTGGCGGCCACGACCCGTTTGGCCTCCTGCTCGGTGTAGACCGGGCCGATGGGCTTGGTCGGGCGCTGGAAGGCGGGATCGTCGGCCTCGACGACCACCATGGTCAGGATCGTGGCGAGGCGCTTGTCGACCGGCAGGAGGTTGCCGAGCTCCTGCTCGATCATGTAGCCGATCATCCCCTCGGTCTGCGAGCCGAGGACGTCGAGCGGGTAGGGCTCGACCTCGGCGTAGGCGGCGGCCTGTAGGGCGAGCAGCCCGACCTGGGGGCCGTTGCCGTGGGAGACGACGAGCTGGTGCTCCACGGCGACGGGCGCCAGCGCCTCGCAGGCGATGCGGATGTTGGCCCGCTGGCTGTCCGCCGTCATCGGCTCGCCCCGCCGCAGCAGCGCGTTGCCGCCGAACGCCACGACAATCCGCATGCCGGCCCGCTCCTTTGCGCCTGTCCGGACGGCCTACCGACGCCGCTGGTGGCGCCGATGCGACCGTCAGTGTACGGGGGCGCCCAGGCGGGGCGCCCAGGCTTCGGCGCCGATCCGCCCCCAGGACCCATACGCGCTCTCCAAGTACTTCGGTGAGCTGCTGGTGACTCCTCTGTCGCCTGAAGGCGACAGCTTCTCAGGCCGCTGGAGCGGCCTGAAGGGCAAGCCCTGCCCGGAGAATGTTGACAGCCGCGTTCCCATCCGCGTGGGCAGCATGCCCACAGGCGACACAGCGAAACTCCGCCTGACTGCGGCGGCTCTCGGCCGCCACCTGCCCACACGCAGGGCAGGTACGGGAGGTGGTGCGGGGGTCCACCGCGACCAGCGTGCGACCGGCGCTTGCAGCCTTGTCGGCCAGGATCGCCAGGAACACCCCCCACCCCGCATCCAGGATCGACCGGTTCAACCCCGCCTTCTGGCCCACGTTCGTGCCCGGTGCCGCCGTCGTACCAGACGCCGAGCGGGTCATGTTGCCGATCTGCAGCGCCTCATGGACGAGCAGGTCGTCGCCGCGCACCAGGCCAAGGGCGGTCTTGTGGGCGTGGTCGCGGCGCTGCCGACGAATCTTGCCATGGATCGCCGTGACCAGCTCCCGAGCCTTCCCACGCCGCTTGGAGCCTGGCTGTTTGCGGGCCAGGGCCTGCTGGGCGCGGGCCAGCCGCTCAGCCGAGCGTGCCAGGTGCCGCGGGTTGGCAATGTGGCGGCCATCACTGGTGGTCAGCAGCCAGGCCACCCCCAGGTCCAGGCCGACCACCACCCCGGTCGGCGGCAACGGCACCGCGGGGACGTCGTCACACGACAAGACCAGATACCAGTGCTTGCCTTCCCGTTTGACGCTGAGCGTCTTGACCCTGCCCTGGACCGGCCGATAGGCATGCACCTTGACGTGGCCAACCCCCTGCAGGTAGACACGCCGCTGGTCCGCCTGCCAGCGGCAGCCATCCCCATCTTTGGGCCAGGTGACCGTGTCGAACCAGCCCTTGCCCTTGAACCGGGGATAGCCGGGGGTGTGGCCTTGCTTGACCCGCCGGAAGAACGCCTGGAACGCTCGGTCCAGGCGGCGCAGGG
>JBIOYL010000045.1:0-15522 GCA_044870185.1 Actinomycetes bacterium | reverse complement strand
GCAAGACCAAACCGCCGGCGGTCGAGGACCTCGGGTTGCTCGAAGGGTGCTCGCGCTTCACGGGAGCGCTTCCAGCAGGAGTTTGCCCAGCGCGAGCACCCCGAGGTCGAGGTCGTGCTGCTCTGGTCCCCGTCGCGGGCAGCGCTCGAACGCACCCACGCTCGCTACTTCGAGAGCATGAGCGAGCTCATCGCCACCGAGCTCTAGCCGTCGGGCCAACGCCTCGCCTTGGGACGCCGCCCCGGTGCAGGGCCACGATCCCGCCGGTCAGGTTGCGCCAGCGCACCCGCTCGAACCCGGCGTCCTGGAGCCAGCGGGCGAACCCCTCCTGGTCCGGCCAGGCGCCGATCGAGCGGGCCAGGTAGGCGTACGCTTCCGGGTCGGAGGTGAGCCGCCGGGCCGCCACCGGCATCAGCTGGGTCAGGTAGCGCTCGTACACCTGGCGCACGCCGGGCACGACCGGGCGGGAGAACTCGCACACGACCAGCCGGCCACCGGGGCGGAGCACCCGGCGGAACTCGAGCAGGCCGGAGCCCGGCTCGGGCAGGTTGCGCAGCCCGAACGCGATGGTGACGAGGTCGGCCGAGCCGTCGGCGAACGGCAGGGCGAGCGCGTCGGCGATGGCGTAGCCGGCCGGCCGGGGCGGTGGCACCTCGGTCGACCGCCGCGCCTGCCGGCGGCCGCCGGCGTGATCCGGACCCGGCCGGGCCCGGCGCAGCATCTCGGCGGAGAAGTCCACGCCGACCACGACCGCCTGCGGCTGGATCCGGGCCAGCTCGCCGGTGAGCGCCCCGGTCCCGCAGGCGACGTCGACCGCGACCTCCCCCGGCGCCAGCTCGCTGGCGACCGCGGCCGCGTGCCGCCAGGCCCGGTCCTGACCGAACGAGAACACCGTGTTGGCCAGGTCGTAGCGCGGCGCCACCCGGTCGAACATGCGGCGAACACCCGCTGCGGTCCGCTCGGCTGCTGGCGTGCTGGTCACTGCGGTCCCCAGTCGTGGTCGGTGGTGGTCGACCCGGTCGGCCGCACCCATTCTCCAGAGCCCGCCTCGGGCGAGCAACGCCCCGTCGACGGAGCGAACTGGCGTGTACTCGCAGGTCAGCAGCCATTCGGACGCGCCCGACGTGAACGCCATGGCGGCCCACGACCACGGTGCGTAGGGTAAGCGGAGGCGGTATGGACCGCGCGAACGGCGCGACCGCGAAGGAACCGACATGGCGAACCTGCGAACCGACCGCCTGGGCCTGCTCGTCGACCAGCTCGACTGCGCCCGCGAGCTCGCCCAGGCGCGGCTGGAGGGACTGGCCTCGCCGGCAAGCCTCCCCACGGGGACGCCGCTCGGCTCCAGGCAGGGGAGCGGGCGACTCGGCGACGACGAGTACCTGTGGGAGCCGGCGCCCGGTGCCTGGTCGATCCGACGCCGCGGCGAGGCCTCCACGCCCCCGGCGTTCGGCCCGGGCGCATGGGTGCTCGATAACGACGCGCCCGATCCCGACGCGGCACCGGTCACCACGATCGCCTGGCGGCTGGGGGCACCTGCATGCCAGCTTCGCGGGCCGCTGGGAGTGGACCTTCGGGGCTCGGCGGCAGCCACCAGCGCTGCTGGTCGACTTCAGCCCCTCGGCCGCAGTGGCCTGGAGCGGTTCTGGGCGCTGATGGACCGCGACCTGTGGCGCGCCCGCTCCACTAGCCCCCGATGAGTTCAGGGAAGCAGGCGTGGGCAGGCGGCCCGACGTGGTCCAGGGCACCGGCTCACAGCATCGGGCCGCGCTGCAGGCAGGTTGCCAGCACGACCGCCGTGTGGGTGCGGGCCACCCCCTCGACGTCGCGCACCCGCTGGAGGACGTCGGCCAGCTCCGGGATCGAGCGCGAGCGCACGACGAGCACGTGGCTCGCCTCGCCGGCGACGGCGTAGACGGCCTCCACCTGCTCGATCCCGGCGAAGGCGGCCTCGAGCCGGGCCATGTTCGAGGAGTCGCTCGGCAGCACGCTCACCAGCGCAAGCACGCCGAGCCCGAGGGCGTCCGGGTCGAGCTCGGCCCGGTAGGCGCGGATGACGCCGCGCCGCTCGAGCCGGTGGACGCGGTCGTGGGCCGCCGGCGGCGACAGCCCGACCGCCTTGCCGATCTCGGTGAAGGTCGCGCGCGCATTGTTCTGCAGGACGCGCAGGATGGCGCGGTCGGTGTCGTCGGGCACGGGCGGGGCCGCCGCGGCCCCGCCACCGGCCGCTCGGGACCGGGTCCGGCCCCGGGCCGCACCCGCCCGACCACGCGGCACGTCTCTGTTCGGCATAACTTTGCCTTTCGGCGAACGGATCGAGTCTTCTGCGGCTGCAAACCTTTGCTAGTAGGTGTATACTCATATTATAGCCAAACGAATGAGGATTCGGAGCGTGATCAGATGCTGATGCCACCGCTTTCCCGTGACGTGGCCGCCGCTCACGACGCCGAGCTGCGCGCCGAGGCCCGCCTGGTCGCCCAGCGCCAGGCCGCCCGACGCGCGCTGCGGGCCCGCCGCGCCCGCCGGCGCTGAGCGGACGGTCCACCCGACCCACGCGACCCCGGCCCGGAGGCCGGGGTCGCGTGGTTCGCAGGTAGGGGGTGCCGGTAAGAACGCTGTCGCCAGCCGCACACGGCGGCAGCGGTCAAGAACCTCCCGGCGCGGCGGATCTGGCCGGGGTCGCTGTCAGGTCAGGCTCGCGCGGATGGCCAGGCAATGGCGTGCCGCGTGCCCGGCGAACATCAGCCGGGCGAGGCTGGCCGCTGCCGCCGCGGCGGCCAGGACCGGGGAGAGCTTCCCCGGGACGGTGGCCAGCTGGGCCGCGAGCAGCGCAAGGCCGAGCCCGTCCGCGCCCACCGCGCCGAACCCGGCGACCGCCGCGGCGGTAGGGGCCTGGCGCGGCCTGGCAGGCAGCCAGCGGGTGAGCCGGCCGGTGGTGGCGATGCCGAGTATCGCGGCCCAGGCGGTGACCCCGACAGCGACGGCGACGAGGTAGATGCCCACGCCAAGCACGCCAAGGCCGGGTGACAGGCCTGTCCACTGCCAGGACGGGGCGAAGTGAATGCCGAGATGGCTGGCCACGGCCGTGGCGATCCACAGCAGGCCGACCAGCGGGCCGGTCACCAGCAGGGTGACCGCCACGCGGCGTGCCTGGCTGGCGGCGATCTCGGCGTGGAAGCCGGCGGCGACCCGGGCAGGGTCGCCGAACTCGCGGATCGCCGCCAGGGCGGCCCGGGCCGGTGGCAGCCCGGCGGACCGGTGCGCGTCCGTGGCGTCCAGGAGCCCGGAGCGCAGCTCGGCCACGATGCCGGCATGGGCCCGGGACGGGCAGCCGCGCGGTGACCTCGGCGAGATAGCTCTCGACCGTCGGCCCGGCGCCTGGTTCCGGCGGGCCTTGCCTGCTCATGGCGAGCTCACCGCTGGCGGCGCGGGTTGCAGGAGGGCGGTGACGGCGGCGGAGAAGTCCCGCCAGGTGCTGCGCTCGGTGTCCAGGGCCCGCCTGCCTGCCGGGGTCAGCTGGTAGACGCGGCGGCGGCGCCCGCCGGCTGCTGACCAGCTCGCCTGCACCAGGCCTGCCCGCTCCAGGCGGTGCAAGGCCGGATACACCGTGCCGGTCGGCAGGTCGACCTGGCCGCCGCTGCGTACCCGCAGTGCTTCCATGCGCTGGCGATCGGTCGGCTACTGGCTGGCCACCCTACTGGTGGCGGCCGAACTGGGAGTCGGCGGCATCTGGGACATCGCGTGTCTTCCATTCGTCCGCGCTGTCGTGGCGCACCTGGGCTATCCGTCCTACTTCCTGGTGCTGCTGGGAAGCTGGAAGGTGCTGGGTGCGGTCGCCCTGCTCGTCCCGCGTCGCGCGTTGCTCAAGGAGTGGGCCTACGCGGGCGCCTTCTTCACCTACACCGGCGCGATCGTCTCCCACCTGACCACCGGCTACGACCTCGGCGAGCTGGGGCTGCTGGCCGTCCTGACCGCACTGACCGCACTGTCCTGGGCACTACGACCCCCCAGCCGCCGCACATCGCGCCGGACGTCCACCGCGCCGCCGGCCGCTGCGGTCCGCGACACCCCGGGCGTCGCGCACACAGTTCCGGTCATCGGGCACGGGGCCGCGGGTGCAGACGAGGCCGGCGCGGGCGCGGATACGCCACCGAAGGAACAGTGAGCGAAGATGGCCCGCACGCTGAGCCTTATTGCCGCGCTCCTGATTGTCCTGGGAGAGGCGTGGCTGTTCAGGTCGCTGCGGCTGCTGGCATACGCCGTCGCCATGGCGGTCTTCTTCCACCTGTTCGTCACCGGCTACGAAGAACGGACGCTGTCCCGCCGCTTCGGCAGCACCTACCTGGAGTACCGGCGGATGGTCCCGCGCTGGATCCCCGCCCGCGTCCGCCAGTGCGGGTGAGCCCGCAGCGGACCAGGCGCGGCAACTGGCAACGGCCGGCCGGTGATCGATCTGCGGCCCGCTGCGCCGCTACCGCCACACCCGCCATGACGGTTGCCAATTGATCAGCGGCTCACTCTAGAGCGTTGGCTGACCCCTTCATCACCGGCCTGGTGCCTGGCTGAGTGTGCATGAGTGCGTCGGTGCGGTCGCACCGGCTCAACCCCGGCCAGCAGATCTCATCGAGGTCACCTTCCGGACCACCGTGGACGGGCCTGGCCGGCACGGCGAGGCGGTCGACGTCCTCGCAACGACCCGCACCTGCCGCACTCCCGCGCTCAGCGTCGCTTGCGCCGGGCCCGGTCGGTGCGCCAGCGGACGAACCGGCCGCCCAGCTCCACCATCGGGCCACTGGTCGGCAGGGGCCGTACGCGGGTGTTGTGGAACGCGGTGACCTGCCAGCGTCCGTCGCGCCGCACCACCACCATCGTCTGCCGGGACAGCCGGCGGCGGCGCATCGTCTGCCGCCAGCCCTCCACGACCGACCCGGTCAGGTGCACCACCGCCACGTTGGGAGTGATGAAGCGGACCGACTCCACGTCCCCGGTCAGCCGGCTGCCGTACAACACGGTGCGGGCGACGCTTCATCGGTCGGCCCGCCCATGGGCAACTCCTTTCCCGGTGCTGTCACTCCTACCCGCTCCGGCACGCTCGGGGACGGCATCACGAGCAACCGCGGCGCGCACATGGCACCGCAGGCATGGTCACCAGGACGGACGCAGCCTGCGCCGGCGATGGCGCGGACCGGGGGTCGCCCAAGGCGCGGCTGCGCCGATGGATCACTTCACGCCGGCGTAGGAGTGCAGGCCGACGATCCACAGGTTGACCGCATAGAAGTTGAACAGCAGGGCGGCGAGGCCCGCCAGCGAGATCCAGGCGGCCCCCCGGCCCCGCCAGCCGGCCGTGGCGCGGGCGTGCAGGTAGGCGGCGAACACCACCCAGGTGATGAAGGCCCAGGTCTCCTTGGGGTCCCAGCCCCAGTAGCGGCCCCAGGCCGACTGCGCCCAGATGGCCCCGGCGATGACCGCGAAGGTCCAGATCGGGAAGCCGAAGATGGTCGTCTTGTAGGCCAGCTCGTCGAGGGTCCGGGCCGACGGCAGGCGGTCCCACAGGCGCCGGGGCGCGGCGGACGGCTCCGGCTCGCGGCCCTCGGCCTCCTCCTCCAGGTAGTTCGCGATGGCCTCGCGCACCTCGACCCGGTCGGCGGTGCGGGCCCCGCCGGCCACGAGCGGACGCCCGCCACGGGCGGCGCGCCGCTCGTAGGCGTCCTTGATCAGGTACAGCGCGCTGAACAGGCTGGCCAGGCAGAGGATCGAGGAGCCGACGATGGCGGCGGCCACGTGCACCTTGAGCCAGCCCGAGTTGAGCGCGGGCACGAGCGGGCCGGCCGGGGTGTACAGGGCGACGCCGGCGACCGCGATGGCCGCCACCGCGGGCAGCAGGACGAACACGCCGAGCGGGCGCACCTCCGGCTTGCGGCGCACCCACACGAGGAACGCGCCGACGGTGATGACGCCGACCATCACCGAGTACTCGAACATGTTGCCCCAGGGCACCCGGCCGGCCGCCAGCCCGCGGGTGACCGCGGTGGCGAGGTTGGCGGCCAGACCGGCGACGGTGACCGCGAGGCCGGCGCGGCCGACCCAGCCGACCCGGTAGGCGAGCTCGAAGCCGAACAGGACCGCCCCGGCCAGGTAGGTGAGGACGGTCAGCCAGGCCAGCGAGTCGGACAGGTGACCGAGCTGCTCAGGCGACATGCAGGCTCCTTGGGAGATGCGGACGGCGGGAGATGCGGACGGCCGGGCTGCGCCCTAGAGCGTATCCCCCACGCGGGCAACAGGCGACCGGGGGGTCGGGGCGGGCGACGGCGCGGCGGCCGGGGCGGGCACGGCCGAGCGCGGGGCGGCGATCAGGCGGCGGCCGAACGAGCGACCGGGCCGGTGGGGCTGCTCACTCCCGCAGGGCGGTGCGCAGCGAGCGGGTGAGGTCGGCGAACTCGTCGGCGAAGGCGGCCTTGCCCTGCAGGGCGAGGCCGGCCATCTCCACCCGGGTACCGTCCGGGCCGGGTGTGGCCCGCACCCACACCCGCCGCCGCCTCACGTGCAGCGACGGCACCAGGCCGGCCAGGATGAGCAGCGCGGCCGCCAGCACGACCGGCGCGCCGGGGTCCTTGGCCAGGGTGAGCACGCTGTAGCGCGGGATCGACTTGAAGGCGACGGTGAGCCCGCCCGGGAGCGTGCCCGACCGGCCGAGCGGCAGCACCAGCGGGCGGTCCCCCACCCTGCGCAGACCGGACAGGTCCAGGGCGTACACGCTCTGGCCGCGGTCGGCGTGCAGGTCGCCCTGGAACGGCCAGACGACCACCACCGGGTCGACCAGGCGGGGGTCGTTGCAGAAGGCGGCACCGCCCGGACAGTCGGGTGCCAGCGTCAGCCCGGTGAAGAAGGTCACCTGGAGCCCGACCTGAGGCTTCAGCATGGTCAGCTTGACCGCGCCGCTGGAGATCTCGCTGGCCGGGTCGCGCAGGCTGAGCACCGGCTGGTCGGCCAGGACCTGGCCGTGCGGGCCGGTGACGACAAGCCACGGCTCGTAGCCGTAGTCGGACTGGAAGATGCGCACGCCGTCCACGGTCATCGGCCGGTTCACGGCCACCTTCTGGCGCGCGAGCTGGCGGCCGTCGAGGTCGAAGGCGGTGATGGTGGAGGCGAACTCCCGCGGGACGCCGTTGGCGTAGAAGGAGTTGGTGAAGCGGTCGAGCCGGAGCGCGAAGGGCGCCAGCTTGTCGGGCGTGAAGAAGCGGCCGGGCACGAACGAGTCGTAGGCGAGCCGGCTGTTGGCCAGCGTCCGGCCCTCGTCCAGGGTGACCTGCCCGCGGTAGCCGAAGCCCTTGCCGTAGGCGAGCCCGACCAGCAGCACCAGCAGCGCGACGTGGAAGACCAGGCTGGCGACCTCCCGCAGGTAGCCCTTTTCGGCGGCGAGCTCTGCCGCGCCGTGGGCGACCACCCGGAAGCGCCGGCCGGCCAGCACGCGCCGGGCCGCCGCGACCGCCTGCTGCGGCGAGGCGGCCACCGTGAACGCGGTCGAGTTGCGGTAGCGCTCGAGCCGGCCGCCGCGGGGCGGCCGCGCCCGCAGCAGCCGCACAAGCGCACGGGTGCGCGGCACCAGGCAGGCGAGCAGGGCGGCGACCAGGGCCAGGTAGATCGCCATGTACCAGGGCGACCCGAAGACGTCGAACAGGCCGAGCCGGTCCAGCAGCGGCGCGATCGCCCGGTGGTCGGCTAGGTACTGCGCGACCCGGTCGGGGTTGACGTTGCGCTGCGGGAACAGGCTGCCGAAGACCGACCCGGCGGCGAGCACGAACAGCAGCACGAGCGCGGTGCGCATCGAGCGGAACTCGCGCCAGCCCTGGCGGAGCCAGACGCCGAGCTGGCTGCGGGCGGGGCTCGGGGGCGCCGGGGCGGGGCGGGTGGAGACGGACACGGCGGCCTTTGGTCGGGACGAAGGGCTAGACGGGTGGGGTGATCGAGCCGGCCCAGGCCTGCAGCCGGGCCAGCAGCGCGCCCCACAGGCCGGTGACCAGCAGCAGCCCGATCACGATCAGCATGCCGCCGCCGACCAGCTCGAACAACCGGTAGCGCTTGCGCAGGGCGGGGAAGCGGCCGAGCGCGCCGCGGAAGCCGACGGCCGCGACCAGGAACGGGATGCCGAGCCCGAGGGAGTAGGCGAACAGCAGCACGGCGCCGCGGCCGAGCCCGCCGCCGGTCGCGAACACGAGCCCGAAGACGGCGGCCAGCGTCGGGCCGATGCAGGGCGTCCAGCCGAGCCCGAACACCACGCCGAGCGGCAGCGCGCCGGCCAGGCCGCCGGGGACCTTGTTGGCCTGGATGCGGCGCTCCCGGTACAGCCATCCCGGCCTGACCACCCCGGCCAGGAACAGGCCCATGACGAGCACGAGCACGCCGGCCGCGCGCAGCACGACGTCGCGGTGGCCCAGCAGCAGGGTGCGCAGGGAGCCGACGGTGGCGCCGAGGACGACGAACACGAGCGAGAAGCCGAGCACGAACAGCAGGGCGGCCAGGGTCACGCGGCCGGTGCCGGTGCGTAGGTCGTCGCCGGCCTCCACGTCCTGGCCGGACAGGCCGGACATGTAGGAGAGATAGCCGGGCACCAGCGGCAGCACGCAGGGCGAGGCGAAGGACACGAACCCGGCGGCGGCCGCCACCGGCACGGCCACGATCACGTTGCCGTCGGTGACGATGCGGGCGAACTCCTGCGCCAGGCTCACCTGTCCACCTTCATGCGCGCACCTTCACGTGCCCACCTGGCCGATGAGGTCGCGCAGCCAGCCGACCTGGACGGCAACGCCGCCCTGGCCGCCGGCGATGGTGCCGGCGATGCGGGCGGCGATCCGGCCGTGGGCATCGACGAGCAGGGTGTACGGCGGGGCGGTGGGCCCCAGGTCGCCGAGCCGCAGGGCGTAGGCGGTGGACGGGTCGTACAGGGACGGGTAGGTGACGTGGTACTCGTCGAGGTAGGCGAGGGCGGCCGAGTGGGCGTCGCGGAAGTTGACGCCGACGAAGCCGACGCTGCCGGCCAGCTCCTTGCTGGCCTGCTCGAGCGCGGGCTGCTCCCCACGGCACCAGCCGCACCAGGAGGCCCAGAAGTTGAGCACCAGCGGCTTGCCGCGCAGCGCGGCCACCGACAACCGCTCGCCGCGGACGCCGGGGCCGGTGAACTCGGGCAGGGGCCGGCGCTTGGCGGCCGGGATGACCGTGACCCCCGGCGGGAGCTTGATCACCGTGCCGGCCGCGCTCGCGGGCGCGAGGTTGTCGTGGCCGGGCGTGCCGGTGAGCAGGAACGCCGCGCCGCCGGCCGCCAGCAGCAGCGCGGCCCCCACGACCAGCAGGGCGCGGCGCGACATGGACTCGAGGCCACCTCCCCGGCTGCGGGCGCGAACGTAGCACCAGCCGAAGCGAGTGTAGCGGGCGGGTGGCCGGACGGGGCGTACCCGCCCGCGGCCGTGGCCGGACGGGGCGCACCCGCCCGCGGGCGGCCGGTGGCCGGACGGGCGCGGCGGGCGGCCACGGGCGCCCGGTGGCCGGACCCGGCGCACACGTTCACGTGCATTTGTGCAGGTGGAGCGGCCGATCCACAGGAGCCGGGCAACGTTGGCGGCCTCTGACCGTGATGCTACGATGCGCTGGCCGGCTCGGCCGTTGGGCCGGGGGCCGTTGGCCTGGTGGGATCGGTGTTTGGGGGTGCCCGCGGGATGTCGTTGCGTCACCCGAAGGACGAGGGCGAGCGCTGGGTGCAGCTCACGCTCGCGATGATGGCGATCTGGCTCGGCCTGTTCGTGTTCATGGCCGTCATCCCGTCCTGGTGGCTGTACTTCTGGGACAGCACGCTGAAGCTCACGGCGACCTGGACCTTCGACCTGGGCGTGCGCAAGCTGGTCCTGAACCAGCAGGCCTTCCGCGACCTGATCGTGGTCGGCTGGTACGGCGTGGTGCTGGTCGCGGCCGGCGTCGCCGTCGGGGTCTACAACAGGCGCCGCCCCAAGGTGCTGCCCCGGGGGGAGGAGAAACGCGAGGCCACCGGTGGCTACAAGTAGGTCGTCGCACGCAAGGACACAACCGTGAACCCGAACAAGCCGAGCATCCACGACGACTACACGCTCCAGACTGTCGACCCGAACTGGCTGCAGGAGCGCATCAAGCCGCGCCGGCACATCGCCCTGTCCCCGGAGCTGTGCATCCTGTGCCGGGCGTGCGAGGACGTCTGCCCGTGGGACTGCATCTACATGCTGGCCCCGGACATCGTGGGCGAGGGCCAGAGCCAGGAGGTCACCACCCTGGCCCAGTCGTCGCACGCGCTGTTCGTGATCGACGACAACGAGTGCGTGCGCTGCGGCATCTGCATCGACCGTTGCCCGACCGGGGCGCTGTGGTATGCCCGGGTGGGCGAGCCGAAAGCCGCGGCCAGGGGCGCGTAGGGACCGCCAGAACCAGCCAAGGTGGTCCCGGCGGCAGCGGGGCCACCGACTTGTGAGGAGACACGCGTGGCATCGAAGCTTCGGCCGCCGAGGCCCCCCAAGCCGGGGGAGCTGTGGGAGCGCACGAGGGACTCCCAGGTGTGGAAGTCGATCTTCCGGCCCGGCTCGATCTACCGGCCCGGCTATCGCGACACCTCCCGCGACCGGGCGCTGGCGATGATGAACAATGTGCTGTACCACCTGCACCCGGTGAAGGTGAAGCGGCACGGGCTGAAGCTGACCTACACGTTCTGCCTCGGCGGGCTGTCGTTCTTCCTGTTCATCCTGCTCACGCTGACCGGCATCTACCTGATGTTCTTCTACCGGCCGACGGCCGGGCTCGGGCAGGAGCTCGCCTACAGCGACATGCAGGCCCTGTCCACCTCGGTGAACTTCGGCCAGCTCGTGCGCAACATGCACCGCTGGGCCGCCCACCTCATGGTGTTCACCGTGTTCCTGCACATGGCCCGCGTCTTCTACCACGGCGCCTACAAGCCGCCGCGGGAGTTCAACTGGGTCGTCGGGATCGTGCTGCTGTTGCTCACGCTGCTGCTGTCGTTCACCGGCTACCTGCTGCCCTGGGACCAGCTCGCCATCTGGGCCGTGGCGGTCGGGACCTCGATGATGGGCTACTCGCCGGTGATTGGCAGCCAGGTCCGCTTCGTGCTGCTCGGCTCGGTCGAGATCGGCCCGGCCACTCTGATCCGCTGGTACGTGCTGCACGTCCTGGCGCTGCCGTTCGTGGCCGTCATCTTCATGGCGGTCCACTTCTGGCGCATCCGCAAGGACGGCGGCATCTCCGGCCCGCTGTAGGCCGCGGGAGGACCCTCATGGCACAAGACGAGATCCAGCCAGACCAGGAGACCTACGAGCGCCTGATCGCGGCGGGCGAGTCGGAGCGCACGGCCAGGGCCAAGGCCAAGTCGTTCGCCGCCCGCAAGGCCCGCGGCGCCAACCGCCTGTCGCTGCAGCAGGGCGCGGGCGACGGCCAGGCCGCCCAGCCGGCCGCGGCCGCCACGGCACCGGCACCGGCGGCCGCCGCGGCGGCCGAGGCGCCCGTGGCGGCGGCACCGTCCGCGGCGGCCGCCGGGACGGCGCCGCCGCCTGGGGTCGCGCGGGCGCCGGGCGCCCCGGCCCCGGGCGCCCCGGCACCGGCCGCCCCACGGGCGGTGCCGACCGGCAACGGCGGCCGCCGCCTGACGCCCGAGGAGCGCGCCGCCCGGGTGGCCGCGGCGGTCGCGACCCGGGACCTGCCGGGCCAGGCCGGGGCGGCGGCCAAGTTCGGCGAGACCCACCGGCTGCTCGCCATGGTCCCGCCCGAGGGCATCCAGCGTGCCGAGCCGCGCCAGGAGGACAAGGTCAACGTCTGGCCGCACCTGCTGATCCGCGAGGCGGTCGCCGCCTTCGCCATGTTCGGCTTCGTCACCTTGTTCTCGATGCTCGTCAACGCGCCGCTGCGGGAGCTGGCCAACCCCAACCTGACGCCCAACCCATCGAAGGCGCCCTGGTACTTCCTCGGCCTGCAGGAGCTGCTGCGCTACTTCCACCCGATGGTGGCCGGCGTGACCATCCCGGGCATCGCCCTGCTCCTGCTCGCGGCCGCGCCCTACTTCGACAAGAACCCGTCGGCGCGCCCGGAGAACCGCAAGCTGGCCATCCTGCTGTTCACCATGTTCCTGATGTTCTGGGCGATCCTGGTGATCGACGGCTCGTTCTTCCGCGGGCCGGGCTTCAACTGGGTGTGGCCCTGGCACACCAACTGCGGCGGGACCGCCGTCAGCGGCACCTGCGTCTTCTTCGAGCTCTAGCGCGACACGAGAAAGGAACATCGCAGTCATGGCGACGACCTCGGGGGTCCCCCCGGCCACACCCCGGCCGGCAGCCCGCAAGCCCCAGGTGAGCCGGCGCTCGTTCCTGCGCACGACCTGGCTGGCGGCGCTCGGGGCCAGCATCGCCGGCTTCGGGGCGGGCACCGTGTTCTTCCTGTGGCCGAACCTGACCGAGGGCTTCGGCACCAAGATCAAGGCGGGCACCAAGGCCAAGATCAACGCCGACATCACCGCCAACAAGGGCTACGCCTACGTGCCCGACGGCCGCTTCTACCTCGTCCCCTACGACGGCAACGGCACCAACACCATCTACAAGGGCGTGACCGAGGGCGGCTACATGGCCCTGTACCAGCGCTGCGTGCACCTCGGCTGCCGGGTGCCCTGGTGCGCCAGCTCGCAGTGGTGGGAGTGCCCCTGCCACGGCTCCAAGTACAACCAGGCCGGTGAGTACAAGGAGGGGCCGGCCCCTCGCGGCCTGGACCGCTTCCCGATCACCCTGCAGGGCGACCAGGTCGTGGTCGACACCTCCAAGCTCGTCACCGGCCCGCCGCGCGGCACCAACACCACCGGGCAGGAGCTCGAGGGGCCGCACTGCATCTCCATCGGGGGCGGGAGCGCGTGAGCAAGGGCCTCGTCCTCGTCCTGCTGTTCCTGGCGGCCATCTTCATCCTGGCCGCCGGCATCTACTTCCTCTGGCTCGGCCGGCAGAAGGCCAAGGAGGCCGGCCCCGGGGTGCCGCCGTCACGCCGGCCGGGGCCGGCCGACGAGCCGCTGGAGGGCCGGCTGCTGGAGCGCTACCAGCTCGCCGGCGCGGGGCTGACCCTGGCGCTGGCCATCCTCATGCCCATCCTGTACCTGCAGGAGCCGAGCCGCCAGGCCAAGGCCAAGCAGGAGCTGGCCGCCAAGTCGGTGGAGGAGGGGCGGGCCACCTTCGAGCAGTTCTGCGCCCGCTGCCACGGCGCAGGCGCCCAGGGCGGCGTGGTCAAGCGCTACGTCTTCCCCAACCAACCGGGCGCCAAGCCGGCCGACTACCCGGTCCCCAACCTGCACGAGATCTGGCAGCGCCACCAGGGCCAGGACGTCGCCGCGGTCGCCTGGGACACCATCCAGCACGGCCGGCCGCCCACGCCCATGCCGACCTGGGGCATCCGCTACGGCGGCCCCATGAACGACCAGCAGATCACCAACCTGGTGAACTATCTCCTGACGATCCAGAGCGACAACAAGAAACGTCCACAGCTGCAGTTCAAGGCGTCGGGCCCGCCGGACGGCCCGAGCCGGCGCCTGCTGTAGGGCGGCCCTGCAGGGCCGGCCCGCACCGCCCGTCCGCATGCCGCGCGTTCGCATCAAGGAGGCAGACCTCGCGTGAAGGGTGCGCTCATCCTCGTGATCGGCTTCCTGCTGCTGCCGGGGTCGGTCTTCATGCTGCTCGCCGCCAACTTCGGCGCGCTCAAGGGCTATCTGATCGCGGGGACCGCCTTCTTCGGGTTCCTGATCTTCCTGTCGGCGACCTGGAGCTTCGGCCTGCCCGGGACGCCGGCGCTGACCGGCCCGAAGGGCACCGACCCGTCGTTCAAGTTCTTCACGGCCACCAGCTCGACCGCCGCCACCTACGACGCGGTCAGGAGCTTTGCGGGCAGGGCCGGCAACGGCTGGCAGGTCACCCCGGAGGAGCCCGCGGGCGGCGGGACCCTGCCGGCCAAGCAGGAGGCCCTCAAGGCGGACCTGGACACGGCCAAGCAGGCCGCGTTGCAGACGCTGATCGAAACCACCAACAAGAAGATCACCGACTCCTCCAAGGAGCTCGACGTCACCAACCTGGATGCCAAGGTCTTCTATACGACCCAGAAGGGCACCGAGCTGGCCGCCATCGTCATCTCCCCCAAGCAGCCGCCGGCCGGCTCGGGGCTGACCAAGCCGAACATCGCCCCGGTCGCCACGTTCGCCTACCGCGACCCGGGCGCGCCCAAGCTGCCGAGCCTGCTGTTCCTGGGCGCCGCGATCATCCTGTTCGCGGTGCACGTCCTGCTGCTCGGCCGGGTCGAGCGGCGCCGCCCGCTGGGCGTCGCGCTCAAGCCGACCCCCTCGTAGGCTCCGGCGGCGGGGGTCGTTGCCATCGCAGGCACCCTCGACCGTCCCACTTGCGGGGCTGCCGCGCCACGCCGGTCAGGGGCCGAGCGGGTCGTTCCTGCGGAGCCCAGGAAAGCGCGAGAAGTCCGAGTCGGACGAGCAGAGCTCGGCACCGTGCTCGAGCGCAAGCGCCGCCAGGTGCGCGTCGGTGGTGAGGTTGCCCGCGGTGCCGAGCGGCGCGAGCAGCTCCCGCAGCACGGCCACGTGCCGGTCGGTTGGATGCACGACCGTCGCGCACGGCTGCGCGAGCCAGCCGTCGACGACGTCGAACGCCTCGGCCGGGTCGAGCGGCCGGTCGAAGACGCGCGGGTTCGTGCTGAGCCGTAGGAATGCCAGCAGCACCACCAGGTGAAGGCGAACGTCTCGGCCCCCGACAGCTGCTCCTCCAGCCACCCGAGCCGCCCGATGCCGCGGGGCCGCCGAGTCGAGCGCGTACAGCAGCAGGTTCACGTCCGTGAGCTTCACTTGCGGAGCTCGAGCTTGCGGACGGTCTCCTCATCCTCCAGGGACGAGGCCACACGGAGCGCCTTGTCGAGCTCGATCCCGGCTCGCAGGCCGAGACGGCACGCCCGCAGACGGTAGGGACGTGCCGTGCCGGCTTGCGCGGCCAGTCCGGCCCGAAGCGCGGCGTTGAGGGCTTCCTTGAAGGAGATGTCCCGCTCCCGGGCGATCCTTCGAAGCTTGGCCGCCAGGTCGGGATCGATGCTCACGGTCGTTCGCATCGACGCATCATGGCACAGAATATTTGCGCACCAAGATGCGTCGGAGGCGGCGTTGAGCATACAACGCGACGAGCTGTCGCCGGGCTGGAGACCGCGACGATGAACTGTGGCAGGTCCGGTCCATGTTCTCAGGCCGACGCGCCTTCGTCCATTGCGGCCCATGGTAAGGAGGGGGTCCGCGGTTCGAGTCCGCGAGAGGGCTTCAGGAAGTTCCTGCTGATCAGCTCCTTTCGTCGTCTGGCGAGGCGACAGAGACGAGGCGCGGCGTCCACCGAGCGCCCACGAGCCGCCGCCGTCTTCTCGTAGGAGATCTCCAAGTCGTGTTGTTGAGCGGCCTCGCCGGCCGCTGGGGCAACGTCCACGCAGCGT
>JBIOYL010000044.1:0-28815 GCA_044870185.1 Actinomycetes bacterium | reverse complement strand
AAGCTTCGCCGGCAGCGCCGCGACCACGCCCACAAGGTCGCCCTTGGCCTGGTGCGTCGCTACGACCTGCTCGTCCATGAGGCATTGCAGATTGCCAACATGACGCGCTCGGCGTCCGGTACTGCGGAGGCGCCGGGCACCGGCGTGGCGCAGAAAGCGGGGTTGAACCGGTCGATCCTGGATGCGGGCTGGGGGGTGTTCCTCACAGTGCTTGCGCACAAGGCTGCAAGCGCCGGTCGCAAGCTGCTCATGGTGGACCCCCGCAACACCTCCCGCACCTGCCCCGACTGCGGGCAGGTGGCGGCGGAGAACCGCCCCAGCCAGGCCGTGTTCTGCTGTGTGGCGTGTGGGCATGCTGCCCACGCGGATGTGAACGCGGCGGGCAATATTCTCCGGGCAGGGCTTGCCCGTCAGGCCGCGCAAGCGGCCTGAGAAGCTGTCGCCTTCAGGCGACAGAGGAGTCACCAGGTACGGCCCCGCAAGGGGCGCAGGCGCCGTGGCGCCGAGGCGCATGGTCCGGCGTCCCAGGAAGTCCACCGCCGACCGATGCCCCGCGCGCCGGCGTAGGAACGTCCGCGTCTCGCCGCGCACGTGATTGGAGGTCACCAGCCAGCGGTCCGTGTGCTCGCCGAGCAGCCGCACCGCCTCGGCGTGCCGAGCATCCCGCCGGTCTCGCAGGGCGACCCAGAAGGAGGTGTCGACGAAGATCATCCGTAGACGACGTCATCGACGCCGGCTGGCTCGAAGTCGTCGGCGCCGGCCATGCACCCGAGCGGATCGGCCGACAGCGGCGGGAGCGGCCGAAGCCGGTCCCGCACGAATGCGCGGATCAACGCTGCCTTCGGCGTGCCCCGGTCGGCTGCCAGCCGGCCAAGCTCGGCGTCGAGGTCCTCGTCGATCATGATCTGCAATCGCTTCATCGGTTGAGCATACGTCGTCTTCTCGGCAGCGACGTAGCCTGCTCCTCACGAGCCGGACACGGACGGTGCCACTGGCGCCTTGGCGCGGCGGGCGTCAAGCGACCCTTGTGCTGCAAGGCGACCCCGTCAAGTGATGACGCAGGAGGAGGAGTACCAGCATGTCGAACGAGAACGCGGACCTGATTCGACGCGCGTACCAGGCCTACGCCAGCGGCGATCTGGCGACGATGCTGCAGTTCGTCGACCTGGACCTGGAGTGGGCGTACCTGGATCCCGCACTCGAGCACCCTACCCCGCAGGTCTGCCACGGCCGTCACGAGCTGGAGCACGTGCTGCGGGTCTGGGCCGAGCGCGGCTTGCGGGTCGAGCTCGACGAGGTCGCCGCCAACGGCGAGCTCGTCATGGTCGGCGTGCGGACTCCAGGGGTCGCCGCCTCCTACGGCCGGCCCGGGGACGACCGCGCCTACAGCGTGTTCACGGTGCGCGACGGGCGGGTCGTCGCCCTGCGCGACTGCCGCGATCGGCAGGAGGCCCTGCGCCTCACCGGCATCCAGTCGTGAGGACCAGAGAAAGCGAGCTGGCCGGCTTCGACCAGGCATTGACCCGTCGCGGGCTCGCGCAGGAAGCCACGCCCACGAGTGGGCTCGCGCTCACGCAAGGGGCAGGCCCAGGCGGGCGGCGAAGAAGCTCAGGATGTCGACGGCCAGCTCGGCGGTGCGGTTCACCGACCTGGCCCCGTGGCCGACGCGCTGCTCGCGCCGCAGCAGGATCGGGCGCGGCGAGGCGGTCGCCCACTGCAGGGCGGCGCACAGCTTGCGCGCGTGCATCGGGTCGACTCGGGTGTCGGACTCGAACACGGTGAACAGCACGGCCGGGTACGCGGTCCCCGCCACCACGTGATGGTAGGGCGAGTAGCCGTACAGCCAGCCGAACTCCACCGGGTCGTCGGCCCGGCCGTACTCGTCGTTCCAGGTCTCGCCGTAGCCGAAACGCTCGTAGCGCACCATGTCGAGCAGCGGCGCGCTGCACACGGCGGCGGCGAACAGGTCCGGGCGCTGGGTCAGCGCCGCGCCGACGAGCAGGCCGCCGTTGCTGCCGCCGTAGATGCCGAGCTGGCCGGGGGTGGTGATGCCGGTGGCGACCAGGTGCTCGGCGGCCGCGATGAAGTCGTCGAAGACGTTCTGCTTGTGCTCGCGCATGCCGGCCCGGTGCCACGCCTCGCCCTCCTCGCTGCCCCCGCGCAGGTTGGCGATCGCGTACACGCCGCCCCGCTCGACCCAGGCGGTGAGCTGGGCGTTGTAGGCGGGGGTGAGGGCCACGTCGAAGCCACCGTAGCCGTACAGGATGGTCGGGCGTGGCCCGCCGGGGGCGAGGTCCGCGCGGCGCAGCACGAACATGCGCACCTCGGTGCCGTCCTTGGAACGGTAGACCTCCTGGCCGGCCACCAGCTGGTCGGTCACCGGCTGGCTGGCGACCGGCTCGTTGGCGTCGAGGCGGCCGGGCGCGTCCAGCTCCAGCGTCGGCCCGCCGGCCGGCAGCGGCGAGGCCGGCGCGCCGCCGTCACGCCCAGCCCGGGCGCCGCCCGAGCCCCGGTCGTCCTCGGGCGGCGCCGGCCGCGTCGAGCAGCGGTAGACCCGGGGTGGGGTCGAGAAGTCGCTGTAGCCGAAGAAGACGTCGTCGCGGCCCTCGGGATGGGCCGAGACACCAAGGACCGAGCCGAGCCCGGGCAGCTCGACCTCGGCCCGGCAGGCGCCGCCGGCCCGGTCGTGGACGCGGACGTGGCCGACCGCATGCCGCGTGCCCGCGACGACGACGGCGTCGCGGGCGACCGCGAAGCCCTCGAGCACGTCCTCGGACTCGGCGACCAGGTCGCGCCAGTGCTCGGGCTCGGGGCGGGCCGGGTCGGCGACGGCCAGCCGGAAGCGGGGCGCGTCCAGGTTGGTGAGCAGGTACAGGCGCCCGTCGTGGCGCACCCCGCCCCAGGTCTGGGCGTCCAGCCCCTGCTGGATCGTGCGCAGCGCGCCGCCGGCGTGCAGGTCGGCGATGTACAGGTCGTTGCGGGGGGCGGTGCCGGCCTCGGCGCCGACGACGAGCCAGCGGCCGTCCCGGGACAGCTCGAGCGAGTGGTACTCGGTCTTGTCCCGCCCCTCGCCGAACACGAGCACGTCGGCGGCCGGGTCGGTGCCGATGCGGCGCAGCCAGACGCGGCGGTGGAAGCTCGCCTCGCCCTCCGGGACCGCCTCGGGCGGGAGCCGGCGGCCGTAGAAGTACGTCTCGCCGCCGGGCAGCCAGGCCAGGGGACAGTAGCGGGTCCGGTCGATGGGGCCGTCGAGGAGCTCGCCGCTGGCCACGTCCAGCACCCGCAGCGTGGCCTCCTCGTCCCCGCTGTCCGACAGCCAGTAGGCCAGGCGGGTGCCCTCGATCGAGGGCACCCAGGCGTCCAGCGTGACCGTGTCGTCGTCGCTGAGCGCGCTCGGGTCGATCAGCACCCGCTCGCTGTCGCCCTCACGCACGACCAGGACGGGGTGCTGCTGATCGCCGGCCCGGCGCTCGAAGAACGCGCGCTCCCCGCGCAGCACCGGGACGGTGACGAGGCCGGCGCCGAGCAGCTCGTGCAGGCGCTCGCCCAGGGCGGCCCGGCCGGGCAGGCCGTCCAGCCAGGCGCGGGCCAGCTCGTCCTGGGCTTGGCCCCAGGCGCGGGTCGCCTGCGCGTCGTGGTTCTCCAGCCAGCGGTAGGGGTCGGCGACCCGGACGCCGTGCAGGACCTCGACCAGGTCCAGGCGGCGGGCGGCGGGATAGTCCAGGCGGCGGTCGGGAAGATCGCTCGGGCGGCGGGCGGCCGGTTCGTTCACGCAGCCACTGTACCTGTCAGGGCGGGCCGGGGAGCAGCTGCCGAGCTCCTGTCCTGCCCCGACCGCGCCTGCGACGCACCGGCCGAGATCGAGGCGCGCTGGATGCTGGAGTCCACCGACGGCCCCATCGAGCACGTCAAGACGCGCCCTCGGTGACCACTGCCTCGTTCAGCGGGCGCCGGAGGGCGCGGGCGGCTCGTCACCGTCCCGAGCGGTGGCGGCATGCAGGCTGCCGCGCCGGTCTGCGCTGCCGGTCGCAGTGTCGGCGACCCGGCGTCCTCACGAGGCCGGCGTGAGCGTCCTGATCCGTGTTGGGCGGTGCTCGATGGGGACGGCGCCGTCGGCGTAGGGGGCCAGCTCCACGCCATGGAGGTTGGCCGCCATGTGCAGGATGATGTGGCCGCCCACGGCCGCCAGCGGACTGGCCGTCAGCAGGTAGGCCAGGCTCAGCAGCCCGCAGCCGCCCAGCACCGTGCCCAGGACCGCCGGGTCGCGGAAGCCCCGGTAGCCCAGGTGGTGGATGACGATCATGGCCAGGCTGGCCAGGATCGCAGCGGTCCCGGCCACCAGGGGCTTGCCGGTTCCACTGGTCCAGCCGTGCACGGCGAACGCCTGCCAGACCACCAGCACCGGCAGCACCGACAGCAGCAGCCCCTCGGTGGTGCCGTACACGACGCCTTCCCAGGCCAGGGTGCCGGCCAGGCGCCACCCATCGGGGCGGAGGCCGCTCGGCTGGGCGCGCATCAGGGCGGCAAGGATCGTGCCGGTGACGGCCGCGCCGAGCACGCCCCAGCCCCACTGAGCAGTCAGGAAGTCGCCCAGGCTGGTGTCGCTCCAGGCCAGGTACCCCCAGGCGAGGCTCCCGGTCAGCAGGGCGAGGGGGAGGATGTAGGGGGTGCGGCGCAGGCCGAGCCGGTCGGTGAGCACCCAGGTCACCAGGAACCCGGCCGCGATGATGGCAAGCAGCCACGTGAGTGACCCAGCCACGAGATCGACACGTCAGCTGTGGGCATGATGATCCTCCGTTCCGTCAGAGGTGATGCCGCGGCGCCGGCTGCGGCCTTGTGAACCGACCGCAGCCGGCATGGTCGGATGGCGCCAGGGAGGCAAACGTCAGGCAGCCCGCCTGGTCGCTGCGGCCCGCCGCTCGGTCCTTTCCTGCCGCTCGGCGATGGCCTTACCGGCCCAGCGCAGCCGAACAGGTAGTGCGCGGTCAGGCCGATGCCCCAGCCAACCAGCGGGAAGACGAACCACAAGTACTCGGTCGCGACGGTGAGGTTGAGCACGATCAGCCCCGTCATGACCACGGGGAAGTCCTCACAGATCGCGGCAGGGACCTAACGGGAGTACTGCGAGTGTAGGCGCAGAACGAGGTGATCTGACCAGCTCGCGGGACCCGGCGGGAACGCGCCCTGTTCGACACGGGCGGTCGGACCCGCCTACTGTACGTGTTGACATCTCGCGTGTCGCGCTCGTCCAGTGCCGCTCGTCGGCCGTCCCCCAAGGCCGCCCGCCTGCTGGACGCGACCTTCCGCCGTAGGTCATGCGGTCGCCTTCTGGTCGGATGGGCTGGCACGCCTGGCCTGCCGACCGCTGACAAGGAGAGCGCTCGACCATGCCGGCCCCGCTGATCGCCGTCCCGACCGCCCACGTCGAGCAGGGCGCCATCCGCAACTGGCGTCCGGGCGCGTTCGCGGTAGCCGAGACGTACATCGCGGCGATCCGGCGGGCCGGGGGCCGGCCGGTGCTCATCCCGGCGCCCGACCCGGCGCCGGCCGGCGAGGTGCTCGCCTGCTTCGACGGGGTGCTGCTGACCGGGGGCGGCGACCTGCATCCATCCCACTACGGCGCCGAGCCACACCCGACCACCGCCGACGTGCAGCCGGACCGCGACGGCCTGGAGCTCGACCTGGTGCGCGCCTGCGCACGGCTCGGCCTGCCGCTGCTGGGCATCTGCCGAGGCATGCAGGCCGTCAACGTGGCCTTCGGCGGCACGCTCCACCAGCACCTGCCGGAGCGGGACGGCATAGGCGACCACGGCGACCCCGACCTGGGCACGGCCGTCACCCACTCGATCCGCATCCAGCCCGGCAGCCGGCTCGCCCAGGTCTCGGGCGCCACGCGGGTGTCGGTCGTCGCCCGCCACCACCAGGGCGTCGACCGCCTTGGCGACGGCCTGGTGGCCAGCGCGTGGACCGAGGACGGGCTGGTCGAGGCCGTCGAGCGCCCGGGTGGCGCGATGCTCGCGGTGCAGTGGCACCCCGAGGTGACCGCGGCCGAGGACCCGAGCCAGCAGGCGCTGTTCGACAGCCTGGTCGCCGAGGCGAGCAAGCACACGCTGGGCCGGGTCGCCTGACGGCCGGCATCCCGCCCAGCGCCGCAAGGTGACGGCGATCCTCTCGCCCTGCGCTCCAAGTTCTGATTAGCTGACGGCTGGCGGGGAGAACTCCCCCACCCCGCCGCGGTCGCCGAGAGGAGCTGATCGGTCGAGATGGCAAAGGTCGTGGGCCTGCTCGTCGGGGTCGAGAACACGTTCCCGATCCCATTCCTGGACGTCGTCAACGACAAGGGCAAAGCCGATGGTATCCGGGCCGAGATGTGCTCGCTGGGCGGCGCCGGCGAGCTCGAGGAGCCGCCCCGCTACGACGTGATCGTCGACCGCATCTCCCACGAGGTGCCGTTCTACCGCGCCTACCTGAAGAGCGCCGCGCTGCTGGGGACCGCGGTGATCAACGACCCGTTCTGGTGGGAGGCGGACGAGAAGTTCTTCGAGTGCACCCTGGCCCGCAAGCTCGGCGTCGCCGTCCCCCGCACGATCGTGCTGCCGAACAAGGAGTACGTGCCCTACATCGACCCCAAGCGGTCGCTGCGCAACCTCACCTACCCGCTCGACTGGGAGGGGATGGTCGGCTACACCGGCCTGCCGGCCGTGCTCAAGCCGAACACCGGCGGCGGCTGGCGCGACGTGTACGTCGTGCGATCGATCGACGAGCTGATCCACGCCTACGACCAGACCGGCGAGAAGACGATGATCCTGCAGCAGTTCATCGACTGGGACGACTATCTCCGCTGCATCGTCATCGGCGACGACGTGCTGCCGTTCCGCTACGACCCCAGGCGGCCGTTCTTCGAACGCTACGTCACCGACAACCCGCCCGAAGGCGAGCTGCGCGAGCGCACCATCGCCGACTGCCGCAAGCTCGCCGGCGCGCTCGGCTACGACGTGGACACGATGGAGTTCGCCGTCTCCGGCGGCACCCTGTACGCGATCGACTTCCTGAACCCGGCACCCGACTTCGACAACTTCTCCATCAAGGAGGAGGGGTTCGCCTGGGTGCTGCACCACATGAGCGAGCTGGTCCTGGCCTACGCGCGGGGCGATCGCAGGCCGCCCTGGCACGGTGAGCTGCGCTGGTGGCGGTTCGTATGAACGACGCGGTCAAGGTCTACCACGAGCTGCTGGAGGACCAGGCCCTCGCCGACGACAGCCGCGGGCTGCTCGCCGAGGGCCAGCACCAGCACCGCCTGTACTTCGGCGAGCACCCGCTGTCGGTCGCGCTGCGCCCGGCGCTGTACGACGCCGACCGCTACGAGCGGGTGGTGCGCGCAGCCGAGGGCGTGCACGCGGCGCTGGGGGCGCTGGAGCGCGCGCTGCTCGGCGACGCCGACCTGCGCGCCGAGCTGGACCTCGCCCCCGGCGAGGAGGAGCTGGCGCTGGCCGAGCCGGGCGCCCGCTCGTCGTCGCCCACGGCCCGGCTCGACAGCTTCTTCGCCGACGAGATCCGCTACGTCGAGTACAACGCGGAGACCCCGGCCGGCATCGCCTACGGCGACGTGCTCGCCGAGGTGTTCGAGACCCTGCCGGTGATGCAGGCGTTCGCCAAGCGCTACCGCCTGCGCCCCCTGCACGTGCGCGACCACCAGCTCGACACGATGCTGCGTGCCTTCCAGGCGTGGGGGCGGGCCGCCACCCCGGTGGTGGCGATCGTCGACTGGAAGGGCCTGCCGACGCTCACCGAGTTCGAGATGTTCCGCGACTACTTCGAGCGCCGGGGCGTGCGCACCTGCATCTGCGAGCCGGCCGAGCTCGAGTTCGCCGGCGGCACCCTGTACGCGGCCGGCCAGCCAGTCAACCTGGTGTACCGGCGGGTGCTGACCAGCGAACTGCTCGCCACCGAGGACGAGGCCCACCACGCGCTGCGCGACGCCTACCTGGCCGGCGCCGCCTGTGTCGTCAACACCTTCCGGGCCAAGCTGCTGCACAAGAAGATGAGCCTGGCGCTGCTGTCGGACGAGCGCTACGCCTCGCTGTACACGCCCAGCCAGCGCGAGGCGATCGAGCGCCACGTCCCCTGGACCCGCCGGGTCCGGGAGGGCCCGACCAGCCGGCACGGCCAGCCGATCGCCGACCTGGCCGCCTACATCACGCTGCGCCGCCACGAGCTCGTGCTGAAGCCCAACGACGAGTACGGCGGCAAGGGGGTGGTGCTCGGCTGGGCGGTGGACGACCATGAGTGGGAGCAGGCGGTCACCGTCGCGCTCAGGCAGTCCTACGTCGTCCAGGAGGCCGTCCCGGTGCCGCGCGAGCTGTTCCCGGTGGCGCTGGAAGGCGTGCGCCTGCTCGACTTCGCGGTCGACTCCGACCCCTACCTGTTCGACGGGAAGGTGGCCGGCCTGCTCAACCGGCTGTCCAGCTCGGCCCTGCTCAACGTGACCGCCGGCGCGGGCAGCATCGTGCCCGCCTACGTGGTGGAGGGAGCGCGATGACCGACCAGCCGCTCACCATCGGGATCGAGGAGGAGTTCCAGATCGTCGACCAGGCCGGCGAGCTGCGCGCGCACATCGACGAGCTGCTCGGCGTCGCCAAGCCGCTGCTCGGCGAGGACGTCAAGCCGGAGATGCTGCAGTCGGTGGTCGAGGTGGGCACCAAGATCTGCCAGTCGACCGACGAGGCGCGGGCCGAGGTCGTGCGCTTGCGCGGGGCACTGGCCGGCCTGCTCAACCCCGCCGGGCTGCGCATCGTCTCGGCCGGCACGCACCCGTTCTCGCACTGGCAGGACCAGCGGGTGACCGAGCTGGAGCGCTACAAGGTGCTCGAGGACGAGCTGCAGGACCTGGTCCGGGAGCTGCTGATCTTCGGCATGCACGTGCACGTGGGCATCCCGGGCCGGGACGCGCGCATCGAGGTCATGAACGAGGCGCGCTACTTCCTGCCCCACCTGCTCGCCCTGTCGACCTCGAGCCCGTTTTGGGCCGGACGCCGCACCGGCCTGAAGTCCTACCGCTGCGTGGTCTGGTCGCGCTTCCCGCGCACCGGCATCCCGCCCGAGTTCAGCTCCCACGGCCAGTTCGACGCCTACGTCGAGCTGCTGGTCAGGACCAACTGCATCGACAACGGCAAGAAGGTCTGGTGGGACCTGCGGCCCCACTGGCAGTACCCGACCATCGAGTTCCGCATCTGCGACGCCGGCACCAAGGTCGACGAGGTGATCTGCATCGCCGCCCTGATCCAGGCGGTCTGCGCCAAGCTGCTCAAGCTGCGCCGCCAGAACCTCGGCTTCCGCAAGTACGACCCGCAGCTCATCCACGAGAACAAGTTCCGGGCCATGCGCCACGGCATCGACGGCAAGCTGATCGACTTCGGCAAGCAGCTCGAGGTGCCCATGCGCGACCTCGCCGTCGAGCTGCTCGAGTTCGTCGACGACGTGGTCGACGAGCTGGGCTCACGCAAGGACGTGGAGTACGTCCATACGATCCTGGCGGACGGGACCAGCGCCGACCGTCAGCTCGCCGTCCACGAGCGCAGCGGCGGCGACCTGCGCGCCGTCGTCGAGCACCTGACCGACGAGACCGTCGTCGGCGTCCCGATCGGCCCCCCGGGGTAGCGGTCGGGCCGCGACCGCGAGGCGGCTGAGCAGCCCATCTGAGGATGCGCCATCGGCGGGCGATGCAGTTGGCCGGACCCGTATCGCCTCGTCTACCACTTGCCGTACCAGTCCACGTCTTCGGGTTCGGCAGGCCAGCCGGTCCTTGCTCGCCAGATGCCCGGTTGCCCGGCCACTTCTCCGATGCAGACCGTCCACATGCGGCCGCCGTGATCGGGGCCGATCATCTGATGACTTGCCGCCCTACGCCGCTTGTTTCGGCGGAACTTGGGTGCCCCGTGGGCGACCTGCAGGACGATCCGACGTGAGAGGCCGTGGTTGGCCAGTTCGCTAAGGTCCTGTTCTGGCCACGCCCAGCCCCTGATGACCGGCGGCGGCAAGTTACTACTCCCCTCGGAGCTGGTATCATGGTACACGTAGTTTACAAATGTCTACACGGAGGCAGGGTACATGGCAGAGGTCGAGTTCGTCATCCTCGCCAACCACGCAGAGGCTCACAACGGTCTTCTCTACCTCTCGGGAGCGGGGTGGAACGACGCGGCACTTAGCTTCACTCCCGAGGGGCCTTCGACGCCGCTGCACTTCGGGATCGGCATCAGTGTGCTCGTTCCCTGGACGGAGACGAACCGCAAGCACCACCTCCAAGTGCATATGGAGCATGAGGATGGAGGCGAGCCCCTGTTCCGGGCGGACGGAGACCTGGAAGTGGGTCGGCCTCCAGGGGTTCAGCACGGAGCGGATCAGCGGGCGGTACTAGCGATTGACGGGATCACACAGTTCCCCAAGGCCGGCGGTTATCGCTTGGTGGCCCAAGTCGCCGGCGGCAAGATACGAACGGTCAGCTTCCGAGTTCGGAACTTGGGCGTGCTTCCCTTTCGAGCCGCAAGCTGACGTCCAGAGAGGCGTGGTGTCACGGATGAGCGATCAGCAGCTGGCGCAGGAGCTGTACGAGCGCCGCGGCGACCCGGACGAGTGGGAGGACAGGCCGACGGAGGTGAAGGTCCAGCCCACCCGCAGCGAGGTCGTGTCGTTCAGGTTGCCCTCCGACCAGCTCAACCTGATCGAGGATCTCGCCGACCAGGCTGGACAGTCCATCTCCGAGTTCCTACGGAACGCGGTCCTGGCCTATGTCCACGGCGAGACCATAACGCCGGTGCTCGACGTCCAGGCGGGTGGTTCGGGCAAGCTGCAGCTCACGATGCGGATACCGCTCCCCGGCTCGGGGCACACGTCCTCCACGGACCCACCGGAGTGGCTTCCGGATGAACCATTCAAGACGGTGACCTGCCTCGATTAGCGCTGGAGGGCGGCGCGGCCGCGCGCTGCTGGCCAGGCCGCTTCGACGTGTGGAGCGTGGGGGCGAGCACCGTTCACGGGCCGGGGGGCGGTGCGGCCGGGTGCCGGTCGAGCCACTGGCGGCGGGCGCGCTCGTTGGCGCGCAGCGCCGCCTCGATCGCGGCCATCTGCCGGTCGGTCGCGTCCAGGGCGTAGGCCTCGCGCACGAACCGGGCCAGGTCGGCGCGGTAGTCGTGCCCGTTGGCCTCGAAGCGGCCCGGCACGACGTGCATCGCGTTCTTCATGTCGACCAGCGTCTGCAGGAAGGTGACCGGCGTGCTCCAGCGCTGGCTGCACGGGACGGTCGGGGACCTGCTCGCGCGGTCGCCGAGCCAGTCGGGCGCCTGGACGAGCAGGTCGAGGCCGAACTTGGCGACCGCGTCGTTGTCGTGGGTGACCATGAAGTAGCGCAGCCGCCGCCGCGCCGCAGGATCGAGCCGTTCGACCTGTTCGAAATGGTCGAAGATGCCGACGAGGGAGCGGTCGACGTCGGGGTCGGCGCCGCCGGCCAGCACCTGACGCTTCCAGGCGCTGCCGTACGGCGTGCCGATCCACAGCGCCCGGTCGACGCCCCGCCCGAGCAGGCCGCGGGTGCCGCGGTGCAGGAAGGCGTCCTGGCTGGTGTGCGCGCCAAGGCTCTCGCCGAACAGCGCCAGGCGTCCCCGCCGGGCCGGTGGGCGCTCGCCGAGCCGCGCGTGGATCGCCTGGAGCAGCATGCGGTGATGGTGGCGGCCCCGCCCCACGCGGTCCAGCGACAGGGGCGACGGACGCTTGGAGTACTGCAGCGCGACGCACGCCACGTCCCCGCGCGTCAGGTACTCCACGGCCTCCACGGCGACGTAGTTGACGTAGCCGGTGCCGGTCGGTGAGATCACCACGAGCAGCGCCCGCTCGAACGCCGCGACGCGCTCGAGCTCGTCCATCGCCAGCCGCACCCGGTCGGCCTCGGTCGGGGCGCTGTCCAGACCGACGTACAGCCGGATCGGCTCGGCCACGGCCGGGGAGCCCATGACCTCGGCGATCTGGTCGATGGTGAGCACCGAGGCGACGTAGCGCCGGCCCTGCTGCCCAAGTGTCTCCCAGCCGACGCGGCTGCCAGGGCCGCCGCTCACCAGCGGGGAGGTCGGCAGGCGGTCCCGGACCGCCGGCTCGATCAGGCTGGCGCTCTGCTCGATGCGCGTGCTGAAGCGGTGCATGAAGAGCTGGAGCGTGGCGGCGAGCGCGGCCAGCGAGGCGAGGTGGCCGACCGGCCGCCAGCGGGCGGGTGGACCGGGAAGCGTGCGGGCCATGCGCTGGGCCAGCACGGAGGCCACGGCCTGCTCGCCCGCGGCGAACACCGCCAGGGCCGCGTCGGCCGCCACGGCGACGCCGAGCGCCTTGCCCATCGACGGTCCCACCCGCAGGTGTCCGGCGCTGCCGAGATGGGGGTCTCGGGCTTCCTGGTGGTGGCGGCGCAGCTCCAGGGCGCTGGCGAGCCCGCCGGCGGCGAGCAGCACGACCGGCAGCGAGTGCAGCCGCCGGTGGTGGCCGCTGCGGCGACGGCGTTGCCGATTGGCCGTCACCACCAGCTCCTGCAGCGCCCCGGCCGCGGCGCCGGCGGACGCGGCCGTCGACAGCCAGTGGCCGACGGTGCGGGCGAGCCCGCGCGCCAGCCGCTCACCCGGCCGCTGGCGGAAGGTCGCCTGCAGCGCGAAGCCGGCGGCCGTGGCGGCCAGGTCGACCGCGATGGGGAGCCTGCGCCAGGACGCCTCGTCCGCCGGGGCGAGCGCTTGGCCGGTCGCTTGGGCGAACGCTGGGGCGAGCGCCCGGGCGAGCCGCTGGCGCCCGGCCAGGCGCCGTGCGAGCGCTTCCAGGACGTCGTGGGCGAACACGGTCGTCTCGTAGGCGATCGTGATGGCGACGCCGGTCACGATCCCCTGGTCGACGGCGCCGCGTGGCATGAGCGAAGGCCGCAGCGTCCCGGGGATGCTGGCCGTCGCGACCAGCACCGCCGCCTGCTCGGAGCGGCCGGCGGGAACCCGCAGCGGTGGTCTGGTCATCGTGCTCCTCCGCCCGGCTCAGCAGAACCTCGGCAGGTGGTGGGCGAGCTGGGCCCGCCACGAGGGCCAGTCGTGGGGCACGTCGTGGCCCCACAGGTCGAGCTCGTGGGAGATGCCCTTGGAGGCGAGCAGCCCGCCGAACGCCTTGGTCGCCTCCAGCGCGCCGGTGGTGTCCTCCCACATGCCCTGGCCGCACACGAGCACCAGGTGGGTGCTGCGCCGCAGCCAGTCGAGGTGGTCGCCGTCCGCATGGACCATGTAGTCCATGGGGTTGTTGAAGTACACCGCGTCGCCGCGCTCCCAGCCGCCGCCCACGACCGACACGTCGTAGACGCCGCTCATGCAGATGGCCAGCGGGAACAGGTCGGCCTGCTTGAGCGCGAAGTTCGCGGCATGGTAGGCGCCGAAGCTGCACCCGGCCAGCATCACCTGCGGCGTGCCCTGGCAGTCGTTGTGGATGAGGGGCACGACCTGGTTCAGGACCCAGTCCTCGTAGCCGCCATGCCGGCGCGCCCGTTCCTCCAGGGAGAGGCTCGAGTTGCGCCAGCTCGACGCGTCGTAGCTGTCGACGCAGTACAGCTTGACCCGGCCGGCGTCGACGAGGTCGCCGACCGCGTCGACCATGCCCCGGTCCTCCCAGTCGCCGCACCTGCCCCCGTCGGAGGGGAACACCAGCAGCGGGCGGCCGTAGTAGCCGTAGGCGAGCACGCCGCCGGTGCCGATGCCGGACTGGACCGCGTAGTAGTCACGCCTCATCGCCACAGCTCCTTCAGTAGGCCGACCAGATGCGGGTCGAACATATCCCGCCAGGCGATCCAGTTGTGCGCGTCCCGGCTCTGCACGAAGCGGACCGGATAGCCCTGCTTGCGCAGCGTGAGCGCGACCGCACGGTTGTTGCGCAGGTTCATCTCGACCCCGCCGCAGGTGAGCACGACCGGGATGGGCTGGTCCCAGGTCCGCTCGGCGTGCACCCGGTCCATGGCCCGGCGGATGCGCTGGAAGTGCTCGAAGCCGACGTCGTGGGGGTCGTAGCGGTGGTGGAAGAAGCTGCCCGACTGCAGGAACAGGCCGCCGAAGGCCGACGGGTACAGGCGGTGGCAGTGCAGCATGGCCAGCGCCCCGAGGCTTGCCCCCATGCCCACGCGGAAGCGCCGGCCCGACGGCATCGGCGCGAGCCGGCCGAGGTGCGGCAGGATGTCGTCGGCCATCGCCCGGGCATAGGCCGGGGAGGCCGAGTAGTGCTCGTCGCGCCGCATGGGGTGCAGCAGGGCCGCCCGCATGGCCGGCAGCTCGCCGCGGGCCGCCAGGCGGTCGAGCATGGTCAAAAGCCCTGAGTAGCGGGCGTACTCGAGCCCGTCGTCGGCCACCAGCAGCGGGACCCGCTCGCTGGGGTCCAGTCCGGCGCTGCTCCACAGCAGCCCGCGCAGCCGCCCGCCGAGCGCCGGCAGGTCGAGGTCGAGCTCCCGGGTGCGGCCGGCCGGGACGCGCCGGGTCTCGAGCGTCCAGGCCGGCGGGCGGTAGGTAGGGAACTCGATGACCGACTTGTCGCCGAACGGTCCCGGTGCCTGCAGCCGGTTGCCCGGGTCGGGCACGAGCTCCGAGCGCCCGTCCGCGTACAGCAGGTCGAACAGGTACTCCATGCGGTCGACCGGCGGGCGGGGAAACCGCAGCTCCCAGCGGCCGTCGGTGCGCTCGAAGGCCCAGCCGCCGCGTGGGACGGCCACCTCCTGGAACAGCCAGGCCGCCGACAGGCCGGCCTTGCCGTCGGCCAGCCCGAAGGTGACACCGTCGTCGCTGACGCGCGGCCGGACGGCGCGGGCCTGGGTCATGGCCGGCACGGTACCGCCCGGCGGCGATCCAGGCCATGTGGCGGTTCCCGGGGCGGTGCGCCGCCCGGCGGGACCGCGGCGTGGCGCAGCGCCGAAGATCGCCCACCGAAGATCGCCCGTGCGGGGGAGGGCGCGGAGCGCCCATCCGGCCCGATACTTGGCGCATGCGCTCGAGCCGGCCACCGCCGCGGCCACACGATGCGCCGGCCTGGCCGGCCGGCTGGGTCCGCGGCGCCGACCCCCTGGTGGTCGACGGCCTGCTCGCCGTCCTGCTGGCGCTGGCGTCGCTCGCCGTGCTGGCGTTCACCCCCTGCGACTGCACCGGCTGGGGGCCGCGGCCGCTGGGCGTGGCGCTGGTGCTGGCAGAGACGCTGCCGCTGGCCGTCCGCCGCCGCCGCCCCGTGATCGTGTGGAGCGTCTGCGGCATCGCGGCCACCGTCTATGGCGTCCTGCCCTACCCCGACCCGCCGGTGTCGTTCGGTGCCGTGGTCGCCGTCTACAGCGTGGCCGCCTACACGCGGCGGCGCACCGCGGTCGTCGCCGCCGGCGTGACCGCGCTGGTGGTGCTCGTCGGGGTGCTGATCCCGGCGGCCGACGCCCACCCGCTCAACACCGCGCTCATCTACCTCGGCCTGGCGAGCGCGTGGGTGCTCGGCGACAGCGCCCGGGTGCGGCGCGAGCACGCCGCCGGCCTCGAGGACCGGGCCGCCCGGCTGGAGCGCGAGCGCGAGCAGGAGGCGCTGCGGGCGGTCGCCCAGGAGCGCGCCCGCATCGCCCGGGAGCTGCACGACGTGGTCGCCCACCACGTCAGCATGATGGTGGTCCAGGCCGAGGCCGGCCCGGTGGTCGCCCGCCGCGACCCGGACCGGGCGGTGGCCGCCTTCGAGTCGATCGGCGCCACCGGCCGCCAGGCGCTCGCCGAGATGCGGCGGCTGCTCGGCGTGCTGCGTCAGGCCGACACGGCCATCCCGAGCCTCGCCCCGCAGCCCGGCCTGGACGAGGTGGCCGAGCTGGTCGAGCAGGTGCGCGAGGCCGGGCTGCCGGTGGAGCTGGTCGTCCAGGGCGAGCCCAGGCCGCTGCCGGCCGGCGTCGACCTGTCCGCCTACCGCATCGTGCAGGAGGCGCTCACCAACACGGTCAAGCACGCCGGCCCGACCCATGCCAGGGTGCTGGTGCGCTACGGCGAGCACGACCTGACCCTCGAGGTCGTCGACGACGGCCGCGCCGCCGCGGCACCCGCCGGCGACGGGCAGGCGGGCGGTCATGGCCTGGTCGGCATGCGTGAGCGGGTGGGGATGCTCGGCGGCCAGCTGCGGGTCGGGCCGCGGCCCGAGGGCGGCTTCGCCGTGACCGTCCGCCTGCCCGTCGAGCCGGCGCCGTAATGGCCGAGCAGCCGATCCGCATCCTGGTGGTGGACGACCAGAGCCTGGTCCGGGCCGGCTTCCGCATGATCCTGGAGGCGCAGCCGGGCATGGAGGTCGTCGGCGAGGCGGGCGACGGCCTGGTCGCGGTCGAGGCGGCCCGGCGGCTGCGGCCCGACATCGTTCTCATGGACATCCGCATGCCGCGGCTGGACGGGCTCGAGGCGACCCGGCGCCTGGCCGGCCCCGGCGTGGCCGGCCCTGGCGTGGCCGCCCCTGGCGTGGCCGGCCCTGGCGTGGCCAGCCCTGGCGGGGCCCCGCCGACCCGGGTGATCATCCTGACCACCTTCGACCTGGACGACTACGTCTACGAGGCGCTCCGCGCCGGCGCGAGCGGCTTCCTGCTCAAGGACCTGCCCCGCGAGGACCTGGTGCAGGCCGTGCGGGTGGTCGCCGCCGGGGATGCGCTGCTCGCGCCGAGCATCACCCGCCGGCTGATCGCCGAGTTCGCCCGCCGTCCGCCGCCCGGCGCGCCGCCGGCGGATGCCCTGCGCGCGCTCACGGCGCGCGAGCTGGAGACCTTGGAGCTGCTGGCGCGGGGGCTGTCCAACGCCGAGATCGCCGACGCCCTGGTCGTCAGCGAGCACACGGTCAAGACCCATGTCGGCAACGTGCTCGCCAAGCTCGGCCTGCGCGACCGGATCCACGCGGTGATCCTCGCCTACGAGGTCGGCCTGGTCCGCCCCGGCCGGGCCTGATCCGGCCCACCGTCGGCGGGCGGCCGGGGGGCGCCGACCGCCCGCCGGTGCCGGTCGGTGCGGGCCGGCTCGGCGGTGCGGGCCGGCTCGGCGGTGCGGGCCGGCGGGGGGCCGCCGGCTGCGCGGCGGTGCAGGCCGATGAACAGCCCGAGCGCCTCGCCGTCCGGCTCCACCCGCTGCGAGAACTCGTCGGCGACGGCGCCGAGGCGCTGCAGGAGCTCGGCGCGGGCGGCCGGCCCGAGGCGCAGGGCGGCACGGGTGGTGGTCAGGTCGGCCTGATCCCCGGCCTCGTACACCTCCGCCCGGAAGGCCTCGAGGGCCGCCAGCCCGACCACCAGGCCCGGCCCGCCCTCGGCCACGTCGACCATCCAGGACTTGCCGGTGGCCCGGTAGGGGCGCTCCAGCGCCCCCGACCTGCCCACCCGCACGTCCTCGGGGGCCAGGAAGCCGGTGTCGACCAGCGTCCGCACGTGGTACAGCGTGGTCCCGGGGTCCTTGCCGAGCCGCTCGGCGAGCTGCTTGTTGGTCAGCGGCTCGTCCAGGCACAGGCGCAGGATGCGCAGGCGCAGCGGGTGCGCGAGCGCTTTGGCCTCTGCGGGCGTCGCCGGTCGCCGTTCCATGGACGCCAGTCTACCAGTTGACCTCTATCAATCGATGGGCTATCATCCATAATAGCGGTATGACGGACCTGGCGATCTCGCCGGCGTGACCATCTCTCGCCGGCGTGGCCGTCTGACCGGGCGTGACGATCTCGCCGGACGTGACCGTCTGGCGGACGCGGCCATCCAACTGGACGTAACCAGCCGACTGGACACGACCAGCCGACCGGGCGTGCCATCAGACGACGAGCTGACCGGAGGAGCAACGAGCTGACCCGGAGGAGCGATGCGCGGACGTGACAGGCGGAGCCTGTGGGGCCACGCCGACTTCCTCAAGCTCTGGACGGCCGAAAGCATCAGCCAGCTCGGCAGCCAGGTCACCCTGCTCGCCCTGCCGCTGATCGCGCTCTCGCTCCTCGGGGCGTCCACCTTCCAGGTCGGCCTGCTGTCGACCCTCGAGTTCGCCCCCTTCCTGCTGGTCGGGCTGCCCGCCGGCGTCTGGGTCGACCGCCTGCGCCGCCGGCCGATCCTGGTCGCCGCCGACCTCGGCCGCGCGCTCACGCTGGCCTCGATCCCGGTCGCCTGGGCGCTCGGTGTGCTCACCATCGGCCAGCTCTACGCGGTCGCCTTCGGCGCCGGCGTGCTCACCGTGTTCTTCGACGTCGCCTACCAGTCCTACCTGCCCGCCCTGGTCGAGCCGGGGCAGCTCGTGGAGGGCAACGGCAAGCTGGAGGTGAGCCGCTCGGGCGCCCAGATCGCTGGCCCCGGCGTCGGCGGCGCCCTCATCCAGCTCGTCGGCGCGCCGGCGGCCGTGCTCACCGACGCGGCGAGCTTCCTCGCCTCCGCCCTGTGCATCGGCCTCATCCGACGTGGCGAGCCCACGCCGCAGGGGCTGCCTGCCGCCCGGCGGGTTGGCGCCCAGCCGGGCGACGCCCGGCGGGTTGGCGCCCGGCGGGTTGGCGCCCGGTCCACCGGCGCCCGGTCGGCCGGCGCCCGCTCCGCGAGCGCCCGGCGGGGCCGCATGCGCGCGGACATCGCCGAGGGGCTCCGCTACGTGCTGCGCCACCCGCTGCTCCGCCCGATCGCGCTGACCACGGCGACCTCCAACCTGTTCGCCCAGATCGTTCAGGTCGCCCTGCTCGTCTACATGGTCCGCCGCCTCGACTTCACCGCCGGCACCATCGGGCTCGTGCTCGCCGCGGGCAACGTCGGCTTCCTGCTCGGCGCGGTCCTGTCCGGGCGGCTCGCCGCCTGGCTCGGGCTCGGCCCCACCATCGTGGGCGCGATCGCCGCGAGCGGCCTGGGCGCGCTGCTGCTCCCCCTGGCCCCGGTCGGCGCCCCGATCCCGCTGCTGGTCGCCGGATGGTTCGCCATCGCGTTCGGCGGAGTCGTCTACAACGTCAACCAGGTCAGCCTGCGCCAGACGATCACGCCTCCCACCCTGCTCGGCCGCATGAACGCCACCATGCGCTTCATGGTCTGGGGCACGATCCCCGTCGGGTCGCTGGTCGGCGGCGCCCTCGGCAGCGCCATCGGGCTGCGCCCCACCCTGTGGCTCGGCGCCGTCGGCGGCCTGCTCGCCGTCCTGCCCGCCCTGGGCTCCGGGGTCCGCTCCCTGCGGCGCATCCAGGACGCCGCGCCGGCACCGGCCGGCGAGCCGACCGCCGCCACGGCCAGATAGTGCCGCGCCGCCCGGCCCTGGCGCCCGGCCCTGGCGCCCGGCCCTGGCGCCGCCGGGCACTGGCGCAGGCGGCCGATCCTGGCGCGCCCGGCCCTGGCGCGAGGCGGCCGGCCACCTGCACGTGCTCAGCGCAGCTTGGGCAGCACCTCCCGCTCGTAGAAGACGTGCTCGTTCAGGTTCTCGCCGCTGCCGACGCCGAGGAAGAAGCGTCCGGGCATCATTGCCGCGGCGGTGGCCGCCGCCTGGACCACGATGGCCGGATGGTAGCGCGTGGTCGGGCAGGTGACGCCGGTGCCGAGCGCCAGGCGCCCGGTCGCGTGCGCGATGCCGCCGATCACGGTCCACGCGAACGGCGCCTGCCCCCCACGGCCTGGTCGGGCGGCACTTCCACGCCGATCCGGCGGGCAAACAACCGCGGCCACAAGCCTCCATGAACGTATGGTATGTACTACCATACGTTCATGGAGAAGACGACGGTCTACCTCCCCGCGCCACTGAAGCGTGAACTTGCTCGGCTGGCTGCCGAGCAGGGCCGCTCGGAGGCGGCGCTGATCCGGCTCGCCATCGAGCGCCTGGTAGCCAGCCAGGAGCAGCCTCGACCCAGACTTCCGCTGGTGCATGGGCCCGATCCGCTGTTGGCCGAGCGGGTCGATGACGCCCTGGCCGGGTTCGGGGAGTGATCCTCCTCGACACGAGCGGGCTCCTGGCCGCCCTGGACGCAGCGCAGCGCCAGCACGAAGCTGCCCGGCGAGCGATCGAGGAAGACCGCGGCCCGTTCGTGCTCTCGCCGTTCGTGCTTGCCGAGCTCGACTACCTGCTGTCGACCAGGGTCGGTGTCCACGCCGAGCTCGCGTTGCTCCGCGAAGTGGCACGGGGCGCCTACCTGCTCGCCCCGTTCGACGACGCGGACATCGGCCAGGCCATCGGCGTGCTCGCCCGGTACCGCGACCTCAACCTCGGCCTCGCCGATGCGTCGATCGTGGTGCTCGCCGCGAGGTTTGGCTGTGACCGGATCCTGACGCTCGACGAACGCCACTTTCGAGCCATCCGGTCCCTGGAGGACCGGGCCTTCCGGCTCCTGCCCGCCGACGCTTGACGGGCGCATCCGGCAGACTGGCCGCATGACCGCCGACTGGGACGCCGCCACCTACGACCGGGTGTCCGACCCGCAGGTGCGCTGGGGCGGCAGCGTGGTGGACCGGCTCGAGCTGACCGGCGACGAGCGGGTGCTCGACGCCGGCTGCGGCACCGGGCGGGTGACCGAGCTGCTGCTTCGCCGCCTGCCCCGCGGCCGGGTGGTCGCCCTGGATGCCTCGCCGGCCATGCTGGAGGCGGCCCGGCGGCGGCTCGCGCCCTCCGGCGGCCGGGTCGAGTTCGTCCTGGCCGACCTCGGCCGGCCCCTGCCGGTCGAGCCGGTCGACGCGATCCTGTCCACGGCCACCTTCCACTGGGTGCGCGACCACGACGCGCTGTTCCGGCATCTGGCCGCCGTGCTGCGGCCCGGCGGCCAGCTCGTCGCCCAGTGCGGCGGGGCCGGCAACGTCGCCTCGGTGGCGGCCGCGCTGCGCGGGCTGGGGGTCGAGGCCGGCTGGACCTTCCCCACCCCTGAGCAGACGAGGGCCCGCCTGGCCGGCGCCGGCTTCGTCGGCATCCACACCTGGCTGCACGACGAGCCGACGCCGCTTGCGCCCGGCGAGCCACTGGAGACGTTCCTGGCCACCGTGGTGCTGCGTGAGCAGCTCGCCCGGCTGCCACCCGCTGAGCGGGCGGGGTTCGTGCGGGCGGTCACCGAGCGGCTGCCCCGGCCCCAGATCGACTACGTGCGCCTGAACATCGTGGCCCGGCGCGGGTAGGCTGCCCGTAGCATGCACGGGTGCCCGTAGCTCGCTGGACCGCCCAGGGCGGTCTCGCTGGACTGCCAGGGCGGGCCGAGTGTCCGAAGGGGTCGCCAGTGGCTGGAGAGGCCGTACCGCCGCCGACGAAGTACGCGCGGCTGGGACCGGATCGACTTGCCTATCAGGTGCTCGGGCAGGGGCCGCCCGACCTGGTGCTGACCATGGGCAGCTTCAGCCATGTCGACCTGGTCTGGGAGGACCCGCAGATCGCGCTGTTCCTGCGCCGGCTCGCGTCGTTCAGCCGGCTGATCCGCTTCGACCGGCGCGGCACCGGCGCCTCCGACCCGCTGCCACCCGACCCGCTGCCGCCGTGGGAGGCCTACGCCGAGGAGCTGCTCGCGGTCATGGACACGGTCGGCTCCCGGCAGGCCGCGCTGATCGCGGCGGGTCCCGAGGCCGGCCCGATGGCGCTGGCCGTCGCCGGGACCCGGCCGGAGCGCATCAGCGCGCTCGTCCTGGCCGATGCCACCGCCCGCTATCTGGTGGCCGACGACTACCCCATCGGGGTCGCGCCCGAGACCGCCAAGACGATGATCGACCGCGCCGAGGAGCTGTGGGGCACCGAGGCGATCGCCGGCATCAACACGCCCAGCCGAGCCGGCGACCAACGGTTCCTGCGCTGGTCCGCGCGGCTGCAGCGGGCCATCGCCAGCCCGCGGGTGGTGCGGGCCCACCTGCAGGCCCTGCTGGAGGTCGACGTCCGCCCCCTCCTGCCGCTGATCCAGGCGCCCACGCTGGTGCTGCACCACACCGACTTCCAGTTCCTGCCCGTGTCACATGGCCGCTACCTGGCCGAGCACATCAACGGGGCGAGGCTGGTCGAGCTGCCGGGCGACCTGCCGCTGCTGTGGGAGCGGCCAGACCTCGTGCTCGACCGCATCGAGGAGTTCCTGGTCGGGGTCCGCCGGCTTGGGGGGCGGCCCACCCGGGCGCTGGCGACGGTGCTGTTCACCGACATCGTCGACTCCACCGAGCAAGCCGCGGACCTGGGCGACCGGCGCTGGCGCGAGCTGCTGGACGTCCACGACGAGCTGGCCCGCCGGCTGGTCGAGCAGTGGGGCGGCCGCCTGGTCAACACCACCGGGGACGGGATCCTGGCCACCTTCGACGGCCCCGGGCGTGCGATCGGCTGCGCGGCCGCGCTCGGCGACGAGCTGGGTGGGATCGGCGTCGTCATCCGGGCGGGGCTGCACACCGGCGAGGTCGAGCTGCGCGACGGCGACGTGGGCGGGCTGGCGGTGCACATCGCGGCGCGGGTGATGGCGCTGGCCGGGCCGGGGGAGATCCTGGCCTCCAGGACCGTGCGGGACCTGGTGGTCGGCTCCGACGTGGTGCTGGCCGACCGCGGCACCCATACGTTGAAGGGCGTGGAAGGCCGCTGGCAGCTGTTTGCGGTCGTGCCCCCCGGGCCGTGAGGTGCCACCCGGTCGGAGTCGGAGACCGGTGCTCCTTGCCGGCATTCATCGCCGGCAAGGGAGTGCCAAGCACCTCGGTCAAGCATTGCATGATCGCAAGCAATCTGCTAGCATTCTGCGACATGAGGACACTGTATCTGCGAAACGTCCCGGACGAGGTGGTCGAGCGGCTCGAGCGGCTGGCCGCCAACGAGGGGATGTCGGTCAACGCCGTCGCGGTGCGGGAACTGGCGGAGGTCTCCCGCCGGGCGGACAACCCCAGCCTGCTTGGGGCATTGCCCGACCTGGGCGTTGACGTGGCGGGGATCGTGGCCGACCTGGAGGCCGACCGCGCCGACCGATGATCGTGGTCGATGCGTCGGCGGCCTTGACGGCGCTGCTGAACGCCGGCCCTGCCCGTCGAGCGCTCGCCGCCGAGCAGCTCCACGTCCCGCACCTGATCGACGCCGAGATCGCCAACGGCCTTCGCCGTTACGTCGCCGGTGGCCAGCTCGGCCCGGACGCCGGCTGGGCCGCCCTCGACACCTGGCGGCACCTGGGCATGATCCGCTATCCGGTCTTCGCCGTCCTGAGCCGCGTCTGGGAGCTTCGCGCCAACCTATCCGCCTACGACGCCTCGTACGTGGCGCTGGCCGAGCAGCTCGACTGCCCGCTGCTGACCGGCGACGGGCGGCTCGGTCGCGCCCCCGGGGTCGGATGCCTCGTCACGGTCGTTCCCCGCTGACGCGGCGGACCGATGGTGCGCCCATCGCTCCGGCGGGGCGCTCCGCCAGTACGGCGCGGCCGGCCACCCGCCAGCACGGCAGCCCGGCGTGGCTGCGGGCCCGGCGGCTCAGCCGGCCCGGCCGCCCTCGATCAGGCGCAGGTGGGGGCGGCCGTCCGGCAGGCCGTCCGCCGTGCCGGACGCAAACGGCGGCAGCTCGCCGCCGGCCAGCACCGCCTCGGCGTCGATGAGCTGGTAGGCGTAGCCCTGCTCGGCCAGGAAACGCTGGCGCCGCTGGGCGTACTCGGTGTCGTTGGTGTCGCGCGCGACGACCGTGTAGAAGCGGGCGCGGCCGCCGTCGGCCTTGGGGCGCAGGATGCGGCCGAGCCGCTGCGCCTCCTCCTGGCGGCTGCCGAAGGTGCCCGACACCTGGATAGCCACGTTCGCCTCGGGCAGGTCGATCGAGAAGTTGGCCACCTTGGACACGACCAGCCGGCGCAGCTCGCCGGTGCGGAAGGCGGCGAACAGCCGCTCGCGCTCACGCACCGGCGTGGCGCCGGTGATGACCGGGGCGCCGAGCAGGCGGCCGAGCACCTCGAGCTGGTCGAGGTACTGGCCGATGACCAGCACCAGGTCGCCGGCGTGCGCGTCGGCCAGGCGCTGCACCACGGCCAGCTTCGACCGGGCGGTGGCCGCCGCGCGGTAGCGCTGGTCCGGCTCGGCCAGGGCGTAGTCCATGCGCTCCTCGTCGGTCAGGCTGACCCGCACCTCGACGCAGTCGGCGGTCGCCACCCAGCCCTGGTCCTCCAGGTCCCGCCAGGGCACGTCGTAGCGCTTGGGGCCGATCAGGCTGAACACGTCGCCCTCGCGCCCGTCCTCGCGGACCAGGGTGGCGGTGAGGCCGAGGCGGCGGCGGGCCTGGATCTCGGCGGTCATGCGGAACACCGGCGCGGGCAGCAGGTGCACCTCGTCGTAGACGATCAGCCCCCACTCCTGGCGGCCCAGCAGGTCCAGGTGGGGGTAGGCGCCCTTGCGGCGGGTGGTGAGCACCTGGTAGCTGGCGATGGTCACCGGCGCGACGTCCTTGCGGGCGCCCGAGTACTCGCCGACCTGCCCGGAGTCGAGGGTGGTGCGGGCCAGCAGCTCGTCCCGCCACTGCCGGATGGCCAGCGTCGAGGTGACCAGCACCAGGGTGCGGGCGCCGACCGCGGCGATGGCGCCGATCCCCACCAGCGTCTTGCCGGCGCCGCAGGGCAGCACGATCACGCCCGAGCCGGCGGCCGCAAAGGCGGCGACCGCCTCGTGCTGGTAGCGGCGCAGCGCGAACGGCTCGCCGCTGCCGACGTGGGTCGGGCGGACCGCGACCGGCAGCGGCGCGCCCTCCACGTAGCCGGCGCGGTCGTCGGCCGGCCAGCCCAGGGCGAGCAGGGCCTGCTTGAGCCGGCCGCGCTCGCCCAGCGGCACCTCGACCCGGTCGGGGCCGAGCCGGCGGCCGAGCAGCGGCGCGACCTTGCGGGCCCGCACGACCTCCTCGAGCACGGCCGGGTCGGTCGAGCCGAGCACGAGCGTCTCGCCCTCGGCCAGCAGCACGAGCCGGCCGTAGCGGCCCATGGTCTCGGTGAGGTTGGCGAGCAGGCCAGGCGGCACCGGGTAGCGGGAGTGCTCGACCAGGGCGCCGATGACCTCGTCGGTGGTCAGGCCGGCGGCGCGCGCGTTCCACAGGGCCAGCGCGGTGAGCCGGTAGGTGTGGACGTGCTCGGGGCTCTTCTCCAGCTCCGCGAAGGGCGCGATCGCGACCCGGGCCGCCTCCGCCTTCGGATGGTCCACCTCGAGCAGCACGCTCGAGTCGCTCTGGACGATCAGGGCGCCGTCAGCCACGGCGCCCGTCCAGGTCGCGCGCCCACCGGATGGGGGCCGGGTCGGGGCTGGGCCGGCCGCGGCGGTCCGGGTCGACGCCGTGGGCCGGCGCGATGGGGCTGCGCCGCTCGGCCGCCCGGCGGGCCAGCTCGGTGACCTTGGCCGGGGTCGTGCCAGCGCCCGGTGGGGTCGTGCCCGCGCCCGGTGGGTCGGCGACGGCGCTCCTGGCCGCGCTGGCGCGCAGGCGGGCGACGATCCGGGCCGGGTCGGCGACGGCGGCGAACTCGCCGGTCCGCCGGCGGGCCAGCTCGTCGCTGCCCGCCCGCGCCGGGTAGCGGACGGGCGTACCGGCCTCGCGGCGGGCGTTGCCCTGGGCGTCCTCGCCCACCGCCGACTCGCCCGCCTTGCGCAGCGCGCCGAGCAGCTCGCGCTGTGGCCTGCCGGTCACGGCCACGCCGGGTGCGAGCTCGCGCAGACCGAGCCGGCGCCCGGTCCCCGAGCGGACCAGCCCGGCGATCACGGCCGCGTCGCCGCGCAGGTAGGTGCTGGCCTCCCCGACCCGGACCCGGCCGTGGCGGCGGGCCACGTCGGCGACCAGGTACTCGAGCGCCTGCGGCAGCGGCGTGTCGGAGTGGGCGCGCAGGAAGCCGACCACGTCGGCGGCGGCCAGGCCCCCGTCGAGGGCCCGGCGGACGCTGTGCTGGTCGATCCGCCAGGTCGCCGCCCCCCCGCCGGACTCCCGGGTCGCCATGGTGGCCAGGCGGGCCTCGACGGCCGGCGCCAGCCCGCCCGGGGCGACGACCGTGAGATCACCGGCGACCAGGAAGCGGGCCGCCCCCTCGGGCAGGATGCCGGCCATCGCCGCCGCCAGCTCGGCCGGCCCGGCGCCGCTGACCCAGGCCGCCGCGGCCGGGCCGGCCGCGACCCGGCCCTGGGCGGCGGCGGCCAGCCCGAGCAGGACGGCGGCCTCGACGACGACCCGGTCGAGGCCGTCGTTGCGGCCGCTCCACAGCGTCGGCTGGCGCCAGGCGAGCAGCGCGCCCAGGCGCTCGCCGGCCACGCCGGCAGGCTGCGGCGGGCCGGCACCCTGGGGCAGGCCGGGCTGCTCGGCCAGGCCGGCCAGCAGCCCGAGCAGGCTCCGGCGGCGGGCGGCCGCCTCGGACAGGTGGCGGCCGGCCAGCGGGCGGACGCCGTCGGCGCCGGCCACGGCCAGCCCGTGCCGGGCGAGCAGGTGGTCCTCGAGGACGAGGTCGGTCTCCCGCCAGGCCACGGCCAGCTCGGCCCAGCGCCGGGCCCGCGACGCGGCCAGCCAGTCGTCGGCCTCGGCCCGCAGCCCGAGCGCGCGCTGCTCCCACGGGCCGCCGACCGTGACGATCCCGGCGGCGGCCAGCAGGTCGATCAGCAGGCCGACCTCGTCCTCGCCGACGTCGACCTCGGCGGCCAGGCGGCGCACGTCGCGGACGGCGACCGTGCCGGCCTGGATCAGTGGCAGGGGCGCACGGTCCAGCCGGGTGACGATCCCCTCGGCGGCGACCACGGCCCGCAGGGCCCCGGCGCCGGCCAGCGGGGCGGCGTCCGGGAACGGCTCCGGGGCCGGCAGCGCCGGCTCCTCGGGCCAGTCGCCGAACACCAGCCCGCCCCGCAGGGCCAGGACCGCCTCGCGGGGCACTACGAACTGGTCGTAGCTGGCCGGCAGGAGCAGCCCGTGGCCGAGCAGCCAGGTGGCCGGCGCGGCGTCGGCGTAGCCGGCGTAGCGGCCGTAGCCGACCCCGTAGACGGTGATCGGTCCGGGCGCGGCCAGGGCCTGCTCGAGCAGGCTGCGCGCGGCCGCATCGGCCCCGGCGAGCACCTGCCGCACCACGGCGGGGTCGGACAGGGCAGCGGCGACGACCCGGACCAGGTCCGCCTTGCGCGAGGGCCGCTCGGCGACGCCGAGGCTGGTCGCGATGGCGGTGAGCTGGTCGACCGTGACCCCCACCGTGGCCAGCTCGGCGACGGACGGGCCGAGCCCGCCCGGCCTGCCGAACGGGACGCCCAGCCCGCGCGGGCCGACCAGCTGCCCGTCGCCGGCGGGCAGCGCGATGCCGAGCTCGGCGAGCCGGTCGAGGCCGCGGCGCAGCGCCGCACGGCTGAGCGCGGGGCCGGCCGCGCGGGCCAGCCGGTCGACGGTGGTGGGCAGGCCCACGACCGCGAGCAGCTCGGCGAGCTGCAGGGCGCCGAGGTCCAGCGTGCGCAGCGCGGCGGCCAGCGACGCCGGCGTGCCGGCCCGGCTGGCCAGCTCGGCGAAGGAGGCCGGCGGGGTGCCGGTGACCAGGTCCGGCCGGCGCCGCAGCATGCCGTCCAGCTCGGCATCGCCGAGCGCCGCCAGCGTCGCCGCGTAACCGGGCACGGGGTCCTCCACGTCTGGGTCGGGGTCGAGGCCCTGCCGGCCGGGGTCCCGGCAGGGTCCGGGGTCAATCCCTCGAGGGTAGCGCACCCCGGATCGCGTGGCCTGCCGGCCGGCGACCGGTGCCTGGGCGCCTCACCAGCCGCCGGCCAGACGGGAGACCAGGGCGCGCTCGGCCGGGCCGAACCAGGGCGGGTCGCCGGCGGCGGCGTTCTCGGTCATCCGGCCCGGACGCGAGGTGGCCGGGATGGCGACCGTGCAGCGCGGGTCGGACAGGCCCCACTTCAGCAGCGCCTGCGCCCAGGTGGCCACCCCGAAGTGGGCGAGCGGGGCCAGGTCGGCCGGGCGGGGCGGCCGCCGCATGAGCGCCCCCTGGCCGAACGGACGCATGAGCACCACGCCGATGCCGAGCTCGGCGGCCAGCGGCAGCACCATGCGCTCGACCTCGCGCTGGCGCGGGTTGTAGGGCACCTGGACCGCACTCACCCGGCCGCTGTGCATGACGCGGGCGAGCTCGTCGAAGGCGTCGGCCGCGTGGTGGGTGGCGCCGACCGCGCGCACCAGCCCCTGGTCGCGGAGCCGCTCGAGCGCCTCCAGCCGGCGTGGCCAGGCGACCAGGTTGTGCACCTGGTACAGGTCGATGCGGCCGCCCGCGTAGCGCAGCGAGGCCGACATCTGCCGCTCGGCCTCGTCGTCGTCGGGTGTCCACACCTTGGTGGCCACCAGCGCCTCGTCGCGGCGCCCGCGCAGCGCCTCCCCGAGCACCCGCTCCGCCCGGCCGTACATCGGCGAGGAGTCGAACAGGCTGGCGCCGGCCGCCAGCGCCTCGGTCACGATCGAGCGCGCGGTCGCCTCCGCCCTGGCGCCGCGCACGTCGAACGTGTGCCAGGTGCCCATCCCGACGACCGGCACATCGAACCCGTCCGCGCCGAGCCTGCGCCGCTCCATCATGACGCGCCGAGGGGACTGCCGCCTTGAGGCGGCAGAGGAATCGGCGCTCCACTCCCTTCGCAATCCACAATCACTGCGGTTGACCACACACCGGCACAGCCAGCTGCGATGATCCGGGCCATGCGACGCGCCTCCAAGTTCCCCCTGCGCCCCACCAGCAAGCAAACCGGGGCGCTGACCGCCATGCTGGACGATCACCGGCAGCTGGACAACGGCGCGCTCGAGCACCGCCGCACCGCCTGGCAGACCCACCGGGTGACCGTGCGCTATACCGACCAGTCCGCCGAACTGAAAGACATCCGCCGCGATGACCCGGCCGGGCAGGGCCGCTGGTCGTGCTCTTCCCAGC
>JBIOYL010000043.1:0-3156 GCA_044870185.1 Actinomycetes bacterium | reverse complement strand
AGTTAGCAACGCTGTCGTGGGTGCAGTGGTGGAACGAGCGCCGGCTCCACGGCGCGATCGGGGACATCCCGCCTGCAGAACACGAAGCCAACTACTACCGTCAGTACGCTACGCCCAAGGAGGTCGCATAAGTCGCCTTGGCCCTGGCGGGCCGCGTGCAGCGTGTGAAAACTGTTCCTGGCCGCCCGGCGACGTCGGTTTGCCCTTGGTGCGCCCCAGCCCGTGCTTAAGTCGGATCGCGGGAGCCTCGGGAGCGTGGAACTGTTGCTACGAGCACGAACCTCAGATTCCGTGAGGTGAGGCTCCTCCGGGCGGCCCATGCGGTGGGCCGACGTGAAGGAGGAGCGATGGACATCGTCGTGGCGCGCTGCGCCGGACTGGACGTCCACAAGGACACGGTGGTGGCCTGCGTGCGCACCCCCGGCCCCGATGGGCGCCGGGTCGAGCAGGTGCGGACGTTTGGGACCATGACCGTCGAGCTGTTGGCGCTGCGGGACTGGCTGGCGGCCTTGGGGGTGAGGTTGGTCGGCATGGAGTCGACCGGGGTGTACTGGAAGCCGCCGTTCTATGTTCTTGAGGACCAGGTGGAGTGCTGGCTGCTGAATGCGCGGCACCTGCGCAACGTGCCCGGCCGCAAGACCGACGTCGCCGATGCCCAGTGGATCTGCCAGCTGGTCGAGCACGGCCTGGTGCGGCCCAGCTTCGTGCCGCCCAAGCCGATCCGGGAGCTGCGCAACCTGACCCGCTACCGCAGGGCGCAGATCGAGGAGCGCACCCGGGAGGCGCAGCGGCTGGACAAGGTCCTGCAGGACGCCGGGGTGAAGCTGTCTAGTGTGGCCTCCGACCCGCTGGGGGTCTCCGGCCGGCGGATGCTGGAGGCGCTGGTGGGCGGCACCCGCGACCCCGAGGTGCTGGCCGAGTTGGCGCGGGGGAAGCTGCGCGCCAAGCTGCCGGCGCTGCGGCAGGCGCTGCAGGGCCGCTTTGGCGCCCACCATGGGCTGCTGGTCGGCCAGATCCTCGCCAAGCTGGACTTCCTGGACGAGGCGATCGCGGCGCTGTCGGCCGAGATCGACCGGGTGATCGCCCCTTTCGAGCCGCAGGTGGCGATGCTGGACACCATCCCCGGGGTGGACCGGCGCACCGCCGAGGGGCTGATCGCCGAGATAGGCGTGGACATGGCCCGGTTCGGCTCGGCGGCGCGGCTGGCCTCCTGGGCGGGGATGTGCCCCGGCCAGCACGAGTCGGCCGGCAAGCAGCGCTCCGGCAAGACCCGTAAGGGCCCCAAGTGGCTGGGTGTCCATCTGACCGAGGCGGCCAAGGGGGCCGGGCGGACCAAGGACACCTATCTCGGCGCCCGGTACCAGCGGCTGCGGGGCCGACGCGGCGCGGCCAAGGCGACCAAGGCGGTCGGCCACTCGATCCTGGTGGCCGCCTACCACATCCTGGACCGCGGGGTCCCCTACCAGGATCTTGGCGCTGACTGGTTCGTTCGCCGCCGTCCTGCCACCCAGGTCCGCAAGCTCGTCAGCCAGCTCAACACCCTCGGCTACCAGGTCACCCTGAACCCCATCCAGGCGGCCTGACCACCCGCAACCGATAGCGGCACCGCTCTGGGGCCAGCGGCCCCCGGTTCCTACCTGCCAGCAATCCCGCGACTCACCCAGAGTTTTCACCTCAGGTCGCCCTCGTTGCCGCCGGCCGACAGCCAGGCGTCGGCGAAGGAGTGGCGCAACGGGTGGGGATGCAAGTCCCGCCGGCCCGCCGCCGCGCCACGTACGGCCACCACCTGGAACAAGCCCGAGGCCGTCATGGCGCCGACGCGGCCGATCCATAGGTTCGGCAGATGGGCGAACGGCTGGCTGGCACGCGCCCGAAGGTAGCGGTCGGCTCCGAAGGAGCCTCGGTATGCCGGTGACCTGCAACGATGATCTACTGGGTGCCCCTGGCAGGACTCGAACCTGCAACCTGCTGTTTAGGAGACAGCTGCTCTATCCCTTGAGCTACAGGGGCGGCCGGGGCGCAGGATACCAGCCGGCCCAGCTCAGGCGAGGCCCAGGCGGGCGGGCAGGTCGGCCCGCTCGCAGGTGAGGCCGACCAGGAAGGGCCCGAAGCGGCCGTAGGCGGCGGTCACCTCGTCGAAGCGCATGTCGTAGACGACCTGCTTGATCGCGGTGAGGTCGTCGGCCAGCAGGGTGACGCCCCACTCGAAGTCGTCAAGGCCGGTCGCGCCGGTGACCAGCTGCAGCACCCGGCCGGTGTAGCGGCGCCCCACCTTGCCGTGGCCGCCCATCAGCCGCCGGCGCTCCTCGAACGGCAGCCGGTACCAGTTGGCGCCCGGCTCACGAGCCTTGCTCATCGGGTAGAACGCCAGCACGGCGCGGCGTGGCAGGCGCGGGTGCAGCCGGTCCTCCCGCTGCTTGGCCAGCCGTTCCTCGGCCTTGGCCAGGCGCTCCTGCAGGCCGTCGGCGCCCTGGTCGAGCAGGCGCGCCTGGACCTCCTCGACCGTCTCCATGTACTCGGAGGCCTCGGTGAGCGAGACGAAGGAGTAGGCCGGCTCCAGCGGGCCGACCGCCCGCAGCGCGCGGGACAGCGCCTCGTGCCTTGCCAGGTCGGGACCGATCGCCATCACGCCCAGGTCGGCCTTGAGCCCGAGCATGGCGGCGCAGAGGATCTGGTGGTCGGCGACGGCGGCGAAGCTGTCCAGGGCCGCGACCAGCTCCTGGCCGGCCTGGCCCGGGTCGGGGGAGCGGCTGGGGTGGACCCGGAAGAACAGGTGGGTGACTCCCCAGCCGGTCGACGGGACGACGGGTTCCATCGGCGCTGCCTCCAAGGCTCGGACGTGGCACGCTGCCATCGTCGCCCACCATCGTGCCTGCTTGCGAGGCGGTTTGCCGAGTTCGGCGCGGATACGTCAGCACTTTCGACGAGATCGACAGTCTTGAGATTATTGACATGACTGACCTGGTGCTAGCATCCGACCGAGCAAGGGTGCAGGCTGCCGTCGCGGTGCGGTTCGAACTGTCCCTGCCGGCTGGGTCGGGTGCCGGCCCGGCAAGCGTTGGATGTCGATGGTCGAAGGGAGGGACAGGAGTACATGACCAGCGGTGTCGTCAAGTGGTTCAACCCCGACAAGGGCTACGGCTTCATCGCTCGTCC
>JBIOYL010000042.1:0-13137 GCA_044870185.1 Actinomycetes bacterium | reverse complement strand
GGTCCCGGCGGGAGGGCAGCCGGTCGAGCACGGCCAGCATGCGGCCGGGGAGCTCCGCGGTGGCGTCCGGGCCGACCACCCCGGCGGCGAGCGCGCCCAGCACCCGGGCCGGCGGCGCGGCCGGGGCGGGACGGATGGCTCGGGGCACGGGCAAGTTCTACCGCGGCGGACCGCCTGTGACCAGCCGGCGCGGACCGCCCGGGACCGGCCGGCGCGGACCGCCCGGGACCGGCCGGCGCCCGGCCGCGCCCAGCCACCCGGCGGCGGTGCGTACGATGAGGCGGACGTCCGCCGCACGCTCTGGCGCCCCGCCCGCTCCGGCGCCCCGCCCGCTCCGGCACCCCGCCCGCTCCGGCGCCCCGCCCGCTCCGGCACCCGCCGAACGGCCCCAAGGAGGACCCGTGACCGACGAGCTCACCGCCTACCGCGACCGTTTGCCCACGCTGGCCCGCGGCCCCTACTTCGCCGCCCACACGCTCGGGCCCATGCCGGACTCGGTGCCCGCGGCGCTGGCCCGGTTCGCCGACGACTGGGCGAGCCGAGGGGTGGTCGCCTGGGACGGCTGGCTCGCGCAGGTCCGGGCCACGGCGGCGCTGCTGGAGGGGCTGCTCGGCGCCCCGGCGGGCTCGATCGTGCTCGGGCCGAACGTGTCGGTGCTGGCCGGCCAGGTGCTGTCCTGCTTCGACTGGGCGGGCCCGCGCAGCCGGCTGGTCACCACCGACCTGGAGTTCTCGACCTGCGACTACCTGTACCGGGCGCAGGAGACGCTCGGCGCCAAGGTCGAGCCGGTGCCGTCCCGCAACCTGACCGTCGACGAGGCCCGCCTGCTGGAGGCGATCGACGAGCACACCGCGCTGGTCGCCGTCACCCACGTCGCCTTCCGGTCGGCGGCGCTGCTGGACGCGGCCGCCGTGGTGGCCCGCGCCCACGAGGTGGGCGCGCTGGTGCTGCTCGACCTGTACCAGTCGGCCGGGACGGTGCCGGTCGACCTGACCGCGCTGGACGTGGACCTGGCCGTCGGCGGGTCGGTGAAGTGGCTGCTCGGCGGCCCGGGCACCGGCTACCTGTACGCCAAGCCCGCGGTGGCCGAGCGGCTGGCGCCCCGGCTGGTCGGCTGGTTCGGCCATGCCGCCCCGTTCGCGTTCGAGCCGGCGCCGATCCGCTTCGCCGCCGGCGCCGGCCGCTTCGCCACCGGCACGCCCAACGTCGCCGCCCACCTCATGGCCGCCGAGGGCTACAAACTGGTCGCCGCGGCGGGCGTGGAGGCGATCCGGGCCAAGTCACAGCGCCAGACCGCCCGCCTGCTCGAGGGCTTCGCCGCCCAGGGGGCGGTCGTGCGCGGCCCGAGCGACGTGCGCCGCCGCGGCGGCAGCGTGGTGGTCGACTTCGACGGCGCCGAGGCGGCCACGGCCGAGCTGATCCGCCGCGGCTACACCTGCGACTACCGCCCGGGTGCGGGCCTGCGGCTCGGCCCGCACTTCTACACCACCGACGGCGAGTGCGACGCGGTCGTCGCCGAGGTGGCCGCCATCCGCGCCGGCCGCTGACCTCGCCCGGCGCCCGCTCGTGGCGGCCGTCGCCTGGGCGCGGTGCGCAACCCACCTGCCGCGACGCGGCTACAGCAGGTCGTCCAGGGACTTCTTCGGGCGCCGCTCGGCCCCGGCGACCAGGTCGTCGAAGCTCGGCTTGGCCTGCGGGCGGCCGAGCGCCTGGGTCAGCGGGTCGGCGTCGCCGAGGTCCCTGCCCGCCTCCAGCAGGTCCTCCAGCGAGGCGCGCTGCTTGCCCTCCAGGCGCAGCCGGATGGCGGTCAGGGTGGCCGCCTGGTCCGGCTCCAGGCCGTGACGGTTGTTGAGCTGGGTCAGCGCCAGCTCGGCCCGGCGCAGCAGCTCCCGGTCGGTGTCGGTCATCTCGTCGTCGGGCATGCCTACCCCCTTTACAGCCTGCGGGCGACCAGCTCGGCCACCGGGCTGCGCTCGCCCTTGAGCAGCGTCACATGGCCGAACAGCGTCTCGCCCTTGAGGCGCTCGATCAAGGCGGCCACCCCCGAGTCCGGCTCGACGTAGGGGTGGTCGACCTGCGACGTGTCATGGCACAGCACCAGCTTCGACCCGTCGCCGAGGCGGCTGGCCAGCGAGCGCAGCACCCCGTACTCGACGTTCTGGGCCTCGTCGAGGATCGCGAAGGTGCGCACGAAGGTGCGGCCCCGGATGTAGGTCAGCGGCTCGAGCTGGACGGTGCCGTCGTCCAGCAACCCCTGGACGAGGTCCTGGGTGTAGCTCTCGCGCCGGTCGGCGTCGTGGGAGCCGCGGAACAGCTGCACCAGCGTGTCGTGCACGGCCCGCATCCAGGGGGCGAGCTTCTCGTCGACGTCGCCGGGCAGAAAGCCGAGGTCCTGGCGGCCGACCGGCACCACCGGACGGAACACCAGCACCCGGTCGTAGGCGTCCTGCTCGAGGGTCGCCTCCAGGCCGGCCGCGACCGCCAGGTAGGTCTTGCCGGTGCCGGCGTTGCCGGCCAGCGACACCAGCGGCACCGCCGGGTCGCGCAGCAGGTGCAGCGCGAACTGCTGCTCCTTGGAGCGGGCCCGCACGCCGAAGGTCTCGGGCGCCTCGCCGAGCAGGGCCACCGTGACCGGCTGGCCGGCGGCCACGGTCCGGCGCACCTGGCCCAGCGCGCTCTGGCTGCCCGAGCGCAGCACCACGAACTGGTTGGCGAACAGCGGCTGGTCGGGCGTGATCGCGGCCTGGCGGCTCGCGTACAGCCCGCCCAGGCCGCCCGGCACCGCGACGGTGGCCACCCCGAGATAGCCCTGCTCGACCGCGACCCGCTCGTGCCGGTACTCCTCGGCGGTCAGCGTCAGCGCCTCGGCCTTGATGCGCAGGCTCGCGTCCTTGCTGACCAGGACGACGCTGCACTCGTCGCCGAGCTCCTTGGCCAGGTTGGCGGTGGTGGCCAGGATGCGGTTGTCGGCCGAGTCCGAGGCCAGCCCCTCGGGCAGCGGCAGGCGCGCGTGGTTGACCTCCACCCAGACGCGGCCGCCGCCGGGCAGCGCCACCCCTTCGGCCAGGTTGCCGCGTTCGCGCAGCGCCTCCAGCGAGCGCAGGGCGCGCCGCGCCGCCACGCCGGTGTCGTCGGGGCGGCTCTTCAGCCGGTCCAGCTCCTCGACCACCGTCAGCGGGATGACGACGTCGTGCTCCTGGAAGCGGCCGACGGCCTCGGCGTCGGCGATGAGCACGTTGGTGTCCAGCACGTAGGTGCGCGGCTGGGTGTCGGGGACGGGCCGGCGAGGCGCTCGGGGCATGCGCCAACGGTAGCGCGTTTGCGGCCTGGTCGGGCGGAGCGGGCACGCTCGGCCGGAGCGGGTGCGTTGCCCGGCCGCCGCCCGGACGGTAGCGTGCCATGCGGACCGCCAAGCGCGGAACGCGAAGCGCGGACCGCGGACCGCGGACCGCAACGCGGGAGGGCACGATGCTCGAGCACAAGATCCTCGGCGGCGACGCGCAGCAGGTGGTGGTCGTCCAGCTCGAGGTCGGCCAGGCCGTCTACGCCAAGGCCGGCAGGTTCCGCTGGAAGACCCCGAACGTCGGCCTGTCGATGCGACCGGCCGGGCAGGTGGCCGCCGGCGCCGGGCTGCTGGACAAGGCGGTGGCCACGGCGATCGGCCTGGGCAGGCGCCGCCTGGCCGGCCAGGACCTGGCGTTCCAGCACTTCGCCGCGCGTGGCGGCGCGGGGCTGGTCGCCTTCTCGGGGGTGCTGCCCGGCGCGGTGCGGGCGCTGGAGCTGGACGGCACACGCGCCTGGCTGGTCGGCACCGACGCGGTCGTCGCCGCCGAGACGTCGGTCGGCTTCGACCTCGGCTACCGCGGCTGGCGGGCCGGGCTGGATGGCGAGGGGCTCGCGTTCGAGCGCTTCGGCGGCGCCGGCACGCTGCTGGTCGCGGGCGCCGGCGCCCTGGTCGAGCTGAACCCGGCCGGCTGCGGCGGCTCGGTCCAGGTCGACGCCGGCTGCGTGGTCGCCGTCCAAGAGGGCGTGGACGCCGAGCTCGAACGCCCGGGCGCGCTCGACGGCCAGCGGCTGCTGGTCGCCCTGCTCGGCGGCCGGCAGGCGCGGCTGGCCACCTTGTCGGGCGACGGCACGGTCTGGCTGCAGTCGCTGCCCCTTGCCGGGCTGGCCAGGGCGGTCGCCGCGGCGGCCGGCACGGGGGCGGCCGGCGCCACCGACCGGCCGGCCACCCACGGCGGCGAGCCGGCGCCGCCCGTCGGGCCGGCGGCGCTGCTCGACCGGGCCCGCCGGCTCGCCGAGCAGGCCTCCCGTGGGCTGTGGCAGGGCGTCCAGCAGGGGCAGGGGCTGGTCGACGAGCTGCGCCGGCGGGCCGGCCCGGCGGGCGGGCCCGCCAGCCCGGCGGGCGGGCCCGCCGGCCCGGTTGAGCGTTTCCCGACCCGCCAGTAGCATCAGGCTGTTCCCAGCGCGAGTGCGGCGTGGCCTGCCGCCAGGAGGACGCGTGACCCGGTTCCAACGCCTGACTGTGGCGGTCACCGCCGTGACCTACGTGCTCATCGGCGCCGGCGGGCTGGTCCGGGCCACCGACTCGGGGCTCGGCTGCCCCGACTGGCCGCGCTGCTTCGGCAGGTGGATGCCGCCGGCCTCCACCCACGCCTGGATCGAGCACACCCACCGGCTGCTCGCCGCCCTGCTGGTCGTCCTGGTCGGCGCGCTCGTGGTCGCCGCCTGGCGGACCCGGCAGCCGGGCGCCGTCCGGCGCGCCTCGGTCGGTGCGCTCGTGCTGGTGACGAGCCAGGCGCTGCTCGGCGCCGTCGTCGTGTGGGGCCGGCTGCAGGCCGACTCGGTCACGCTGCACCTGGCCACCGCGCTCGGCGTGCTGGCGCTCGGCGAGTACATCGCTTTCCGCGCCGGCCATCCCACCCCGCCGCAGCGGGCGGCCGAGCCGGCCCGTCCGCGGCGCTTCGTGCGGCTGGCGGTCGCCGCGGCCGCCCTCACCTACGTGCAGATGCTGGTCGGCTCGACCGTGACCGGCCACGACGCCGGGCTCGCCTTCCCCGACTTCCCGCTGGCGGGCGGGCGGATCGTCCCCGAGCTGCGGCTGGCCGCCGAGCGCATCCAGTTCGCCCACCGCGTGCTCGCGCTGGTGGTCGGCGCCGGCATCCTGTACCTGTGGTGGCGGGCGCGGCGTGACCAGCGGGAGCACGCCAGCGTCACCCGGCTGGCCGGCTACGCCGCCGGCTTCGTGGGCGTGCAGATCGCGCTTGGCGCGGCCAACGTGTGGGACCGCCTGTCGGCGCTGTCGGTGGTCCCCCATCTGGCGGTCGGCAGCCTGACGTTCGGCACCCTGGTCGCGCTCGTCCTGCACGCCGGGCGCTACGCCGGGGCGCCGCGCAGCAGCGAGGAGCCTTCCCCGGCACCCCGGCGGCCGCTGCGCGCCACGGCCGGCGCCTACCTGGCGCTGACCAAGCCGCGCATCATCGAGCTGCTGCTGGTGACCACCGTGCCGACGATGTTCCTGGCCGCCCGGGGCGTGCCCCCGCCCTGGCTGGTGGCCGCCACCCTGATCGGCGGGTCGCTGTCGGCGGCCAGCGCCAACACCATCAACTGCTATCTGGACCGCGACATCGACCAGGTCATGCGCCGCACCCGCCGGCGGCCCCTGCCCGCCCACCGGGTCGAGCCGCTGGACGCCCTGCGGTTTGGGATCGTGCTCGGCATCGCCGGCTTCGTGTGGCTGTGGCTCACGGTCAACCTGCTGTCGGCGTGCCTGGCGACCGGCGCGGTCCTGTTCTACGTGTTCGTCTACACGCTGGGGCTCAAGCGCCGCAGCAGCCAGAACATCGTCATCGGCGGCGCCGCCGGCGCCGTGCCGGTGCTGGTCGGCTGGACGGCCGTGACCGGCACGGTCGGCATCCCCGCGCTGGTGCTGTTCGCGATCATCTTCTACTGGACGCCGCCGCACTTCTGGGCGCTGTCCATGCGCTTTGCCCGCGACTACGAGGCGGCCGGCGTGCCCATGCTGCCGGTCGTGCGCGGCCAGCGGGAGACCGCCCACCAGATCCTGTACTACACGGTCCTGCTCGTGGCGGTCACGCTGCTCATGGTCCCGGCCGGCCGGATGGGCGCCATCTACCTGGTCGCCGCGCTCGGGCTCGGCGGCGCCTTCATCTGGCGGGCGGTGCAGCTGTGGCGGGACGCCTCCAGCAGCCGCGCCATCCGCCTGTTCAGCTTCTCCAACCGCTACCTGGCGCTGCTGTTTGCCGCCGTGGCGCTGGACGCGCTCGTGCGCATCAACGCCTGACGGCGCCGCCCGCCCCGGCGCCGCCCGCCCCCTCCTCCGGCGCCGCCGCGGCGTCCGCCGGCGGCTCGGCCCTGGCCGCCGCGGCCGCCCGGGCGGCCCGCTGCGCGGCCAGCTCGGCGTCGATGCGGGCGGTGACCTTGTCCTCGTGGCGCATCCAGTCGGCGACCCCGAGGATCAGGGCCACCAGGAACAGCAGGTCACCGGCCACCCACATGATCGCCCCGCCGAGGTGCTGGTCGTCCAGGGCGCCGGCCTGGCCCAGATGCCCCAGATAGTGGGGGTACAGCACCCGCCCGCTGGAGTAGATGGCGAGCGCGACGAAGGTGTTGACCGGCCCCATCATGAACAGGTAGAGCAGCCGGACGGGATGGGGCAGGCGCCAGCGGCTCGGGTCGAGCCCGACCACCGGCCACCAGAACAGCAGGGCGGCCACCAGGTACAGCAGGTGCTCGCCGACGTGGACGGCCTCGCTTTCCAGCGCCGCCTCGTACAGGTGGGAGAAGTGGGAGCCGACCATGACCGCGGCGAACCCCGCCCAGGCGATCAGCGGGTTGCTGAGCAGCCGCACCGGCCAGGAGTGCAGCACGGCCATGACCTGGCGGTGCCCGCGGCGCCCGACCGCGCGCACGACCAGGCTGACCGGCGTGCCGAGCAGCAGCAGCGGGGCGGCCACCATGGTCAGCAGCAGGTGCTGGACCATGTGGACGGAGAAATAGGTGCCGTCGTAGGTGGCGATCGGGCTGAGCAGGGCGAGCGCGAGCGCGCCGAGGCCGGCCATGAACGCGGCGGTGCGGGCCGGCCGCCAGCGGTTGCGCGGGTGCAGCGCGGCCACGCGCCGCACCCCGTACAGGTAGGCCACGGCCGAGGCGGCCAGCAGCGCCAGCGCGAGCGGGTCGAGCTGGAAGGCCAGCAGCACGCCGGGCAGGCGTGGCGCCGGCTCGGCGGCGTTGTGGGCAAGCGCCGGCGCCGGGCTGGCCAGCAGCGCGGCAAGCGGCAGGCCCAGCGTGGCGGCGCGGCGGGCACGGGGGCGGCGGGCACGGGGGCGGGCGGAGGTCATGGCCGCATTGTCCCCCGGCCGGGACCAAAACGGCACGTCAAGCGCTTGTTCACAATGTCGGGATCGACTTGTGAGCCGCCTTCCGCCCCGCTAGATTCACATTGCGCCGCAGCTTGCGTCGCGGCCGCGGGGCCGCCAGTGCCGGTCCCTGCGGACGGCGCCGGTCGTGGCGGCCGAACGGCACGATCCCGAGCAAAGCGAGGAACCAGCTCCACATGCGATCTGCGAGGCGGCGGGCGGGCCACGTGGCCAGGGCGGCCGGCCTGCTCGCGGCCGGCATGGCCGTCCTCGGCGCGTGCGGCTCCTACCCGGGGGCCACCGAGCAGGGCCGGTCCATGCACCACCTGTACAACCAGTACTTCGTCGCCGCCACCGTCGTGTTCGTGCTGGTCGAGGGTGCGATCGTGTTCGCCGCGCTGCGCTGGCGCCGCCGCGACGACGCGCTGCCGCCCCAGTTCCACGGCAACACCCTGCTCGAGGTGCTCTGGACGGCCGCGCCGATGGCGCTGGTCGCCTTCCTGTTCGTGGTCTCCTACCAGGTGCTCCAGAAGGTCCAGGCGGAGGCGGCCAACCCCGACGTGCGCATCGTCGTCGAGGCGTTCCAGTGGCAGTGGAACTTCATCTACCAGGACGAGAAGGTCACGGTGGAGCCGGGCCAGCCGCCCGAGGCGCTGACCGTCAAGGGCAGCATCCCCCACCCGCCCGAGCTGGTGCTGCCGGTCGGGCGCAAGATCCACTTCACCGAGCAGTCCAAGGACGTCATCCACTCGTTCTACATCCCCGCCTTCCTGTTCAAAAAGGACGTCTTCCCCGACCCCAACCATCGCAACACCTTCGACCTCACGATCGACCGGCCGGGCGTGTATGCCGGCCAGTGCGCCCAGTTCTGCGGGCTGTCGCACAACGACATGCACTTCACCATCCGCGCGCTGCCACCGGCCCAGTACGCGGCCTGGCTGGCCAAGGCCAAGCGGCAGGCGGCCAGCGGCTGCCCGGCCGACGCCACCCCCGGCCAGATCGCAGCCAAGAACGTCGCCTTCGACAAGAGCTGCCTGGCCTCCCCGGCCGGCAAGCCGTTCACGCTCACGTTCCACAACCTGGAGGCGGTGCCGCACAACGTGGTCATCTTCCAGGGCAGGACCGCCGCCGCCCCGCCGCTGCCCGCCACCCCGCCATCGCTGGTGGTGAGCAACGCCACCCACGTCTACAAGATCCCCGCACTCAAGTCCGGCAGGTACCTCTACCACTGCGCGTTCCACCCGGCGGCAATGCAAGGACAGCTCGTTGTTAAGTGACCCGTCACGTGACCCGGCGAGTGCCGCCGCGGCACGGGCGCTGAGGAGTCGACATGGCCATCACTGAGGCCCGCCCGCAAGTCCGCCCCACCGGGGCGCCCGGGCTCGAGCCCAGGCGCCACCCGATCCTGGACTGGCTGACCACCACCGACCACAAGAAGATCGGGCTGATGTACCTCATCAACTCGTTCTTCTGGTTCGGCGTGGCCGGGATGCTGGCCATGTTCATGCGCACCGAGCTGGCCGAGCCGGGCACGCAGTTCTTCAACGAGCAGCAGTACAACGAGCTGTTCACCATGCACGGGACGACGATGATCTTCCTGTTCGTCATCCCGATCCTGGCCGGGTTCGCCAACTACATCGTGCCGCTGCAGGTCGGCGCGCTCGACATGGCGTTCCCGCGGGTCAATGCCCTGTCCCTGTGGATGCTGCCGCTGGCCGGCATCATCATGTACTCGGGCTACTTCGTCGGCGGCGTGGCCGACGCCGGCTGGACCGAGTACCCGCCGCTGTCGGAGGGCGTCGGCGGCATCCCCGGCGGCCACGGCGCCGACCTGTGGATCGTCGGCCTGCTGCTGGTCGGGACCTCGTCGATCCTCGGCGCGGTCAACTTCATCACCACGATCTTCAACATGCGCGCGCCGGGCATGACGATGTTCCGGCTGCCGATCTTCACCTGGACGGTCCTGGTCACCTCGCTGCTGGTCCTGCTGGCCACGCCGGTGTTCGCCAGCGCCCTGGTGATGCTGCTGATCGACCGCAACCTGGGCGGCTCGTTCTTCAACCCGGCCAGGGGCGGCATCTCGGTGCTGTGGCAGAACGTGTTCTGGTTCTACTCGCACCCGGCCGTGTACGTGATGGTGCTGCCCGGCATGGGCATCGTCTCCGACATCCTGCCGGTGTTCTCGCGCAAGCCCCTGTTCGGCTACAAGGCGTTCGTGTTCGCCACGGCCGCCATCGGGGCGCTCGGCTTCAGCGTGTGGGCCCACCACATGTTCGCCACCGGCGCGGTGCTGCTGCCGTTCTTCAGCCTGATGACCTTCCTCATCGCCGTGCCGACCGGGGTGAAGTTCTTCAACTGGATCTCCACGCTGTGGAAGGGCAAGATCGCCTACCACACCCCGATGCTGTTCGCCCTGGGATTCCTGACGATGTTTCTGATCGGCGGCATCGACGGGGTGTTCCTGGCCGCCCCGCCGGTCGATTTCGGCCTGCACGACACCTACTGGGTGATCGCCCACCTCCACTACGTGCTGTTCGGCGGCAGCGTGTTCGCGGTCTACGCCGGCCTGTACTACTGGTTCCCCAAGTTCACCGGCAAGCGGCTCAACGAGGGGCTTGGCAAGCTCCACTTCTGGATCCAGTTCGTCGGGTTCAACCTGGCGTTCATGCCGATGCATGTGCTCGGGCTGCTCGGCATGCCGCGGCGCATCCAGAACTACCTGCCGTTCCACGACTGGACCGGCCTGAACCAGCTCGAGACGGTCGGCGCCTACCTGATCGCCGTGGCCACCGCGCCGCTGCTGGCCAACGTGTTCATCACGCTGCGGCGCAGAGACCGTGACCCCGAGGATCCGTGGGAGGCCAACACGCTCGAGTGGTACACGACCTCGCCGCCACCGCCCCACAACTTCGACAGCCTGCCCGAGATCCACTCGGAGCGGCCGCTGTTCGACCTGCGCCACGCCGACGAGCTGGCCGTCCACGCCGACGCCACGACCACAGGAGTCACCTGATGGCAGCAACCGACGCCGCCGCGGCCCCCGAGCGCGCCGTCCCCGCCCCCGGCCGTCCCGGCGGGATCAGCTCCTCCCTGCTCGGGATGGTGCTGTTCATCGCCTCCGAGGTCATGTTCTTCGGCGGCCTGTTCGGCGCCTACTTCACCATCCGGGCGGGGGCGCCGGAGTGGCCGCCGGCGGGCTCGCCCGAGCTGTCGGTGCTGTACGCGGCCGGCCTGACCACGGTGCTGGTCTCGTCGAGCTTCACCATGCAGTTCGCCGTCTGGTCGGTGCGCAAGGACGACCAGCGGCGCTTCCTGATGTGGCTCTCGATCACGCTGGTGCTGGGCGTGCTGTTCCTTGCCGGTCAGGGCTACGACTACTACAGCCTCGCCGTCCACGAGCACATGACCCTGTCCAGCGGCGTGTTCGGCTCGACCTTCTACACGCTGACCGGCTTCCACGGCGCGCACGTGTTCGGCGGCGCCTGCTTCATCACCCTCGTGCTGCTGCGCGCCCGCGCCCGGCAGTTCACCGCCCGCAGCCACGACACCGTCGAGATGGCCTCCTACTACTGGCACTTCGTCGACGTGGTGTGGCTGTGCCTGTTCAGCACCCTCTACATCCTCAAGTGAGCCCTGGGGGCCAACCGACGTGATCGCGGCTGCGCGGCTGTTCATCATCATGGGCCTGTTCGGCATCACCGCCGACGTCCTGTACTACGTGTGGAGCGGGCAGCACAAGGAGTACGCCGGCGGTGTCATGCTCGGGGCGTTCTTTCTCGCCTGCGTGTTCGTCGGCCTGGTGCTCAGGTCGGTCAGCCCGGCCAACAAGCGCCGCCTCCCGGCCCCCGACACCGGGCTGCCCGGCTCGGCCAGCCAGAAGCGGGGCGCGGCCGACGAGCACGGCAATGTCCACGTGTTCCCGAACAGCCCGGCCCCGGTCATCTACTCGCTCGCCGCGACTATCCTGCTGTTCGCGATCGTCTACCGGGACAAGGCGTTCGGCCCCTGGGGGGTCGCGGTCGGCCTGCTGCTGTTCCTGGTGGCCACCGCCATCTGGTACCGCGCCGCATCGGCCCAGGCGGCCACCGCCGGCGGCCACGGCGCGGGGCACGGAGGGCTTGCCGTCCAGCCGGCTCGCGAGCCGCTGGCCGTCCCGGCGGAACCGCCCGGTCCGGGCAACTACCTCGAGCAGCTTCGCGAGGCGTTCGAGGCAGGCGACGCGGACTGGGCGGCCGCCGCCTACGCGCCCGACGCCGTCTACTACGAGCCGGCCAACCCGCCCCACGTCGGCCGCGAGTCGATCCGCGCCTACCTGGAGGGCTTCCTGCAGGGGCACCCCGGGCTGCAGTACTCGGTCCTGCGCATGGGCTCGAGCGACACCGTCGCCATCGCCGAGTGGACCTGGTCGTTCCGGCGCGGCGGCCGGCGCATCAGCAACCAGCCGGGCGCCACCGTGATCGAGATCGGCCCGCAGGGCATCGCCTACCACCGCGACTACTTCTAGCCCGCTTGTTCCAGCTCCGCAGCAGACCGTGCCCGGCGTCCCTTCCCCCTCTCCCGCCACCGCCCCGCCGCCCGCGGCGCGCCGGCGGCGGGGCGCGCTCGCCGCCGCCGTGGCCGCGGCCGCCCTGGCCGTCGCCGCGGTGCTCCTGGCCGTCGGGGCCTGGCGGCAGGCGCACGCGCCGGCCGGGCCGCCGTCTGGCATCCAGGTCCGCAGCAGCCCGGACGCCACCGCGCCGCCGCCCCCGCCGGTCACCTACCCACCTGGCGTGCGCGTCCCGCCGCTGCGGCTGCGCACCCTGGACGGCGGCACGGTCGACCTGGCCGCCCTCGCGGGCCGTCCGCTGCTGGTCAACTTCTGGGCGTCGTGGTGTCCGGAGTGCACCCAGGAGTTCGCCCTGCTCCGGCGGGTCCGGGCCGCCCACGCCGGCGACGGCCTGGCCGTGGTCGGCGTGCTCGGTCAGGACGACCCGGCCAAAGCACGCGCCTTCGCCCGGCGGGCGGGCGCGACCTGGCCGACCGGCCTCGACGCCGGCGGCCGCGGCGCCCGCGCCTTCGGCGTGATCGGGCTGCCACAGACCTTCTTCGTGCGCCGGGACGGCACGATCGCCGCCTATCAGCTCGGCGGCCTGACCCCCGGCGGCATGCAGCCCCAGCTTGCCAAGATCCTCCGCCGGTGAGGCCGGCTGCCATCACGCACCTCGTTGCGATTGGGTCACGGTCTGGTGCCGCGCAGACTCCACGCGGTCGTCCAGGCAGGCATTGCCGGCCTGTCGCCACGTAGCGTGACATCATCGCGCCGAGCGCCGGAAGCGGGCAATCGGATCGGTATATCCTTGTGGATGGCCCGTTTGCCCTCACCCCTCCGCCGGGCCAGGATCGCCTGCCCGGCCGTGGAGCGGAGCAAGCGTCCCAGCAATCGGATTGTGCGACGAAACGAGGCGTCCGTCATGACCAAGCCGGTCCAGCTACTGGATCGCGTCATCATTCGCTTCGCCGGCGACTCCGGCGACGGCATGCAGCTCACCGGCGACCGCTTCACCAGCGAGACGGCCGCCTTCGGCAACGACCTGTCGACCCTGCCCGACTTCCCGGCCGAGATCCGCGCTCCGGCCGGCTCGATCGCCGGCGTGTCCGGGTTCCAGCTGCACTTCGCCGACCACGACATCGTCACGCCGGGCGACGCACCCGACATGCTGGTGGCCATGAACCCGGCCGCCCTCCAGGCCAACCTGCACGACCTGCCCAAGGGCGCCAG
>JBIOYL010000041.1:0-9846 GCA_044870185.1 Actinomycetes bacterium | reverse complement strand
GTGCCGGCTTCATCGGCTCCGCCCTCGTCGACCGCCTCGTCGACGGTGGCCACGACATCGTCGTGGTCGACGACCTGTCCAGCGGGCGGCTGGAGAACCTGGCCGACGCGTTCGTGTCCGGCCGGGTCCACCACGTCCAGGCCGACGTGGCTGGGCCCGGGCTCGCCGCGCTCGTGGCCGAGGCACGCCCCGAGGTCGTCTACCACCTGGCCGCCCAGATCGACGTCCGCCGCAGCGTGGCCGACCCGGCAGCCGATGCCAGGGTGAACGTGCTCGGCTCGGTGGCGCTCGCCAAGGCGTGCGTGGACGCCGGTGTCCGCCGCCTGGTGTTCGCAGGCTCCGGCGGGACCGCCTACGGCGAGCCGGACCCCGACGACCTGCCGGTCGCAGAGGACTACCCGCCGCGCTGGACCAACCCCTACGGCGTGGCCAAACGGTCCGCCGAGGACTACCTGCGCACCTTCTCGGCCCTGTACGGCCTGGAGACGGTCAGCCTGCGCCTGGGCAACGTCTACGGGCCGCGCCAGGACCCGCACGGCGAGGCCGGGGTCGTCGCCATCTTCTGCAGCCGCCTGCTCGCCGACGAGCCGATCGTGATCTTCGGCGACGGCCGCCAGACGCGCGACTACGTGTTCGTCGAGGACACCGTGGACGCCTTCCTGGCCGCCGCCGAGGCCCCGGAGGCCGACGGGCGGTGCTGCAACGTGGGGACCGGGGTGGAGACCTCGGTGCTCGAGCTGTATGCGGCGCTCAAGCAGGTGACCGGGTTCGGCCCCGAGCCCACCTTTGCCCCGCCCCGCCCCGGCGAGCTCGGCCGGATCGCCCTGGATCCGGCCGGCGCCGCCAAGGCGTTCGGCTGGCGGGCGGCCTTCGACCTTCCGGCCGGCCTGTCGGCGACCTGGGCGTGGGCATTCGCGGAGATCAACGCGGGGAGCGTGGGGGGGTGACGTCGGGTGGTGGCGGCCCGATCCTGCTCGAGCTGGACGGCGGCATCGCCACGGTCACCCTGCACCGCCCCGACGCGCTCAACGCGATCTCGACCGAGCTGGCGCTGGCCCTGGCCGAGACGGTCGAGCCGCTGGCCACCGACCCCGCCGTCCGCGCCGTGGTGCTCACCGGCGCCGGGGAGCGGGCGTTCTGCGTCGGCGCCGACCTGAAGCAGCGGGCCGGCTTCGACGACCGCGGCTGGTTCACCCAGCGTGAGGTCTTCCGGCGGGGCTTCGCCGCCGTGCGCCGCTGCCCCCTGCCGACCGTGGCCGCCGTGTTCGGCTATGCGCTCGGGGGCGGCACCGAGCTGGCGCTGGCCTGCGACCTGGTGGTGGCGGCCACCGACGCCGTGTTCGGGCTGCCCGAGGTCGGCCTCGGCCTGGTGCCGGCCGGGGGCGGCACCCAGCTGCTGGTCCGCCGGGTCGGACGCTCGGTGGCCAAGGACCTGGTGCTGACCGGCCGGCGGGTCGGTGCCGACGAGGCGCACCGGCTCGGCCTGGTCGACCGGGTGGTCGGCCGGGGGCAGGCGGCCTCGGCCGCCCGGGCGCTGGCCGCCGAGATCGCCGGCAACGCGCCGACCGCGGTGCGGCTGGCCAAGTGGGCGCTGGAGGTCGGCGCCGACCTGGCCCTGGAGGCGGCCATGGAGGTCGAGGATCAGGCCTGGCGGCGCGCGGTCGCCTCCGACGACCGCCGCGAGGGCGTCGCCGCCAGGAACCAGCACCGCCCCCCGGTCTGGCCCTGACGGTCAGGGCTTGCCTTGCCGCCAGTTCGGGACGCTGGGTGCGCCCGGCTCGAGCGAGCGCAGGTAGGTGACGAGCTGGCGGATCTGCTCGTCGGTGAGCGGGCCGCCGTAGTCCAGGCTCCAGGCGGGCATGCTGGTGCCCGACACGCCACCCGCGATCAGCAGGTGCATCTGCTGGTCGGAGGTGGAGGTGAGAAACTGCCTGGCGTTCAGCGTCGGGGCGCTGCCGCCGGTGGCGGCGTGCCCGTGGCAGGCGGCGCAGTTGTTGGCGAACAGCCCCGCCCCCAGGCGCGCGTAGGTGCGCTCCTGCTGGCTGGCGGCGCGGGCTCGCAGGGTCGGCTCCTGGATCCCGTACAGGATGAACCCGAGGATCAGGATCACCATGAACACCAGACCCCAGGTGTAGTAGCGGTCCAGGCTGCGTTGCAGCCATTGCGGCTCGAACGCGGCCGGCTTGGGGGCGTCGCGAGGCATGGTCAGCTCCTGGTGCAGGGGGGGCCGAGCGGCGGGGTGAGGAAGTCCTGCGCGCCGTGGTCGGGGCCGGGGGTCAGCGTGCTGGTGTCGGCGACCAGCACGCCGCCTGCGAGGCGGAGCTCGAAGCGGTCCATGCCGCGTGGCGCCGGGCCATGGATGTACTCGCCGGCGAGGTCGAACACCGAGCCGTGGCAGGGGCACTCGAACCGCCTCGAGCTCTGGCAGAACGGCACGCGGCAGCCGAGGTGCGGGCAGCGCTGCGACAGGGCGAAGAAGTGCCCGTTCGCGTTGACCAGCCACAGCCGCCCCTCGTTGAAGTAGGTGGCGCTGCCTGGCTTGAAGTCGGCCGGGTCGCCCAGCGTGATCGGCCCGCCGCCGCCCGCCCCCGCCAGCGGGCGCAGCGCCTCGTAGGCAGTCCAGCCCAGCGAGACGCCGAGGGCGGCGCCCCCGAGCTTCCAGCCGTTGCGCAGCAGGTCCCGGCGGCTCAGGCGCATGGGTGGCTCCTACAGGTCGACATACAGGTGTCGCCACGGCGGCACCAGCCGCCATCCGGGCCCACGGAAGAACTCCCCGACGACGGTGAGCACGACGGCCGCGACGAGCAGGGTGGCGAACAGCAGGATGGCCACCTTGCGGTGGCGGGCCTCGGTGGCCGGGTTGCGGTCCAGGTAGGGCAGCAGGACCAGCAGCAGGATCGTGCCGAAGGGGATGAGGACGCCGGCGACCAGCGGGTCGACGTGGGACAGCAGCTCCTGCAGACCCACGAAGTACCAGGGCGCCTTCGACGGCTCGGGGGTGAGCTGCGGGTTGGCGAGCCCGCGCAGCGGCGCCGCGAAGGCCACGCCGAGCGACAGCGCCACCGCCGCCGTCGCCAGGCCGACCACCACGTGGCCGACCAGCAGGTGCGGCCAGGTGAACACGGTGTCGTCGGTGCGCCGCTCCTCGGCGGTGACCGACTGGCGGTCGACCACGCCCAGCAGGCGCACGCGGCGCCCACCGTCGCCGCCGCTGCCGGTGGCGCCGCCCGTACCGCCCGCGGCACCCGTACCGCCGGCGGCACCCGCGCCGCCCGCCGGGCCCGCGGCCGCTGCGGATGCGGATGCCAGCCCCTGTGCAGGTGGCAGCCCCGGCGCGGGCGACGTGGCCGGTGCGGCGGGCAGCCCTGGTGCCGGCGGCAGCCCCTCTGGTGCCGGTGGTAGCTCGGTCGCCTGCTCGGCGAACGCGCCGCCGACAGGTTGCCGGACCGCGAAGCCGTCCTTGCGGACCCGCCAGATGTGCAGTGCCAGCAGCACGGTCAGGGCGGCGGGCAGGGCGAACACGTGCAGGGCGTAGAAGCGCAGCAGGGTCGCCTGGCCGATCTGGGCGCCGCCAAGCAGCAGGTCGCGAAGCAGCCGCCCGAGGACGGGCACGTAGTTGACCAGGTTGGTGCCGACCGTGACCGCCCAGTAGCTGAGCTGGTCCCAGGACAGCAGGTAGCCGGTGAACGAGAACGCCAGCGTGGCCACCAGCAGGCCGACCCCGAGGACCCAGTTGAACTGACGTGGCCGCTTGTAGGCGCCGGCGAAGAACACCCGGGCCAGATGCAGCAGCACCACGATCACCATCAGGTGCGCCGACCAGCGGTGGACGTTGCGGACCAGCTGCCCGAAGCCGACCCCGGTGCGCAGCTGCTGCATGTCGCCGTAGGCCGAGGCGACCGAGGGTGTGTAGAAGAACATCAGGTACATGCCGGTCAGGTTCAGGATCGCGAACAGCACCGTCAGGATGTAGCCGAGCCGCCACGAGTAGCGGAAGCGCAGCACCCGGGCGGGCACCCTGACCGGGTAGACGTGCAGGAAGAAGTTGCTGAACGACTGCAGCGCCCGGCCGCGGTGGGTGTCGAGCTGCGGATGGCGGAACGCCGAGCGCCACACCTCGCTGCGCTGCACCCGCTGCCACCACCCCGCCGGCGTCGGTGTGCACCGGGCAGGCGGCCCGGCAGGGCTCGTTCTCCCACAGCCAGCGGGCGTCCGGCACTCCAGGTGCCGACCACCGGCCCATGTCGTCGGTCATATGAGGCTCCTGGCCTGCAGGCGGCGCAGCAGCCAGGCGAGCGCCGCCAGCATGGCGAAGAACCAGACCGTCGCCAGCGCCGCCCGCCAGCCCCGGCCGAGCCCGCCGAGCCGGGTGACGAGCAGGTTGGGGACGACGACCAGCAACCCGACCCCGAGCGCCACGATGCCGGCCGTTTCCGCCACCGCCCTCGGCCAGCTCAGCGCCGCCCCCTGCTCGCGTGCCACCGTACCTCCTCTGCCGTACCTGATCCGCAGGTGCGGCCCGCGGATGCGGATCAGGTCACCGTGAAGGCGCTGTACATGCCCTTCTGGTAGTGGCCCTCGATGTTGCACACCAGCACGTACTTGCCCGGCTTGAGATTGATCGTGGTGGTCTTGGTCTTGCCGGGGTCGGTCTCGCTGTCCTCGCCCACGCTGGCGTCCTCGCTGACCTTGCGGTCGGCACCGACCTTCAGCTTGTCGGCGGGCGTGTCGGTCTTGAGCACGACCACCTCGTGCACCTTGGTGCCGACGTTCTTGAACGTGATGGTCGTCGGCCCCGCCTTCACCGACGCCGGCGCCACGGTGAAATAGTACTTCCCGTCGGGTTTCTCGCCTCCGGTCACGTTGACGGGCGTCGGGCCCGTACTCGCGGCCGTCGTCACCGTCACCCCACCGCCGGAGCTGGTGCCGCTTGAGGTGGTGCTCTTCGACTTCGAGCAGCCCGCCAGCGCCAGCACGGTCAGCCGGCGACGAGTACCGGCAGGACCCTGTGATTGCTTGTCATCCGGCTCGTCCTCCTGTGCGCCGCAGCGGAACGGATCCCGCCCGTCTGGCGCAACGCTGCACGCCGAGCCGGGCGCATGCACGGGCCGGACAGCCCTTCCTCGGCGGGACCTCAGCCCCCCGTGCGCGACAAGGCCCGGGCCGACCACGCCGGCGCGCTCGTCCGAGCCGCCTCGGGGTCCAGCTCAAACCAGACCGTCCTGCCGTCGGGACCGCCCTCGACCCCCCAACGGTCGCAGAGCGCGTCGAACAGGTCGAGCCCGCGGCCGGTGACCGACTCGACGTCGTGGACGCGCCGCCGGGGCACGCCGGGCCCGCCATGGTCGCCGACCTCGATGCGAAGGTAGCTGCCGTCGAGCTCGTAGCCCACCGTGAAGGCGCCGCCGTCGCGGCCGGAGGCGGAGTGCAGGATGGCGTTGGTGGCCGCCTCGCTGACCAGCAGCCGCGCCACGTCACAGCGGGGGTCGTCGGCCCCGACCACGGCCGCGACGAACCGGCGGGCCGCACCGACCTGGTCGGCGCGGCCTGGGAACTCGCGCCGTCCGCTCACCATCACCTTGCACGCCCCCTGCGCGATACCCGCGGCATGCTCGCCAGCCCGGCATGGGACGGCGCGCTCAGCCCGGCTCGAGCACCACGACGACCTGACCGGCGGCGACCGGGCTACCAGCAGGCATTCTTACCTCGGTCACGGTGCCGCCAAACGGCGCCCGCAGCGGCGTCTCCATCTTCATCGCCTCGACCACCGCCAGCCGCGTGCCCTCGGCGACCACCTCGCCCGCCTCCACGTCGACCCGGACCAGCGTGCCGGCCAGGGGGGAGGCGATCTGGCCGGCGTCCGCTCCCGGCCCGGCGACCCTGGAGGGACGGTGGCGGTAGAGCCGGACCGGCCAGGTGGTCCCGGCCACCTCGACGGTGAAGTCGGGCCGGTCCGGCTCACCCCGAGCCGCGGGGAGGTCGGCCGCGGGCAGGTCGGACAGGTCGACGCGCTCCTCGAGCCAGGTCGTCCAGTGCCGCGCGGCGCGGAAGTCCGGCGTAGCCAGGATGCGGGCGAGCGCCGGCACGGTCGAGGCGACCCCGGCGATGTCGAGCTCACCCAGAGCGACGAGCATGCGCTCGATCGCCTGGGCGCGGTCGCGGCCGCTGACGACGACCTTGCCGAGCAGGTCGTCGTAGAAGCCCGGCACGGTGTCGCCCGCCTCGTAGCCGGCGTCCACCCGCACCCCGGGGCCGCCCGGCCAGCGCAGACGGGTGATCGTGCCCGGGGTGGGCAGGAAGCCGCGGCCGGGGTCTTCGGCGTTGATCCGGCACTCGAGCGCGTGGCCGCGGAAGCGGACGTCGCCCTGGGCCAGGCCGAGCGGCTCGCCGGCGGCGATGGCGAGCTGGGCGGCGACGAGGTCGACGCCGGTGACCGCCTCGGTGATCGGGTGCTCGACCTGCAGCCGGGTGTTCATCTCCAGAAACCACGCCCCGCCCGAGGCGGGGTCCCACAGGAACTCGACCGTGCCGGCGCTTACGTAGCCGCATGCCTTGGCGGTAGCCACCGCCCAGGTGGTGAGGCGGTCGCGGACGTCGGCGGGCAGGCCGGGCGACGGCGTCTCCTCGACGAGCTTCTGGTGGCGGCGCTGCACCGAGCAGTCACGCTCGCCCAGGTGCAGGATCGTGCCGTGCGTGTCGGCCAGCACCTGGACTTCGACGTGGCGGGGACGCGCGAAGTAGCGCTCCAGGTAGCAGGCGCCGTTGCCGAAGGCGGCCTGGGCCTCGCGGCTGGCGGCGGCCAGTCCCTCGGCCGCCTCCACCCAGCCGTCCACGACGCGGATGCCGCGGCCGCCCCCGCCGGCGACCGCTTTGACGGCGACCGGCCAGCCGTGGGTGGCGCCGAACTCGACCACCTCGTCGACGCTTTCCACCGGCTCGGTCGTGCCGGGTACCGGCTCCACCCCGGCGGCCAGCACGGTGCGGCGGGCGGCCAGCTTGTCGCCCATCTGCTCGATCGCGTCGGCCGGCGGCCCGACCCAGACCAGCCCGGCCGCCTCGACGGCGCGGGCGAAGGCGGCGTTCTCGCTGAGCAGGCCGTAGCCCGGGTGGACCGCGTCCACCCGGGCCTCGCGGGCGGCGGCCAGCAGCTTGCCGATGTCCAGGTAGGACTCGGCCACCGCGGCGCCGCCGATGGCCACGGCCCGGTCGGCCTCACGCACGTGCAAGGCGCCCGCGTCGGGATCGGCATGGACGGCGACGCCCTCGATGCCGGCCGCACGGCAGGCGCGCAGCACCCGCACGGCGATCTCGCCGCGGTTGGCGACCAGCACAGAGCGCAGCGGGCGGCGGGGGCGCATCAGACCGGTGGCACCCCGTGCCGGCGGCGGCTGAAGTGCCGCTGCTTGCCGGCCGCGGCGGCCAGGCGGCGGGCGAGCTCGCCGCGCAGCTCGTCGGGGTCGACCACGGCGTCGACGACCAGGTCGGAGGCCAGCCGCACGAGGTCGACGTCCTGGCGGTAGTCGCGTTGCAGGCGGGCGACCTCGGCGGCCCGCTCGGGCTCGGGCAGCGCCATGATCTTGTTGTAGTAGACGGCGTTGACGGCGGCCTCCGGTCCCATGACCGCGATCGAGGCGGTCGGCAGGGCCAGCGTCGCGTCCGGCTCGAAGCCGGGCCCGGCCCTCGCGTACAGCCCGGCGCCGTAGGCCTTGCGCACGACCACGCACAGCTTCGGCACGGTCGCCTCCGACACGGCCGTGATCAGCTTGGCGCCGTGCCGGATGATGCCCTGGCGCTCCACCTGGATGCCGATCATGAAGCCGGGCACGTCGGCCAGGAAGACCAGCGGCAGGTTGAACGCGTCGCACAGCCACACGAAGCGGGCCGCCTTGTCGGCCGAGTCGACGAACAGCACCCCGCCTTTGACGGCCGGCTGGTTGGCGACGACCCCGACCGCCCGACCCTCGATGCGGGCCAGCCCGCAGATCACCTCGGGGGCGTACTCGCGCTTGACCTCGAAGAAGCTCGCCTCGTCGACCACGGCGGCGACCAGCGGCAGCATGTCGAACGGCTGCGCCTCGTCGACCGGCACCAGCGGCGCCACCGGGCCGGCGTAGGCCGGCCCGCGTGGCTCCTCGGCGGGCGGGGTGCCGCGCCAGTTGGACGGGAAGTAGGCCAGGTAGCGTTTGGCCGCCGCGATGGCCTCGTCCTCGTCGGCGGCGAGCAGGTCGCCGCAGCCGGACACACGGCAGTGCATGGCCGCCCCGCCGGTCTCCTCCAAGGTGGCCTGCTCGCCGATCACCATCTCGGCCATGCGCGGCGAGCCGAGGTACATGGAGGCGTTGCCGTCGACCATGAACACCACGTCGCAGAAGGCGGGGATGTAGGCGCCGCCGGCCGCGCTCGGGCCGAACAGGCAGCACACCTGCGGCACCCGGCCGGACAGGCGCACCTGGTTGTAGAAGATCTTCCCGGCGCCGCGGCGGCCGGGGAACATCTCCACCTGGTCGGTGATGCGCGCGCCGGCCGAGTCGACCAGCCACAGCATCGGGATCTCGTGGCGCAGCGCGTACTCTTCGATGCGGATGATCTTCTCGACAGTCCGGGCGCCCCAGGAGCCGGCCTTCACGGTCGAGTCGTTGGCCATCACCGCGACCGTGCGGCCGCCCAGCGTGCCGACGCCGGTGACCACACCATCGGCCGGCAGGTCGCCGGCCATGGCGTTGGCGAGCAGGCCGTCCTCGACGAAGCCGTCGGCGTCGTCGAGCAGCCGGCGCAGCCGCTCGCGCACGAAGTACTTGCCCTGCTCACGCGCCTTGACGTGGTAGCGCTCGGCGCCGCCGGCGCGGGTCTGCTTGGCCAGCGCCCGGAAGGCCGGCTCGGGCCGCTGGCCGGCCTCGAGCGCGGCCCGGGGAGCGGCCGGACCGGTCGGGCCTGCGGGGTCCGCCGGACCGGTGGGGGCGGCGGGGTCGGGGGGGCCGGTGGGGTCGGCCGGGTTGGTGGGGCCGGTGGGGGCGGCCGGGCTGGTCGGGCTGGTCGGGGCGGTCATGCCGGCCGCCGTCCGGCGGGTGGCTGCTCGGCGGCCGGGCGGCGGCCGGGCGGTGGTGGCTCCCCGGTCGGCGGCGTCCCGTCGGCCAGGCGGGTGCGTGGCCCGGCCACCAGCACCGCGCTGCGCAGGCGGTGGCCGACCAGCTGCTCGGCGAGCCGGGCGGCGTCCAGCAGCGCGCCCAGGTCGACGCCGGTGGCGACCCCCATGTCCTCCAGCATGGCGACCACGTCCTCGCTGGCCACGTTGCCGGAGGCGCCCGGGGCGGTGGGGCTGCCGCCGAGCCCGCCGACGGCCGTGTCCAGGTCGGTGCAGCCGCTCAGCAACGCGGCCAGGACGTTGGCGAGCCCGGTGCCGCGCGTGTCGTGGAAGTGGCAGTTCAGCGCCGGGGCGACGCCGGCCAGGGCCGCCAGCAGCGCCTCGACCCGGGTCGGGGTGGCCATGCCGGTGGTGTCGCCGAGCGAGATGCCCACGCAGCCGAGCGCGACCAGCCGCTCGGCCAGGGTCACGACCCGGCTGGCCGGCACCTCGCCCTCGTACGGGCAGCCCCAGGCGGTGGAGATGGTCGCCTCCACCGGCGTCGGGTCGGCCAGGCCGACCACGTTCTCGATCTGCCCGATCGTCTCGGCGATGCTGCGGTTCACGTTGCGCGCGTTGTAGGACTCGGAGGCCGCCACGACCACCTGCAGGCGGTTGGCCCCCGCGGCCAGCGCCGCCTCGGCGCCACGCTCGTTGGGCACCAGGGCCGAGTAGGTGACCCCCGGGCGGCGGCGCAGCCCCGCGAACACCTCGGCGGTGCCGGC
>JBIOYL010000040.1:0-8321 GCA_044870185.1 Actinomycetes bacterium | reverse complement strand
GGGCCGGCCGGACTTCTTGCCTTTGGGCAGCAGCGGCGCCAGCTTGGCCCACTGCTCGTTGGTTAGATCTCCTCGTCCCATGCAGGAAGTATCCCATGGATCCGCCAACTTTCGAAACAGGCCCTAGCTGGGCCATGCCGACCGGGTCGCCGAAGACCACGGCGCCGGCGGCCGCGCCGACCAGCGGTTCCAGGTTCACGAACGCGCCGGCGACCTCGGCGGCGACCCGGGCCTGCCCGTAGGCGAACAGCGTGAACGGCAAAAGCGTGCCCACCAGCGCCAGGCCGGCGGTGGCCAGCAAGGTACCCGCGCCACCGGCGGCGGCCGGCGTGCCCTCGGTGACGGCGGCGACGGGCAGAGTGGCCAGCGCCGCCACCAGGAACTGCACCGCGGTCACGGCGACTGGGTCGCGGCCAGCCAGCAGCCGGGCCTGCGCCACGGTGAACCAGGCCGACCCGACCAGCGACGCCAGGACCAGGCCGTCGCCGGTGAGGGTCGCGCCGCCGGCGCCGGCGGCGACCAGCCCGACACCGCCCAACGACACCGCAAAGCCCGTCCAGGCCAGCGGGCGCGCCAGCCTGCGGTGCCGGACGGCCGCGATGCCCGCGACCAGCACGGGCGTGGCGCCCACCAGCAGAGCCGCGTGGCTCACGCTGGTGCGGGTGATCCCGGCGTTTTGCACCAGGATCGACCCGCCGTAGCCTACCGCGCCCCAGGCGAGCACGGCCGGGCTGCAGGCGGCACGGACCCGGAACCGGACGGCGGCCAGGAGCACGGCGGCGGCCAGGCCGAACCGCGCGACGGTGAGCCAGCCCGGCGGCAGCCCTGCGAGGGCCAGCTTGGTCAGGGGCACGGTGGTGCCCCACAACAGGCCCGCGGCGGTGAGCGCGGCGACGGCGGTCCGGCGGTCGAGGTTCATGGGGCCATCATGCCGCGATGCCGGGGCAGTGTTTGCTGGTCACGGCCTATTACGCAATAATCGATCGTGAAATGGCCGTTGACCTTGATGATGTTGACACCCGGCTGCTGGCCGCCCTGCAGGGCGACGCCGACCGCACCAACGTCGAGCTCGCCCGCCTGGTCGGGCTGTCTGCCGCCGCGACGCTGCACCGCGTCCGCCGGCTGAAGCAGTCCGGCGTCATCCGCGTCATCACCGCCCGGGTTGACCCGGCCGCCGCCGGCTTCCCCCTGCAGGTGTACGTGGCGGCCAGCCTGGCCCGCCACGACCCGCGCTCCAGCCGCACCTTCGAGGACCAGGTCCGCGCGCTGCCGCAGATCACCGCCGCCGACAACGTCGCCGGCGAGATGGACTACCTGCTCACCATCGTCGCCCGGGACGTTGCCGAGCTGCAGCAGGTGCTGGCCCGGCTGGCCACCCGCGGTGGGCAGCGGCTGGTGACCTACCTGCGGCTGGAGGAGATCAAGCCACCCTCGCCGCTCCCGCTGGCCCCGACCCCGCCGGCCGCGCCCCGCGCCCGCCGCGGCCGCTAGCAGGCCGTAAGCGTTGCCCCACAACGAGACCGAAGGGCCCGCCCGGCGCACATCATCGCGCCCGCTTCCTCGGCACACCAGCACCGTTGTCGCCGACAAGCCGATCGGCCCGGCGCGCGCGCGAGATCCCAGAGTCAAGCGCGGCGGGTGATCGGGGACGCCATCAGGTGGGCGTGTCGCCGCCAGGCTCCTTCGAGGCAGGCTGTGCAGTTATGCGTTCTCGAACCGCTGTGCAGCCTCCCAGCCCGGCCAGAGCGACCGCTCGCAAAGGTGCCGGTCAGCAGGTTCACGCGACTGACAACCACACTTCATCCCGCGCACTCGGTGGGGAAACCGCTGTACAGAAGGGTCGTCTCTTGCAGGACGCTCGTGACCGCAGGTGTCAAAGTTATGCGTTCTTGCGCCGCGCAATCAGTGCTGTTCGATGCACCTTGAGACCTACCGATGCGGCACTGATCATTCCTCCCGGCTTCACGTCACGTCCTGTTCCCTAGCTCGTCTACCTGCACATTTGTTCGCAATCGTGCGGCTCTGAGCGCGCCTGTCAGCACGGCCCGCCACCCTGACCCTGCAGCTGCTCCCTTTCCTTCGTCCCATTGCCCTCTCCTCGTACCATCCAAATCCAACACACGACAGCAATGCACCACCGGTGCGTTTGCTGCGCGGGATGGCGCGGGAGTGGGGTGGCGGTGGTCGCGGATCTGGCCAAGCTCTCGGTGGGTCGGGAAGACTACTACGTCCGCGAGGTCGCCGAGAACCGCGAAGAGTACCTGTCCGGCCACGGCGAGTCGCCGGGCCGGTGGTACGGCGCCGGCGCCGCCAGCCTCGGCCAGCACGGCGCCGCCACCACCGAGGCGTTCAAGCGGGTCTTCGAGGGCCGCCACCCCGACAGCGGCGAGCTCCTCGGCCGCCCGCACGGCCGCAGCGGCGTGCCCGGGTGGGACCTGGTGCTCAGACCGGTCAAGGACGTGAGCGTGCTGTACGCGCTCGGCGGCGAGCACATCGCCCGGGCGATCCTGGGCGCCCACCACGACGGCGTCGCCGCCGCGGTCGCCTACCTGGACGCGCACGTGGGCACCCGCCGCGGCCGTGGTGGCGGTGAGCACGTGCGCGGTGGCGGGTTGGTGGCGGTCGGGTTCGACCATCGCACCTCGCGGGCGGGCGACCCGCTGCTGCACACCCACCTGATCATCGCCAACCGCATCCAAGGCCCGGATGGGCGCTGGACCAGCCTGGATGGCCGCGATCTGTACGCCCACCGGCGGGCCGCGGACGCGCTCTACCGGGCGGCTTATCAGCGGGCGCTCACCCGCTCGCTCGGCATCCGCTGGGGCGAGGCCGACCGGTGGGGCAACCGGCCGATCGCCGGCATGCCCGAGCAGGTGGTGCGGGCGTTCTCCAAGCGCACCGAGCAGATCACGGAGGAGCTTGCGCGCCTCGAAGAGCAGGGGCGGTGGCGCACCCCCGCGCTGGTCCGTTTCGCGGTGCACGCCACCCGCAAGGCCAAGCAGCACGAGACACCTCAGACGTTGTCCGAGTGCTGGCGGGCCGAGGCGCGAGCGCTCGGCATCGACCCGCGGGCGCTGGTCCGGCAGGTGACCGGCCGGGCGCGTGGGGTCTCTGTGGATGAGCGGACGCTCGCGAACGCGTTCGAGCGGCTCGCCGGAGCCGAGGGGCTGACCGCGACCGCGAGCACGTTCGCCCGCCAGGACGTGCTGGTCGCGCTCAGCGGTGAGCTGGCCGGCGTCAGCCCCGCCGAGTTGAGCGCACTCACCGAGCGGTTCCTGGCCGAGCGGGCGGTGGCGGTGATCGACGACCGCGCCGAAGCGGGTGTTGAGCGGCGCTGGTCCACCCCCGACCTGCTCTGTGTCGAGCGCGCCCTGGTCGCCGCGGCCCAGTCCCGCCGGGGTGAGCAGACCGGGGTGGTCGCGCCCGAGCTCGTCCGCCAGGCGCTCGCGGCGCATCCCACGATCGGCGACGACCAGGCCGGCATGGTCCGGGACGTGTGCCAGCGCGGCGATGGCGTTGCCGTGGTGGCGGGCCGGGCAGGCACCGGCAAGACCTTCGCGCTGGGGGTCGCCCGCCACGCCTGGCAGACCAGCGGCTACCGGGTGCTCGGCTGCGCGCCGACCGGGATCGCCACTATGAGCCTGGAGGCCGAGGGGTTCGAGGAGGCCGCCACCTGCGACCGGCTGCTGATCGAGCTGGACCGCCACGGCGCCCGCGAGGTGCTCGGCGAGCGTGCGGTGCTGGTGGTGGATGAGGCCGGCATGGTCGGCAGCCGCACGCTCGCCCGCCTGCTCGACCACGCAGCCACGGCCCGCACCAAGGTGGTGCTGGTTGGCGACGACCGGCAGCTGGCCGCGATCGACGCCGGCGGCGGGTTCCGCGCCCTGCGGCTGCGGCTAGGCGCGAGCGAGCTGGTCGAGAACCGCCGGCAGCTGCAGGCGTGGGAGCGCGAGGCGCTGGAGCTGGTCCGCGGCGGGCTGGTCGACGAGGCAGTCGCCGCCTACCGGGAGCACGACCGGCTGGTCGCCGCCGAGAGCAAGTTCGCGCTGACCCTGGCCCTGGTCCGCGACTGGTGGCGGGCCCAGCAGGCCGCGGGCGGGGACCCCTCGCGGGAAGCGGTGATCTTGGCGTGGCAGCGCGGCGAGGTCGACCGGCTCAACAGCATCTGCCAGCAGCTCATGGCCCACCACGGCCAGCTCGGCGAGGGTCGCCTCCAGGTCGGCGACCGGCAGCTCGCGGTGGGCGACCGGGTGGTCTGCGGCCGCAACGCGCTCGCCCGGTTGGGGGTGGCCAACGGCACCCGCGGCACCGTGGTCGCTCTAGACGCCGAGCAGCGCACCCTGACCCTGCGGGTGGACGGCGAGCAGGCCCGCGAGGTGACCCTGCCCGCCTGGTACCTCGACGGGGCGCCGCGCTGGGGCTGGCAGCGCGACGGCCAGCGGCGCGCGGTCGGCCTGGCCTATGCGACCACCGGGCACAAGGCGCAGGGGCTGACCCGCTGGCGGGCGCTGGTGCGCCTGACCGGCCGGGAAGATGCCAACTGGCTGTACGTGCAGCTCTCCCGCGCCCGGCAGGACACCACCATCTACACCCAGGTCGGCCCCGAGCCGCACCCAAGCGAGGTCGGCGACCTGCCCGAGCAGGAGCGGCCGGGCGGCGACGAGCAGCTCGCCCGCGCCATCGGCCGCGACGGTGCCCAGCAGCTTGCGCTGGACACCACCGCCCCGCCCGACCTGCGCCGGCTGCCCACCGGCGAGGTCCGCGCCGAACGCGACCGGCTCGCCCGGCTCCTCGACCAGGCGCCCAAGGGCCAGGCGCGGGTGCTGGCCCGCGCGGTCCAGCGCCGCCAGGACGCCGAGCGCACCCTGGCCGAGGCGACCGCCACGCAGCAGGGTGCCGCCACCAGGGTGGCCGAGCTTGGCCGCCTGGGCGGCCTCGGCCGCCGCCGGGCGCTGGCCGAGGCGCGCCAGCAGCACGGGCTCGCCGAGACCGCCGAGCAGCTCGCCCGGCGGCAGGCCGACCGGGCAGTCGCGGTGGAGCTGGCCGCCCGCCGCGCGCAGCAGCAGCGTGTCGGCTGGCTGGAGGCCCACCCCGAGGCCGCCCAGCAGTGGCACCAGGTCACCCGCGAGCTGGCCTGGCGCAAGCGGGTCGCCGCGGTCGGGGTCGAGGCCGAGCGGCCCGCCTGGCAAGAGCGAGCGCTCGGCCCGCCGCCCGACAGCGTGCGCGGCCGCCGCGCCTGGCGGCAGACCGCCGCCCGGCTCGCCGACTACCGCGACCGCTACGGCATCGCCGACCCCGAGCAGGCGCCTGGCCCCGAACCCAAGGGCGGCGACCTGGCGCAGCGGCAAGCCTGGCGGGCCTGCGGCGACGCCGCCGAACGCGTACGCGCCCACACCGACCCCATCCGCCCGCCCGACCGCGACCAGCCCACCCGCACCGCCCCGTCATCGCGGCCGCAGCGGGGCGCCGAACGCACTGCCGGCTAGCCACCGGCCCCCAATGGGAGGTCGCCATGCACCATCCGCCCCCCGACCCCACCAGGCCCCGCCTGCTGCGCGCCGTCCCCGACACCCCCGCGGCCGGGCCGGGCGGCCCCGGTGAGACCTACGGCCACCCCGGCGCCTCCGCGGCGGCCTACTACCGGCGGCGGCGCGCCGCCGAGTGGGTCCTGTACCAGCGCACCCTGCCGCTGCGGCTGGCCGGACTCGCCCTCGCCAGCCTCGTCGCCGGGCTGGCCGTCGGCCAGGTGGTCCCCGCGCTGGCGGGCTGGGCCGGGCTCGTGGCCGCTGGGCTGGTCGGCTGGCAGCTGCGGTTCCGGGTCTCCCAGGACGCCCGCAACTGGCAGCGCGGCGCCCGCGGCGAGCGGCGCACCGCCCGCCACCTTCACCGCCTCGCCAGGCACGGCTGGGTCGTGTTCCATGACCTGGCCGTCCCCGACTCCCGCGCTAACGCCGACCATTTGCTCATCGGACCCGCCGGCGTCTTCCTGGCCGACAGCAAGAACTGGCGAGGCCGACTGGTGTTCGCCCCCGACGGGACGCTGTGGCATGGCAACTACCCGCTGACCACGACCCTGGCCACTGTTGGCTTCGAGGCAGCCGCGATCGCCGGCGCGCTGGCGGTCCCCGGCCTGGCGGTGGAGCCGCTGCTGGTGGTGCACGGCAGTACCATCCCCTGGGGCGAGCAATACCTCGGCGGGGTCGCCATTGTGCCCGTCGGGCGGCTGGTCGCCACCCTGCTCACCCTACCGCCGCTGCTGACCGACCAGCAGATCGCCCAGCTCGCCGATCACGCCATGGCGCGGTTGCGCCCCGCCGCCTGACCGGCCTCCGCAGGCGAGGGACCACGTCGTAACGGTTGGCAACGTTAGCTACCCGCACCCCACCGATCGCAATGGATCCAGGTTCAGACGCTGCGCCGCGACTACCCCGGGTCGGAGACCCCGCCCTGCGCGGCATCGAGGGCGCGGCGCTTGTGCGCGGCTCGGCGGGCGGCCTGGGCGACGACCTGATCGGGGTGCCGATCGGCGACGGCGTCGAGCAGGCGGAGCGTGTAGGGGCTATCGACCCGCCAGACCTGATCGAGCAGCCCGACGGCCTCCCCGGGGTCAGCGTCCGGCGCGAAGACCGCCACGGCCGCGTCGGGATCGGCGAGGTCCAACGCCATCGCGCACGTCTCGACCACGTACATGGCGGTGTCCTCGGGGGTCAGCCTGCCTGGCTTGGCACGACCATGCTCGAGGAGCCACACGAGCGCGAACGGCCGCACCCGCGGCTGGTCGACAAGACCCCACACCGCCTCGGCGGCAACCTCGGGGCCGAGCACCGAAAACGCCCGGAACGCGGCCGCCCTGGCGGCTGGGGGCGCGGCGCGGGCGGCTGCGGCCAGCTCCGACGGCGACCGTGGGCCGTGGGCAGCGTACCAGCCCTGCGTCTCGATCCTGGTCGCCTCGTCGTCGTAATCAACGAGGTAGTCGAGCAGGGTCGCCGCGTCCGCGTCGACCAGCTCCCCGACGACGGGGGCATCGGCGCCGTGCCGACGAAGCCAGCGGTTGATGCCTCGCAGGCCAAGCGGGCTGAGCACGAGCCCCTCGGCGCACTGGTCGATGGCGCCGAACTCGGAGAGCTGCTCGAGCAGCCGAGCGACATCGGGGGTGACGCTGCCGCGGCAGTCCCGCAGCCCGAGCGCATCTTGCGCCAGCCGGCACGCCTGGTCGGCAAGGGCGTCGAAGGGGATGGGCTCCGGGGTGGCATACATGGTGGCCAGCAGCGACACGCACCAGCGGTCCAGGACCTGCCCCCACGGCGGGAACGGCAGCTCGAACCTGGCGATCGCCCGCGGCCCGGTCTCCAGCAGGGTCTCGAAGGCGCGCTGCCACAGCGCCAGCGGGTCCTCGGCCAGCCGGCGGCCGTCCTCGGTCGGCTCGGCGATGCCGTCATGCAGCCGCATGGCGACGAGCCGGCCGGCAAGGACCAGCATGAACGCGGCGCTCGGCGCACCCAGCGGGCCAGCGCCCGGCAGCTCGGTATCGTGCAGGTCCCGACCGGTGCCGACCCAGGCAAGCAGCCCCCGCAGCCGCTCGACGACCGGAGTGGCTGTGGCCGCCTCAGCCAGCCGCGCCTCCGGTGGGAGGCGCACCGCTCGCACCCGCCGACGGCGACCCGACCCAAGGTCGGCGTGCTGGTGCGGCACGGCGGTCGTCGACGCCGCCCTGGGGTCCGGGACGTCTGCATGCAGCACGGTCGCCCGCGTGGCGATGGCGGCCCGCAACCGCCCTGCGTCTTCGCCGCCGGCATCGAGCTGGCCGCTGGCGGCCAGGTAGTCGACGAAGGCGGTCATCGTGGCGGCCGCCCACCTGATCGTGTCGCGAATCGCCACCGTGTCCAGCCGCAGCCCGCTGCCCATCAGGTCGTCCAGGTCGGCCGACGTCCAGCGGTGCAGGCGCCCGTCGCCACGGCCCCACTTGTAGTCGAGGGCCAACTGGAGCACGACCGGGTCGACCGTCCGACCGGCCCGCGCGGCCCACCGCCCGAACTGGTCGATCACCTCGTCGCGGGCGCACCGAAACGACTCGGTGTCTCCTGGCCCGAAGCTCGCCATCAACGTCACCCTCACCAACCGGCCGCACCCGACGAGGAGCATCCTAGCCCTGGATCATGCCGGCATCCGACCGGTTGGTGCCGCCACGCAAGAGGGTGGGTCCGGACTGGCGACGGTTCGGCCGCTCCTGGGGCTTGCAGGGGTTCTGCTCGATGCTTCTCCCGCTTCATCTCTCGCAACAGACCGTGAGGGTTACCTGGTGGACCGGTGCCCGGACCGCA
>JBIOYL010000039.1:0-2270 GCA_044870185.1 Actinomycetes bacterium | reverse complement strand
GGCGGTCCGGGTCCCTGACAGCCCGAGGCTCGGCTGTCCGGTCTGGCCGGTAGCTCTCTCCCATCCCCATCCTCTGGTGGGGCAGGGTCACACCTGGCCGCCGCCGGGCGCCAAGCCCAAGGCCGCGCCTGCCGATGACCACCGCCGCGGCATGATGGCCGGTACGGTGATCGAGCCTCTCGTCGATCTGGATAGGGGTGCCTGCCAGTAGCGCTGGCCCCACTTGGAGGTCCAGCCTGGATCGACTGCGATGACCCACAGCCCGGCGTTGGCGGCCATCCCCACCAGCAGCTCGCGGAACCTGCGAGTCGGGATCTCGGCGACGGCGCGGCGGAACCGCTTGCCACGCCGGCCGCGCCCAAGGTTCTCGCGGCCGAGGTGCCTGACGTCGGCGAAGTCCAGGTCCTCTACCGTGATCGAGCGGCAGCCGTGCGCCTCCGCGAGCCGGATGATGGTGGCGACGGCGGCGCGGAGCCGCCCGTCACGAACCGAACCGGGCTGCCCGTCCAGGTCCAGTGGGATCGTGTACGGGGTACCGACCGGGTTACCGCAGGGGTCCAGCACCCAACCGGCAAGATGATCGGCGTCGAGGTCGACGTTGAATGTCTGGTGTTGGCGAAGCTCCTCCAGCGACGGCGGGACGACCCTGGGCGGCAGCCTCCAGCTTGCATCCAGATACCAACGGTTGTTGGCGGCCTTGAAGGAGATGTCATAGCGGACGGCGCCGGTGGTTGCCTGGGCGGCCACCTCCGCGCCCCGGTAGGGGAACGTGACCGGGACCGACAACCGGTAAGGGATTCCCGCGCAGTAAGTTAGACATGTCCAGCGGGGTGTCGTAGCCTGCCGGTGTGGACGAGACCCCCGAGGCGGCACTGGCCAGGACGTACTCGCTGGTCTGGCCGTACCTGGATGAGCGGCAGCGCCGGTTGCTGCTGGCGGCTGGGTCGCGGGGGCTGGGTCGCGGCGGCATCTCCAGGATCGCCCGGGCCACCGGTGCCTCGCGCCAAACGGTCCACACCGGGCTGGCCGAGCTGGAGGGGCGGGTGGAGCTCGCCGGGCGGGTGCGACGGCCCGGCGGGGGACGCAAACGGCGGCGTGATCTTGATCGGGGGCTGGTGCCGACGCTGGAGGCGCTGGTCGATCCGGACACCCGCGGCGACCCTTCCTCGCCGTTGCGCTGGACGTGCAAGTCGACCCGTGAGCTGGCCGAGGCGCTTACCGCGGCTGGCCACCCGGTCAGCGACGACACGGTTGGCCGGTTGCTGCGCGAGCAGGGCTATACGCTGCAGCGCACCCGCAAGACCCTGGAGGGGGCGCAGCATCCCGACCGTGACGCCCAGTTTCGCTACCTGAACGAGCAGGCCAAGGCGCAGCTGGCTGCGGGGGAGCCGGTGGTCAGCGTCGACTGCAAGAAAAAGGAGTTGGTCGGGCGGTTCGCCAATGGCGGTGCGGAGTGGCAGCCGACGGGTTGGCCGGAGCGGGTGCTGGTGCACGACTTTCCTGATCCCAAGCTCGGCAGCCAGGCCAAGGCGATCCCCTACGGGGCCGATGACCTGGGCGCCAACGCTGGCTGGGTCAGCGTCGGGACAGACCATGACACCTCCTCGTTCGCGGTCCAGACCCTGCGCCGCTGGTGGCAGCAGCTCGGCCGGGTCGCCTACCCCAATGCGACCCGGCTGCTGGTCAGCGCGGACGCGGGCGGCAGCAACGACTACCGGCGCCGGCTGTGGAAGACCGAGCTCGCCAGGCTCGCGGCCGAGACGGGCCTGGAGATCACCGTGTGCCACTTCCCGCCGGGGACCTCCAAGTGGAACACGATCGAGCACCGGCTGTTCAGCGCGATCTCCATCAACTGGCGCGGCCGGCCGCTGGTCAGCCACCAGGTGATCGTCGAGCTGATCGGGGCGACCACGACCCGCACCGGCCTGACCGTCCACGCCGAACTGGACCGTGGCCGCTACCCGCTGGGCGTCAAGGTCAGCGACGAGGAACTGGCCGCGGTGCCGCTGCGACGTCACCAATGGCATGGCGAGTGGAACTACACCGTCCTGCCAGCAGCCGCCGCCTGATCACCCTCCAACTGTCCGCACAATTCCGCGGGGATCCCTTAGAGGACATTCGCGAAGCCGTGGTTGGTGGTAGTGCGGCGGTGTCGGATGGCGCGCAAGCGTCCCGGTGACAGGGCCGGGGAGGCTTTGGGATGGTTGGGGCATGAGACGCAACCCACCCCTGCCGCTGGCCGACCGTCTGCTGCCGGATGCGCTGTGGCA
>JBIOYL010000038.1:0-4957 GCA_044870185.1 Actinomycetes bacterium | reverse complement strand
GATGCCGCGGCCGACCGAGTTGTCGGCCAGCCCGCGGTAGAGGGTCTCCACCAGGTCGGCGGCGGTGAAGTAGCGGACCCGGTGGCCGGCCTGGACCGCGGCGACGCCCAGCGCGATCAGCGTGTGGCTCTTGCCGGTGCCGGCCGGCCCGACCAAACACAGATTCTCGTGGGCACCGATCCACTCCAGGCTGGCCAGGTAGTCGAACGTCGCGCGGGGAATCGAGGACGCCGCAACGTCGAACTCCTCTAAGGTCTTGACCATGGGGAAAGCAGCGACCTTGAGCCGGTGGCGGGCGTTGGAGGCGTCCCGGGCACAGATCTCGGCCTCGACCAGGGTGCGCAGCAGCTCCTCCGGCGCCCAGCGTTGGGTCTTGGCGGTCAGCAGCAGCTCGGGGGCGAGGGTGCGCATCGCGGCCAGCTTGAGCCGTCGCAGCCCAGCGTGAAGGTCTGGTGCCAGCGTCGGAGTGGGGGCGCTCACCGTGCACCTGCCCCGGATCGGTCGATGGCGTAGTCGGCCAGCGGGCGGGTCGGCACCATGGGCAGCTCCAGCACCAGGGTGTCCCCGGCCCGTCGGGGCTGCGGGGTGCCGGCGCCGGCGTCCAGGATGGAGCGCACGTCGGTCGCGCGCCATCGGCCGAAGGTGACCGCGCGTTCCAGCGCGGCCAGCAGCACCTCCCGCCCGTGCGCCGCCTCCAGCGCCGCCAGCTGCTCCAGTTCGGGCCCCAGCCGGGTGTGCCCGGCCGCGGCGGCGCCGGTGATGAACGCCTCGGCGACCGGGCCGAGCGCGCAGAACGCCTTCTCCGCAACGGTCTTGGGTCGCACCCCCCGGCCTGGGCGCCGGTCGTGGCCCGCCGTAGTGCGCATCGGCGACCGAGGCCTCCCCGGGCGCCACCAGCGCATGGTCGGCGACGACCTCGCCGGTGGATGCCTCCACCACCAGCAGCCGGCCGCCGCTGTTGCGCAGCTCCACGGTGTGGCCAATCAGGCGGGTGGGCACCGAGTAGCGGGCCGAGCCGAACCGCACGCACGACAGCCGGTCGACCTTGCGGGTGGTCACCCTGCCAAGGCGCAGCCGTAGCGACGGCAGCGGCCCCAGCAGCTCACGCTCGGCGGCGAGCCGCTCCTGTGGGACGGCGGCGATCTCCGAGTGCGCCTGGGTGTTGACCGCAACGCACCACGTCTGCGCCGCGGCGTTCGCGGCGGTCAGGCCGGTGAACGGCGCCTGCGGCACCAGCAGGTCACCCTTGGCGTGACCGACCAGGTGCTCCACGATCCCTTTGGACCGAGTCGTCAACTGCTGGTGATGCGCAAGGTGCGCCAGGTCGGGTGCGGGTGACGCACCCGTTCCATCCGCTGTCGGGGCGGGAGTTCGACTTCGCCTTCCGCCGTACGACCTGGGGGGAGGACCGCGTGTTCTTCTTCGACGGCGACGGCAACATTGGTGGCCTGCCTGCAGGCTGGACTGATGCTGGGCCGGTCGATCCGTTCGTCGTCGTGGCTGCCGGTCGCTCGCCGCTGCACGTTGGGGAGTTGCTTGAGCTGGCCGGGCTCCTGGAGCGGCTGCGTGCAGGTGAGGACGCGGGCGTGTAAGGCCAACTATGCCGCAGTTGTAAACTGGATTCTGCCTTCATGAAGAAGCTGCTGTCAGGGGCTGGGACGAAGCTGCCTCACGATATGCCATTCTTTCAGTGGTAACAGGCGATAGGATTGGGACGCACGCTTGACAACCCCGCACAGTTGGCATAATCCTGCTTACATAACGGTGATTGGTGCTGGAGGTGAGGATGGCAAGACGCAGCAAGCCCGATCCCAAGGCGGAGGCGCTGGCGGCGGCCAGGAGCCTGAACCCGCATCCCGAGGCGGTCGTTGACGAGGCGTTCGCCACCTCGCCGTTTCTGGACCCGCGGGATCTGGTCCAGGTCAAATACGAGATGGTCCGTCGGGTGCGCCGGGAGGGCGCGGCGGTGGCAGCGGCGGCTGCGGCGTTTGGGTTCTCCCGTCCGAGCTGGTATGCGGCCGCCGCCGCCCTGGACCAGGCGGGCCTGCCCGGGCTGCTGCCGGCCAAGCCGGGCCCGCGCCGGGCGCACAAGCTGTCGGTCGAGGTCGTCGAGTTCGTCCAAGCTCACCTGGCCGCCGACCCATCCACCCGACCCGGCGAGCTGGTCGACCGCATCGCCGAGCGCTTCGGGATCGGTGTGCATCCACGCTCGATCGAACGGGCGCTGGCCCGCCGCCAGCACCCCAAAAGTCCCCAATGAGCACCGCAGCGACGCCGATGGCCGGCTGGTGGGACGCTACGAGCAGCTGCGGTCGGTCGCCCTCGGCGACGGCGCCGGCGGCCACGCGCTGGGGTTGGGGCTGGTGATCGGCCGGGGACTGGCTGCCTGGATGGCCGCGTGGCAGACCATCCCACCGCCGGCACCTGCGGCCAGCCTCGCGCCCCAACCCCCCACGGCCGCATCCTCGGCGGTCGTGGTGGTGCTGGCCACCATGGCCATCGGACTGCTGCAGTGCCAACAGACCGCCGAGCCCAAAGGAGCGAGTTGATGGCAGCCGATGCCGCCGCCAAGGTGACCGCAGAGCACCTGCGCCGGGCCGCCTACCTGTATGTGCGCCAGTCCACCCTGCGGCAGGTGGTCGCCAACACCACCTCCACCGACCGCCAGTACGCGCTGCGCGAGCGGGCGGTCGCGCTGGGCTGGCCGGCCGAGCAGGTGATCGTGCTCGACGAGGACCTGGGACGCTCGGGCGCCTCCGCCCAGGGCCGCGACGGCTTCCAGCGGCTGGTCGCCGACGTCGGCATGGGACGGGCCGGCATCGTGCTCGGCCTGGAGGTCTCCCGGCTGGCCCGCAACAACGCCGACTGGCACCGGCTGTTGGAGATCTGCGCGCTGACCGGCACGCTGATCCTGGACGAGGATGGCCTGTATGACCCCTGCTCGTTCAACGACCGGCTGGTCCTGGGCCTCAAGGGCGCCATGAGCGAAGCCGAATTGCACCTACTCAAGGCCCGCCTGCGCGGCGGGCAGCTCGCCAAGGCCCGCCGCGGCGAGCTGGTCATGCCGCTGCCGGTCGGGTTCGTCCACGACCCCGCCGGCAGGGTGGTGCTGGACCCCGACCAGGGTGTGCAGCAGGCCGTCCGCCACCTGTTTGCGACCTTCGCCCGCACCGGCTCGGCCCGCGCCACCGTCAAGGCCTTCGCCGACCAAGGCCTGCTGTTCCCGCTGCGAGTGCGCACCGGGCCCAACCGCGGCGAACTCGGCTGGCATCCCCTGGCCCATCACCGCGTCCTGCAGGTGCTGCACAACCCCCGCTACGCGGGCGCGTTTTGCTATGGGCGCCGCCGCGCACGGCGCGGCCCCGACGGGCAGCCCCGCTACCTGCTGCAGCCCCGCCAGGACTGGATCGCGCTCATCCCCGACACCCACGTCGGCTATCTCAGCTGGGAGGAGTTCGAGGACAACCAGCGCTGCCTGGCCGCCGGCGCGGCGGCCCACGGGCAAGACCGCCGCGCCGGCCCACCCCGCGAAGGCCCCGCTCTGCTGCAGGGACTGGTGGTCTGCGGACGCTGCGGGCAACGCATGACCGTGCGCTACCAGCAGCGCGACCGCCACCTCACCCCCGTCTACGTCTGTCAGCGCACCGGCATCCAGACCGCCACCGGAAGCTGCCAGGCCATCGTTGGCGGCGGTGTCGACCACGCCGTAGGCGAGCTGCTGCTGGCCACCGTCAGCCCGATGGCCCTGGAGGTCGCCCTGGCCGTCGCCGACGAGCTGGCGGCGCGCGCCGAGCAGGCCGACCGGCTGCGCCGCACCCAGGTGGAACGGGCCCGCCACACCGCCGAGCTGGCCCGACGGCGCTACCTGGCCGTCGACCCTGACAACCGCCTGGTGGCCGCCTCGCTGGAGGCCGACTGGAACCAGGCGCTCCGCGACCACACCCGCGCGCAGGAAGACGACGAGCGTCAAGCCCACGCGGCCTGGACCCTCAGCCAAGACCAGCGCGCCAAGGTGCTCGCCCTGGCCAGCGACTTCCCCGCCCTGTGGTCTGACCCCCGCACCCCGCAGCGGGAACGCAAACGCATGGTGCGGCTACTGCTGGCCGACGTCACCCTCCTGCGCGGCCAGGCCATCACCGTGCACGTGCGCTTCACCGGCGGCCAAACCCACAGCCTCACCGTCCCCCTCCCACTGGCCGCACCGGACCTGCGCCGCACACCCCCGGCGGTCATCGCCAAGATCGACCGGCTCTTGGACGACCACACCGACGCCGAGGTCGCCGAGGCCCTCAACCACTCCGGGATCGTCTCCGGCACCAACCAGCCGTTCACCGCCGGGATCGTCTGCCACATCCGCCGCAGCCACCGACTCGCCTCCCGCAAAGACCGCCTCCAAGCACGCGGCATGATCGGCGTGCGCGAGCTCGCCGACCGCCTCGGCGTGTGCACCTCCACGATCAAGCAGTGGGCCGCCGAGGGACGCCTGCACAGCGCGGTCTTCAACGACAAGGGCGAGCGACTCTACGAGATCCCCGACACCCCACCGTTCAAGAAGATCGGCCGCCCACCCAACATCCCCCGCACCGAAGTCCTGTCGCACCAAGCCTAGGAGGTGCAGTGTGCAACCAACACCTTTTCGTGGGCGCCGGCCTGACCGGGCTGACAGAAGAACGAGTCGAACCCGTAATGGCTTCGCAGCGCGACAAACCGCTCGTTTTCCACCCGGTCCCGGCCGAGCAGGATCCGCGTCACCGCCGGGGTGAGGTTGTCGTAGCGGATCTGCCCGGCCGGCACCCCGCCGAAGTGGGCGAACGCGCGCACGTGCCCTTCGAAGAACGCCTCCTGGGCCTGGTGCGCGAACGCCAGCGCGAACCCCCGACCGGAGTACGACAGGCGCATCACAAACAGCCACAAGCGCAGCAGCGTCCCGGCGATGCGAGCGCGGAACTCGCCGAAG
>JBIOYL010000037.1:0-14399 GCA_044870185.1 Actinomycetes bacterium | reverse complement strand
TAGGTCGTCAACCCTGAATTGCAGGGTAGAGGTGCTTGAGCTTGATCCGGGCGTCCTCGGTCGTGAAGCGCCAGTCCACGCCACGACCGTCGGCGTTGCGCGCCGCCTGCCACGCCGCGACCTCCCGCTCCAGCGTCGCCCGGTCGGCCAGCCGCCGGTCCAGGCACTGCTCGGCCAGCACGCTCAACTCGATCTCGGCCATGTTCAACCAGCTGCCATGCTTGGGCGTGGAGTGCAGCTCCAACCGGTCGGCCAGCCGCTTGGCCTCGGCCGGCTCGAACGCCTCGTACAGCGACGCCGGCGTGTGGGTGTTGAGGTTGCCGTGCACCAGCACGATCTGCTCGGCATCCGGGTAGTGGACCTCCAGCAGGTCCTTGACGCAGTGCGCCCAGTCGATGCGGGTGCGCCGGTCGCTGACCATGACGTCGCGCCAGCCAGCAAGCGGCTCGCACACCACAAACAGGTTGCACACCCCGCGGCGCTCGTACTCGTAGTCCTCCCGCGCCGGCCGGCCAGGCGCCACCGGCACCGGTGGGGTAACCTCCCCAAGCAACTGGCGGCTGGTCTCGTCCAGGCAGACCTGCGGGCGGCGCGGATCATACGGTCGGGTGGAGACCCCAAGCACGTCGGTTCATCCGCCACACCAACTCGGCGTCCTGCTGCGGCGGGATGCACCAGCCTTCCTTCAGCCACGGCTTGAGGCGGTTTGCTGCAAGACCTGCCGGACCGTCTCGTACGACACCGACTCGACCACCTCCAAGGCGACCAGCCGGTCGGCCAACAGCCGCAGCGTCCAGCGCTTGCGACCCTCCGGCGGGGCGCTGCACGCCAGCGCGGCCAGGTACGCCTCCTGGGCGCCGTCGAGCCGGCGGTGGTAGGCGCGCGCGGGCGCCTTGCGGTCCACCGCAGCGTCCAGCCCCGCCGCGACCTACTGCATGCGGACCCGCGCCACGGTGGCGGGGTTGACCTCCAGCGCGGCGGCGATCGCGGCATCGGTCCAGCCGGGGCCAGCCTCGCCCTGGTTGGCCTTGAGCAGGATGCGGGCATGGGTCAGCGCGCGGGCCGGAGCGACGCCCTGGCCGATCAGGGTGTGGAGCCGGGCGCGCTCCTCTTCGGACAACCTCACCGTGTGTCGCTTGCGCACTGTTGGCCTCCTGCGGCGGGATCCCTGGACCGCAAGCAGCATGAGACCAAACCTCACATCACACAAATCACTACTGACGAGCTACTACATCGGCTCGAACTTGACGTCTTCGTACAGGGTGCCGAGACCCTGGACCAAGTTGTTCAGACGCGGCATCTCGCGGTTGGAGACACGGTCGATGATCGCATCCGGCCGGCGCTTGGCCAGGTAGGTCCTTGAAAGGAGCTCTGGCCAGGTGCCCTTGGCCTGTTCAACGAACCGCTGCCTCGCCGCATCGGAGGCAAACTTCACGATGACGTTCGCCATGCCAGCCAGTTCCGATCCGAGCACGCCAGCTCCGCGCCAATGTCCATCCTGGGACATTGTAGGCGGTCCGCCCTCGACCGCTACGTCCGGCAGGCGCGATCGCCAGCAGCTACCCGACCCGGACCTCGGCAAGCGCCGGCACCCGGGTCGGGCGCAGGCCGGCGTCGGCGCAGGCGGCCGCGAACCGGCAGGCGTCGCGGACCGCGCAGCAGCCCGGGTCGTTGTTGAAGAACACCCACGCGTCCTCGTCCGGCTCGAAGGCCTCGGCCAGGCGTGCGGCCCAGCCGGCCAGCGCGTCGGCCTCGTAGCAGGGTCGCGGGCTGCCCAGGCCCTGGTGGAAGCGCAGGTAGGTCCAGCCGGCCGTGCGCCAGGCGGGCGTGGCGCGCCGCGGGCTGTCGGCCAGGCACAGGGCCACGCCGCGCCCGGCCAGCAGCGCCCGGGTCGCGTCGGTGAACCAGCTCGGATGGCGGAACTCGACCGCCACGCGCACGTCGGGCGGGAAGCAGGCCAGCGTGCGCTCGAGGTCGGCGGCGGCCGCCGCGGTCAGCGAGGGCGGGAGCTGGAGCAGCACCGGGCCGAGCTTGGCGCCCAGGTGCCGGGCATGGTCCAGGAAGCGGGCGACCGGCTCCTCGGGGTCGCGCAGCCGCCTGACGTGGGTCAGGTAGCGGCTCGCCTTGACGGCCATGCGGAAGTCGTCCGGCGTGCGTTCGGCCCAGGCGGCGAACGTGCGCGGGTCGGGCAGGCGGTAGAAGGCGTTGTTGGACTCCACCACCGCGAAGCGTGCGGCGTAGTGCTCGAGCCAGGCCGCCTGGGGCACGCCCTTGGGGTAGAAGCGCTCGCGCCAGTCCCGGTACTGCCAGCCGGACGTCCCGATCAGCACGCGCATCGGTCGTGCGCTCACCGGCCGGCGGTGCCCGGCCCAGCCGCGAAGGGACCCTTGATCCTCGACGTGACCCAGCCGCCGTAGACGTCGCCCGCCAGCCCCTCGACGACCTCGCCGTTGACGGTGGCCCGGTCGACCCGGCCGGGGTAGAAGGCGACGTAGTCGGTGATCGCCTCGTAGCCGGGGCTGGGGTCCGGGTAGGACCAGGCGACCGCCGGCCGCCCGACGACGTCGTAGTACACCGCCTCGCCTTTGAACTCGCAGTAGGTCGAGGGGCGCCGCGACGGGGTCAGCCGGTCCATGCGCACGTCGCCGGGCGGGAAGTAGTAGACGGGCGGGTGGCTGGTCTCGAGCATCCGCAGGCCGTGGCGCGTCTCGGCCAGCACCTCGCCGTCGACGACGACCTGGAGGTGGTCGGTCGACGGCTCGACCCGGGGCGGGCGGGGGTAGTCCCAGACCGACTCCTGGCCGGACTGCGGCTCCACGGACCTGGCCAAGCACGCCTCCTCGAACCGGCCGATGCCCGCAGCGGACCGGCAGACCGGGCATCGAACCGATGCTTGGAATGGTACCCGCGGGGGACACGAGGACGCCGAGGCGGCCCCACCGGCCGTCGCGCCTACAGGCCGTAGCGCCGCTGCATCTTCGCGTCCTTGGGGTCGATCGCGCGCTGGCCGCTGTCGCGCAGCCGCTGGTTGATCATGTCGAGGTTGTCGCGGACGAGCTGCTTCTCGGCCTCGGTGATGCGGCCGCGGTGCGGCTCGCCGGCATGCTCCAGGGTCGCGTAGTTGATCGTCTCCCGATCGCTGCGTGCGTCGGCGCGGGCACCGCCGGACGCCGCCGGCGCACGCCCCGGGCGGGCCGGCTTGGAGCCGTGCTTGGAGGCATGCTCGGCCACGACCGCGTCCTGGATCGCCGAGTCCATGACCCCGGGTGGGGCGAGGAGGTTGAAGTCGTCCAAGCTCACGATCATGCGCTCGCCACGGTGGGCGCCGGGCTCGACGTACTCGAGCGTCACGTATCGGCTCACGCCCCGCAGCGGCTCGACCTCCTCCGGCAGCACCTCGAGGGTGACCGGGAGGTTGGCGTACTCCGGGTGCTCGTGGACGATGAGGTGGCCCAGCGACTCCTCGTCGGCCTCCTTGCCGGAGATGTCAGACACGTGGACGACCTTCACTGCCATCTGGGCGGACCTCCTCAAAATGTGTCGAATGAATGCAGCGCCTAGAAGCTAGACGAGCTGTGGCGAAAGAGCAACGTCGGCCACCGCGCCGCGCTCGGCTTTTCCGGCCCGCTCCTGGTGGATGGCCGACCGGATCTCGCCGCCTACGAAAATCGATCCCGGTCGGGCAATTTCCCATCCGCCGGCGGCGGCCGCGCGGGGTCGCGGGCCCTGGGCCGGGCGCTGCGGGGTCGCGGGCCCTGGGGTCGGCCGCGGCCAGGGTCGCAGGAGCCCGGGGTGGGCCGCGGTGGTGGGCCGGTCAGCTGACGAGCTCGAGCAGCGCGAGCGGGGGGTCGTCGACCACGGGCCGGAAGCGCCCGGAGGCGACCAGGGCGTCGATCGTCGCCCGCCATCGCCCGGGGGCGAACACGCGCGGCTCGTCGATGACGACGACCTGCCTGGTCCCGGTCGCGCTCAGCACGGCCAGGGCTGCCGCGGCCGCCTTGCCGTCGTTCAGGGGGGCGAGGGCGGCCAGGCGGTCGGCCAGCCAGGGCGCTGGCGTCTGGTTGTAGGCGTTCAGGGCACGCCGGCCGCTCTGGGCGGCCAGATAGGTGGTGGCCGAGTTCCAGGTCACGGTGGGTGCCACGACCGGCAGGCCCAGGATGGGGCCGGCCCGGTCGCCGGCCCGGCGCAGCTCCGCGACGGCCCGGTTGCCGGTCAGGCTCGGCTGGAGCCGGTTGGCCGAGATCCGGTAGTCGGCGACGAGCAGCGCGACGGCCAGGGCAAGCCCGGCGGCGGCCAGCCGGCGGCCCAGGCCCCCCGCAAGCCGGCCCGCGAGGGCGTCCAGGCGCCCCGCAAGCCGGCCCGCGAGCGCGTCCAGCCCCTCGACGGCGAGCACCACCAGCACCAGGGCGGTGACCACCATGAGCCGCTCCGGCACCCGCTGCAGGGAGAGCGGCGGCACGTGGTCGAACAGGAACCGGTACGGGCGGAAGCGGCCGACCTCGGCCCGCGGGCCATAGGTGAGCACGACGAGCGCCGGCGCCAGCAGCGCGTAGGGCAGCGCCCGGCGCCGGGCCGACCGGCGGGCGAGCGCGGCCACGAAGCCGGCCGCGGCCGGGACGAGCACGCCCCAGCCGACATAGATCATGCCCTCCCCTTGGGTGCCGAAGCTCTTGGTCACCATGGCCGCCAGCGACCCCGGCGCGTACAGCATCACCTGGTCGTAGCTGCCGTTCTCACCGCCGGCGACTGTCCCCTGGAAGGCATGGGCGAACGCGACCAGGACGTAGACCGCGGCCGCGGCCACCATGGCGAGGACGGCGGCGGCCGGCGCCAGAGGGACCGGCACCGGGGGGAGCGGCCGGCGCCTGGCCGGTGCCGGAGGGACCAGTGCCGGAGGGACCGGTGCCGGGGAGCCTGGCGTCAGGGGGAGCGGCCGGCGCGCGGCCAGCGCCGCCGCCACCGCCCAGGCGGCCAGGAACGTAAGTATCACCGTGAGGTAGAGGTTCAGATGATATTCACCGGACAGCCCGACCGTTCCCACCACGGCCGCGAGCGCCACGGCCGGCCAGCCCCACGGCCGGCGCTCGCGGTGGCGTTCCAGCATCGCCTCCAACGCCCACAGCGCGGCCGGGAACGCCCACCACATGACCGCGTTGAAGTGGCTGGTGAGCTGGAACATGCGGTTCGGTGAGCAGGCGTAGGCGACGGCGCCGGCCGCGGCCAGCAGCGGCCAGCGCGTGTGCCGGCGGCACAGCCCGAACGCGGCCAGCCCGGCGGCCAGCGACGACAGCAGCAAGGTGGCGTTGTAGGCGGCGACCAGCCCGACCAGGGGACGCAGCAGCGCGACCACCGGCATCCAGGGCACGTTCAGCGACGTGGTCCGCAGCGGCGCCGGGCCGGCCGCCCCCTCGCGCAGGTCGAGGTAGGGCTCGCGCAGCGCGGCGACGTTGTCGGCCACCACCACGTCGATGAACATGTTCTGCAGGGCGTCGCCCGAGGCGAGCGTGCCGGGTCTGGTGACGAAGTTCGGCTCGTCGCGGGAGGCATCGTCGCCGGCCATGGTCCAGATCCGGTCCAGGTGGAGCGCCAGCGGCCAGGTCAGCGCGATCCAGGCGGCCAGCACGGCCAGGCCGACGCCGCCCCTGGTGGCGACGCGGAGCCGCCCGCCGGCCAGCGCCGGGCGGGTGGCCCGACGGTCCGGGCGGCCGCTGCTCGTCGCGGGCGCGCGCAGCTCGGTCAGGGCGCCATTCCTTGGGTCGGGGCTCGCAGTCGGGTCAGGGCGCCGTTCCTTGGGTCGGGGGTTCGAGCCTGCATGGTTGCATCCCCGTGGCCGCTGCGCCACGCGCGACGGATGGCGGCGGCCCCGCTACCGTGTCGGCATGACCAGGCGTTCGAGGCGGCGACGGCTCGGGGGGGCGGCCCGCCGGCCGCTGGCCGCCGTCGCGCTCGCGCTGCTGGCCGTCGTGCTGCTGCTGCTCGAGCCCTTCCCCAAGGGCGTGGTGCTGCTGCACCTCACCCACGGGCACGGGGTGGACGCCGGCGACCTGCCTGCCGTCGGACTGTGCCTGGCCGCCGCCTGGCTGCTCGTGCCAACCCGCCGCCGGCCGGCCGGACGACCCGACGACTGGACGCGACGGCCCCGGGCCAGGCGATAGCGCCTGGACGCCGCCCGGCGCCGACGGGACGTGGCCCGGCCGCTGCCCCGGTGCCGACGGGACGCGCCCCGGCCGCTGCCCTGGCACCGACGGGACACGGCCCGGCCGCCAGCTAGAATGAGGGGGCCGCGCCCGTCGGCACCCGCGGCGCGCCTGGCACCGCCGTGTGCCTTGCCCGGAAAGGATCCTGAAGATGTCTGACGCGTTTGCGCTCAGCGAGGACCAGCGGCTGTTCCGCAAGGAGTGGCGGCGGCTGTTCGAGGACAGGTTCACCGACCGGGCGGCCGAGATCGACCGCACCGGCGAGTTCCCCTGGGACAACCTCAAGACGCTCGCCGAGGCGGGCCTGACCGGCATCAACATCCCCGAGGCATACGGCGGGGCCGGGGCGGACAGCGTCACCCACTGCATCCTGGTGGAAGAGGTGGCCCGGGTGTGCGCCAGCACCTCGCTCATCCCGGCGGTGAACAAGCTGGCCACCCTGCCGATCCTGTTCGCCGGCACCGAGGAGCAGAAGCAGCGCTTCCTGCCGCCGATCGCCGACGGCACGGTCATGGCCTCCTACTGCCTGACCGAGCCCGGCTCGGGGTCGGACGCGGCGGCCATGCGCTCCCGGGCGGTGCGCGACGGCGACCACTACGTCCTCAACGGCACCAAGCGCTTCATCACCGGCGGCGGGGTGAGCAAGCTGTACGTCTACTACGCGGTCACCGACCCGCCGGCCGGCCCGAAGGGGATCTCCGCGTTCGTGCTCGAGGACACCATGCCCGGCTTCGCGATCGGCAAGCACGAGGACAAGCTCGGCATCCGCGGGTCGACCACCACCGAGGTGATCTGCAGCGACGTGCACGTGCCGGTGGCCAACCGGCTCGGCGAGGAGGGCGAGGGCTTCCCGCTCGCCCTGCGCGCCCTGGACCACAGCCGCATCACCATCGGTGCCCAGGCGGTCGGCATCGCCCAGGGCGCGCTCGACTACGCCCTCGGCTACGTCGAGGAGCGCCAGCAGTTCGGCCAGCCGATCGCGGAGTTCCAGGGCATCCAGTTCATGCTCGCCGACATGGCCATGCGGATCGAGGCCGCCCGCAGTCTGGTCTACACGGCCGCCGCCAAGGCCGACCGAGGCGACGACGACCTCACCTTCTTTGGCGCCGCCTCCAAGTGCTTCGCCTCCGACGTGGCCATGCAGGTGACCACCGATGCCGTGCAGCTGCTCGGCGGGTACGGGTACATAAAGGAATTCCCTTTGGAGCGGATGATGAGGGACGCAAAAATTACACAAATATATGAGGGGACGAATCAGATTCTTAGGGTGGTGATGGCCCGCCAATTGCAGCAATCTCGGGCATGACTAATTCCCATCCACTGTGGAATTGTCCTGGCTATAAGAAGGGGAAAGCAGGTCGGGTCGATACTGTTTGAGCACCTCATGGCGGCATCGATCAGATCACTGACGCGATCCCCCGGGGGCTGCATGCCACGTGCCCACAACTCCAGGTTCTCCGGCCGATTGTCATGGTGGATCCAGGAGCGCGTCGAGGAGCCTACCCCCGACGAGGTGGCCAGGCGCTTCCAGGATCCGAAGTTCACCGAGGCCATGCAGTACCTCCAGTCGACCCTCGCACATGGCTTGGACACGGCCTAGCCAAGGAGCCCCGGCGCCAGGGCCGGGTCAGCTGACGTCGCGGTCGACCCGGCGGACGTCCTCCGCCGTTGTCGCCGGCGCCTGCGACACTGCTGGCATCCGCAGGCAGGTCTGATCGACCAGCCACCAGGACACGTTGCGACCCCGCACGCAAGGAGCAGGCGATGAGCTTCGTAGACACCAACCAGCCGAACGGCACCCCAACCTGGATCGACCTGGCCATCCCCGACCTGGAGCGGGCGATGGCGTTCTACGGGGCGCTGTTCGGCTGGGAGTTCGAGGTCGGCTCGCCGGAGACGATGCGCTACACCCAGTGCCTGCTGGACGGCCGGCGGGCGGCGGGCCTGGCCGCCAACCCCGACCCGGACGCCACCGCGGTCTGGTGGAACGTGTACCTGGCCGCCGACGACTGCGACGCCACCGCCAAGCGCATCACCGACGCCGGCGGCACCCTGGTCCAGCCCCCGATGGACGTCATGGACCAGGGCCGCATGGCCATCGCCGCCGACCCCGTGGGCGCCCAGTTCGGCCTGTGGCAGGGCCGCGCCCACGTGGGCTGCCAGGTCGTGAACCAGCCCGGGTCGCTGCTCCGCAACGACCTCGTCACCCCCAACCCCGAGCCCGCGCGGGCGTTCTACGCGGCGGTGTTCGACTTCACCCTGGACGCCAACCCGGACCTGCCCGACGTCGACTTCACCTTCCTGCGCCGCCCCGACGGCCACGAGATCGGCGGGATCATGGGGGTGCCGGGCGTCGCCCGGTCGGCGTGGAACACCCTGTTCGAGGTCGCCGACACCGACGCCGCCGTGGCCAGGGCGACCGCGGCCGGCGGCACCTGCACCAGCCCTGCCCAGGACTTCGTCTACGGCCGTGTCGCGACCCTCAACGACCCCTTCGGGGCCGAGTTCTCGGTGGGGTCCCGGCCCAAGCACCAGCAGAGCTGAGGCCCTGGGATGCTCGTCTGGCCACGATGAACGCGGGCGTTGTGATCGTCGAAGGAGGAAACATGCAATCAGGGACCGCAGGACCCGAAAGCATGGAGATGCGGCTGGAAGTCGTTCCGATCCCGGTCTCTGACGTCGATGCCGCGAAGGCCTTCTACACCGAGCAGGTCGGCTTTCACCTCGACCACGACATCCGCCCCAACGAAGGCATGCGGGTGGTGCAGATGACACCGCCTGGTTCGGCCTGCTCGGTCGTGATCGGGGATGGCCTGCCGATCGGCGATCCAGGGTCGGTCAAGGGCGTCCAGCTGGTCGTGGAGGACATCGACGCCGTGCGCGAGGTGCTCGCCAGCCGTGGCGTCCCGGTCGGCGAGGTGCAGCAGCTCGGACCCGAGGGCAGCCCGGGCTCACGCTTCCTCTTCTTCGAGGACCCAGACGGCAACGGGTGGGCCGTGCAGGAGCTGAAGCGCTCCTGACCGTGGAATCGCTTGGCGGTGCGGAGGTCATCGCCTGCCGGGACGGCGCGGCATGGGAGGCCTGGCTGGCCGACCACCACACGCCGGCGTCCGGCGTGTGGCTCAAGATCGCCAAGAAGGGCTCGGGCCGGACCTCCGTCACCATTACGGAGCCCTCGACGTCGCCTTGTGCTACGGCTGGATCGACGGGCAACGCAGATCCCTCGACGTCAACTACGGCACCCTCGGCGCGATGAGCTGGGTCGCGGCCGGGGCGGGGACCGCGGTGCAGGGCCAGCGGCCCGGCGGCGGGTCCCGGCACGCCGGCTACCTGGGGATCAGGCTGCGCCGGGCCGGCGCCCGCGCCAGGCCGGCCACCGGCTGCCGCGTCCCCGTCCGGGCTGGGGCGCCGCCGAGGCCCGACCGAGGCGACGGTCGCGTTCGAGCCGGGCCGGGCAGGAGGGCTATCCTCTCCGAGGCCGGGGTCGAGAGAAGGAGAGGCCGGCACGGTGAGCGAGGTCGGGACCGGGACGGGGCCGGGCGAGGTGCGGCCGCTGGACGATCTGCGGAGGCAGGTCCGGGAGGCGGCCAGGGCGGCGACCGCCCACGAGCTGGCGCCCAGGCCGCCGAGCGCCTCGAGGGTGACCCTGTCCCAGCACATGGACCTGGCCCACGCCAACTTCATGGGCAACGTCCACGGCGGTGAGATCATGAAGCTGATCGACACCGCCGCCGGGATCGCGGCCAGCCGCCACGCCGGCGGACCGGTAGTGACCGCCTCGCTGGACCAGATGAGCTTCCTGCACCCGGTGCACGTCGGCAACGTGGTGTTCGTCCACGCCTCGGTCAACGACGTCGGCCGGACCTCGCTGGAGGTCGGGGTCCGGGTCGAGGCCGAGGAGATCCTCAGCGGCCGCCGCACCCACACCTCCTCGGCCTACCTGGTGTTCGTCGCCCTCGACGAGCGGGGCCAGCCGCGGCCGGTGCCCGGCATCGTGCCCGAAACCGAGGAGGACCGGCACCGCCAGGCCGAGGCCAAGATCCGCCGCGAGCACCGCCTGGCCGCGGCCGAGGCCATCCGCCGGCGGCGGGACCAGCTCGAAGGGTGAGTTCCTCCCCTCTGGCGGGCCCTCACCGTGTCGCGCTGTGGCAGGCGCTGGCCGCGCCGGTCCTGGCCGCGGCCGTGCTCGCCCTGCTGGTGCCGTTCGTGCGTGCCGACCCGCCGGCCGGCCTGACCGGCAGCAACGCGCCCTGGACCGACGAGGGCTTCAACCTGGCCAATGCCCGCCAGCGGGTGCTGTTCGGTCGCTTCGCCGCCGGCGACGTCGACCGCAGCCTCACCAACGGTGCCTACAGCGCGGCCGCGGCCGGGGTGTTCGCGCTGACCAGGCCGCGGCTGGTCGCCGGCCGGATGCTGTCGGTGGCCGCCGTCGCCGGCGCCGTGCTGCTGCTCGCGCTCGGACTGGCCCGCCCCCTCGGCCCTGCGGCGGCGCTGCTCGCCGCCACCGCGCTGCTCGGGTCCGACCTGCTGCTGGAGTACGGGCGGCTCGCCATGGTCGAGTCGACGGTCGTGCTGCTGCTGGTGGCCGCCTACGTGCTCGCCACCCGGGCCGCCTGGCACCCCTCGGTCCCGGCCGGGGCCGCGCTCGGCCTGCTGCTGGCGGCCGCCGTCTCGGTCAAGGCGAACGCGCTCGTCGCGGCGCTGGCGCTGCTCGGCGTCGTCGTCGGCGCCGCCCTGCGCCGCCGCGACCGGCCCGCGCTCGCGATGGGGCTGGCGGCGGTCGCCGCCACGCTGGTCGCCGCGGTCGGCTGGCTGCTGCTGGTCGCCCTGCCGAACCGGGCGCGGCTCGGGACCGCCCTGCGGATCTGGCCCAGGGTCGACTACCTCGACACGCCGGCCGCCATGGCCGGCCACCTTGGCCGCTACCTGGCCCACGCCGACCAGGCGATCGGCCGCTCGCTGCCGCTGCTGCTGGCGGCCGGCGTCGGCCTGGCCACGCTGGCCTTGCGCTGGCGCCGGCTCGGGCGGCCGGCGCGGGACGCCCTGGTCATGGCCGCCCTGTGGGGGCTGGGCCTGTGGGTGGCGGTCGCGGTCGGCGACTGGCTGCCCGGCCACTACACGCCGCCCAACCGCTACGTGGTCCCCGCCCTGCCCGGCCTGGCCGTGCTGGCCGGCTTCGGCCTGGCCGCCCTGGCCGCCGCGGCCGGCCGCGCCCTGGCGCCGCTCGTGGCCGCTCGCGGGTCGCGGCCCCGCCTGCCAGGCGACCGCCCATCCCGGACCCGCCCGCCGCGCCCATCCTGGGCCCGCCTGCCAGGCGATCGCCGGCGCGTGCGCCCCGCCGCCGGGACGGTCCTGGCCGCGGTCGTCCTCGCCTTGGCGGTGGCGGCCCCCGGCACGGCCCGCTACCTGGGCGACGCGCTCGCGGGCGGCAGGGAGCGGGAACGTGACCAGCGCCTGCTGGCCGCCGCCCTGCCCGTCGGCGCGGTCGTCTACGGCGCGTACGCGCCCACCCTGCTGTTCGACACCCGGGTGGAGGTGCTCACCCCCTGGCCGTCGGCCGACGCGAACGTCCGCGACCCGGTCGGCCGCTTCGGGGTGACCCACCTGCTGGTCGGCGGCCCCGCCGACCCGACCGGCCAGGTGCCGGCGTTCCGCGACCGCAGCCGCATGCGGCTGCTCGCCCGGGTCCACTGGGGCGGCGAGGAGCTCGCCCTCTACCGCCTGCCGACCGCGCCGCCGGAGCCGGGCGTTTCGCCCGAGGGCCAGGTGATTGGCTACCATTCGGGCGGCCACCGCTTCCCGTCGACGTAGGCAGGTCTCCCATGGCGAGCGACTCCCCCCCGCGCAAGGTCGTCGTGGTGATGCCGGCCTACAATGCGGCCCGCACGCTGGTACGCACCTACCGGGACATCCCGGGCGACGTGGTCGACCACGTGATCCTGGTCGACGACGTGTCGGCCGATGACACCGTGGCCGTGGCCGAGCTGCTCGACCTCCAGGTCGTCGTCCACCGGCAGAACACCGGCTACGGCGGCAACCAGAAGACCTGCTACGACACCGCGCTGGCCGAGGGCGCTGAGGTGGTGGTGATGCTCCACCCGGACTACCAGTACGACGCGACCCGTATCCCCGCCCTGGTCGGCCCGATCCTGGCCGGGGAATGCGACATGATGCTGGGCTCGCGGTTCCTGGGGGATCCGCTGGCGGGGGGGATGCCGCGCTGGAAGTACGTGGCCAACCGGGCGCTGACGTGGGCCCAGAACCGGGTCTACGGGCTGCGCCTGTCGGAGTACCACACGGGGTTCCGGGCCTACAGCCGGCGGCTGCTGGAGACGATCGACTATCACGCCAACTCCGACGACTTCGTGTTCGACTCCGAGCTGGTGGGGCAGGTCGTGCGGGCGGGCTTTCGGATCGGGGAGGTGGGGGTGCCGACCCGCTACTTCCCGGAGGCGTCCAGCGTGGGCCTTCGCCGCAGCGTGGTGTACGGCCTGGGGACGCTCGGGTCGCTGGTGCGCCATCGGGCCGAGCTGCGCCGGGGGGGCCACCAGACCCAGCGGTCGGGGGTGCCCGCCTGAGTCGCAGCCGTGCACCGGCCGCCGCCCGAGGTGACTTGCCCGTAACGGTCGGGTATCGGGTCGGGCAACCTCCCGGACAAGCCGGTCAGTCCATGCGACCCTGGTGATCGCGACCGGTGGCGGAGCACGAGCGTTACATTCGTCTCGAATACGCTGAGCTGGACGAGGTGGCGGAATGGGCATGCTACGCTGGGTGCTTCGCCCGGCGCTCGGTCCAGACGGGACCCGTTGGACGCCGCATCGCCGGACGCCGCCGGTATCGACCGTCGCGTAGACGCGGGGAGCGTGTGGACGACCGCAGAACGACCATCCTGCCCCCGGACGAGCCGTGGAGGGTCTGGCCGTCCGGCGGGAGGGGCACGCGCCTGCCCCAGGCGCCGCGCGCGCCAGGGCGCTCTCCGCCGCCCGGCCGCCGCCAGCCGCCTGGGCGCCGGCAGCACCCTCGGCGCCGGCCGCGCTGGGGTCGCCTGCTCGCCGTGGCCCTGGTGATCGTCCTGGTCTGCGTGGGGGTCTCGGCCTGGCTCGGCTACCGCTACGCCGGCAGCCTGCTGGGCAAGGGCCAGCGCCACGTCAACAACCTGGTCGAGGCGGGCTCCGGGCAGCCGGTCAACTTCCTGCTGGTCGGCTCGGACTCCCGTCAAGGGCTGTCCAAGGCCGAGCTGAACCGGATCCAGACGATCGCCACCCCCGGCGAGCGCACCGACACCATCATCATCGTCCACATCAGCCCGAAGCGTCACAAGGCAATCATGCTGTCGATCCCGCGGGACCTGCGGGTGCAGCTCAACGGCCACACGGACAAGATCAACGCCGCCTACGCGGGCGGTCCCGACCTGCTGGTCAAGACCGTCGAGCAGGTCACCGGCCTGGACCTCAACCACTACGTCGAGCTCGACTTCGCCGGCTTCCTGCAGGTCGTCAACGCGATCGGCGGCGTCGAGCTGTGCAACACCACCGGCAAGACGCTCAACGACGCCTACGCCAACCTGCACATGCCGCCCGGCTGCCACCAGATGAACGGCGAGCAGGCGCTCGCCTTCGTGCGCGCCAGGCATGCGACCGCCGGCGGCGACTTCGACCGCATCGCCCGCCAGCAGCAGTTCCTCCGGGCGGTGATGAAGAAGGTCGCCTCCGGCGGCAACCTCGTCAACATCCCCCGGACGCTGCACATCGCCAACATCGTCTCCGACCACGTCCACACCGACTCGACGCTCACCACCGCCGGCGCCCTCTCCCTGGCGCGCCGGCTCGGCCGGCTGTCCGACAGCGACGTCGACATGCGCTCGCTGCCCAGCTACGACCCGGGCGCCCAGTGCAGCGGCTGCGCCGACTTCGTGCGCATGTCGCCCAAGGCCGTCCTGCTGCTCAAGGCCATCAAGGACGACGCCGCCGAGCTGCCCCCGGTCGGCGTCCCGGGCAAGGCGTCGTCCACCGAGCCGCTGCGCATCACGGTGCTGAACGGCAGCGGCCAGACCGGCAAGGCGGCCAGGGTGGCCAGGACGCTGGACGCGACCGGCTTCTTCAACGTCGTGACCACCGGCAACGCCGCGCAGACCGGCGACGGCTCGACCCTCGCCTACCCGCCCGGCATGGAGCAGTCGGCGCGGATGGCCGCGACCCTGCT
>JBIOYL010000036.1:0-4751 GCA_044870185.1 Actinomycetes bacterium | reverse complement strand
AAGCTCGTCTACTACGACATCCGCGAGCGGTTCGGCCTGTCGGCGCAACTGACCGTCCGCGCCATCGCCAAGGTGGTGGAGGCGTACAAGCGCGACAAACGTATCCGGCCACGGTTCCGCCCGCACGGCGCGGTCTGCTACGACCAGCGAATCCTGCGCTGGCTTGGCGTCGAGGCTGTCAGCCTGAGCACGCTGGAAGGCCGTCTTGAGATCCCGATCCGGTTCGGCGCCTACCAGGCAGCCCGCCTGGACCGCCGGCAGGGGCAGGCGGACCTCATCCTCAACCGTGGCGTCTTCTACCTGTACGCCACCATCGACACGCCCGAGCCGCCACCCGGCGAGCCTGCCGATTACCTGGGCATCGACCTGGGCATCGTCCACCTCGCCACCGACTCCGACGGCACCGCCTACACCGGCGAAGCAGTCGAGCTGCGACGCCGGATCGACCAACACCGACGCCGCCGCCTGCAACGGCGCGGCACCAAAGCGACTCGGCGCAAGCTCCGTCAGCTCGGCCGCCGACAGTCCCGGTATCAGCGGGACACCAACCACGTCATCAGCAAGGCTGTGGTGCGCAACGCCAAAGGCACCGGCCGTGGGATCGCCCTGGAAGACCTCACGGGCATCCGCGACCGGACAACGGTTCGACGGCGGCAGCGTGCGCGCCACACCAACTGGAGCTTCAGCCAGCTCCGCAGCTTCGTCGAGTACAAGGCTCGTCTGGCGGGTGTGCGGGTGGTCGTGGTCGACCCGCGGAACACCAGCCGAACCTGCCCGGACTGCGGCCACTGCGCCAAGGCCAACCGGCCGCGCCGTGACCGTTTCTGCTGCCAAGCCTGCGGGCTCGCTGCGCCCGCCGATCAGATCGCGGCGCGGAACCTCCACGCCAGGGCCGCTGTCATGCGGCCAAACGACGGGGAGAACCCCGTCAAGGTCTCGGACGTGGCCTGACCGGCTACGGCGCCAGGGACAAGCTGCCTGCTTCAGCTGGCAGTTCATGACGGGAGCACAAGCGACGTCCCCGCGCTGCGAGCCGGCTGACGACGGAGCCGGGTCAGTCAGGCGGCTGCTGGAGCGGCGCGGCTGGTGGTCCGGGCCCGCCAGATGGCCACCAGGAGCGCACCAAGGCCGAAGACCACCGCGGCGAACCAGACCAGGCCACCAAGGATGGGGACCAGCGCCACCACTCGCAGGATCCCCCAGCCGACCAGGAAGGCAAGGATCCAAGCGGTCGGCTCGCGCAGGATCCGCCGGCCAACGATCCAGACGGCGGCACCGTACCCGAGCGCATAGATCAGCCCCAGCGCGGCCAGCATGCCGAGGCCGAGCGGGATCCCGACCAGCGTCACCAGGGCGATGATCGCCAGGATCGGCAGGCCGAAGAACACCAGCAGCCCCCAGCCGATCGCCGGGCCGATCCCGGTCCGGCCAGCCTCCAGGATCCTGGCGGCGCCACCGCCGACCAGCCACAGCAGCACCAGCCCCACCACCAGGGTCGACACCGACACGGCCAGCCACCACGCCAGCCGGCCGGCCCAGCCGAACCCGTTCCACCTGACGTTGGTCTGCACCCGCCTGCGCTCCCCGCCGATCGTTGCGCCGGAGGCGACCACCGGGTCCTGCTGGGAGACGACGTCGTCGGTGACGTTGGCGCCGCGGCGCAGCTCCACCCGGCCATGGAAGGCGACCACGTCACCGTTGACCCGCCCGGAGATGGTGACCGGGGCGTCGAAGGCCGTCAGCGACCCACTGACGGTACCGTCCACGGTGGAGGAGCCGTGGAAGACGACCAGGTCGCCGACCTGCTGGCCCTCGGGCACGTCGGCGCGGCCGGACAGGACCACGAACGCCTCCGGGCCTTGGGCGTCCTGCGCCCAGGCAGGCGTCGCCAGGCCGAACAGGACCAGGAACACCAGGCCGATGGTGAGAGCTCGGCGCATGTGACCACCTCCGATGCTTGGCGCCCATCCCCGTTGTCGCAGGTCGGGTCAGCCACCCATTCGGTGCAACAGCCCCGGTTGTCAGCCAGAGCGGCCTGCTGTGGCCGCTCGAGCTGGAGGTAGTGGCCGCTGCCCTCCGCTCTCGGTTGGTGCACGGGCATACTGCTTCTTATGGGCGGAGTCGACCAGGACCATGCCGGCCACATCCTGCGGACAGGTCGCAGCGTACAGGCGCACCAGCAGCCCGCCAAGGCGTGCCCGACCAGCACATACGGCCCGGGAACCGCGCCGGTTCGGGCAGGTCACCGCCGCCGACATCTCGGCGACGATACTGCAGCTGCGGCGCGATCGAGCCGCCGCGGTGAAGCCCCCTTGTGCGGGTGCCCGGTCGCTATTGGCCGGTTCGGCGTGTGCCGGTCGGCGCCGAGGTAGGCGCAGCGTCGATGGCGCTGGCCATCCGGTCGACCGCTGCGGCCAGGATCTGCCGGCTGGTGCCCATGTTCAGCCGGGCGTGGCCGACGCCCGGACGCCCGAAGCTGGGCCCGGGGCTGAGCGCCACCCGGCCGCGGGCAAGGAACACGGCGCTCGGATCGTCGCCAAGACCCAGCGCGGTGCAGTCCAGCCAGGCGAGATAGCTGGCATCCGGCGGCCGGTACCGGATCGCCGGGATCCGCGCCGCGAGCAGCTCCGCCAGGTACCGGCGGTGGTGGTCGAGCACGCCGAGCACCTCCTCCAGCCACGGTTCGCCCTGCTGGAAGGCGGCGATGCTGCCGAGCACCCCCAGCTGCCCGACCCGCCAGGGCAGCTCCTCCGGCAGCCGTTGGACCAGCCGCCGGGTGGCCGGGTCGGCGGTGACGATCGCCGCGCACTTCAGCCCGGCCAGGTTCCACGCCTTGCTCGCCGACGTGAAGACGATCCCATGGCCTGCCGCCTCCGGCGACACCGACACGAACGGATGATGGGTGCGGCCGGGCAGCACCAGCGGCGCGTGGATCTCGTCGGCCAGCACGGTGACCCCGTAGCGGGCCGCCAGCGCCGCCAGTCGCTCGAGATCCTGGCGAGGGTGGACGGTGCCGGTCGGGTTGTGCGGTGAGCACAACAGGTGGACGCGGGCCCCGTCCTGGAACGCGGCCTGCATGGCGTCCAGGTCCAGCGCCCACCCACTGCCGGTCTGTGCGAGTGGCACCTCCACCAGTCGGCCGCCGACCTCGGCCACCCAGGGGAAGAACGAGTCGTAGACCGGTGGGTTGAGCACCACCCGGTCGCCCGGTCGGGCCAGCAGGCGAAGGACCTCGACGACGGCGACCCCGACCTCGGGGGCGAGGGTCACCTGGGCCGGGTCGACCTGCCAGCCCCAGCGGCGGGCGGCGAACCCGGCCAGCGCCTCCGCCAGCTCGGGGCTGGGGCTGGCGTAGCCGAGGTCCGAGCGGCCGATGGCGGCGTGCAGCGCCTCGGCGACCGGTCTGGCCAGCGGGAAGTCCATCTCGGCGACCGGCAGCGGCAGCACATCGGGCGGGTAGGTTCGCCACTTGGCGCTGGTCCGCTGCCGCAGCTCGGCCAGCGAGATCTCCTCCACCGCGACCATCCTCGCCTCCACGCCGACCCCACGCCCAGCCGAGCGCTGGCTGGACGACAACACCGCGGTCAGCCGGGCGGCGGCCGTGGCAGCAGCCCGGCCAGCTCGACGACCTCGGGGATGCCGGTCGTGCCGATGCCCATCACGTGGACGCCGCGGACGCCGGGCAGGCCGCGCACCTGGTCGACCACCTCGGCGGCGAGCTTGACGCCCTCGGCCGCCTGGTCATGGGCGGCCGCCATGCGCGCCATGGCCGACTCCGGGACCGCCCAGCCGGGCAGCGCGGCCAGCCGGTCGAGCTGGGCGGCCGAGCGGGGCGGCAGCACGCCGGCGAGCACGGCGACCCGGTCCAGCAGCCCCCGTTCGCCGACGGCATCCAGCCAGGCGGCGAACGTGCCGACGTCGAAGATCGGCTGGGTCTGCACGAAGCGGGCGCCGGCAGCCACCTTCGCGGCCAGCCGCGCGCCCTTGGTGGGGTCCACGCCGGGTGCCTCGGCCGCGCCGATGAGCAGCGGGGCCGGCGAGCGGATCGGGTCGCCGTCCAGGCCCCGGCCGGCCCCCAGCTCGCTCGCAAGCTGCATCAGCCCGACCGCGTCGAGGTCGAACACGGCCTTGGCGTGGCCGTGCGGGCCGACGTCCATCGGGTCGCCGGACAGGCACAGCACCGCCCGCACGCCAAGCGCGTGGGCGCCGAGCAGGTCGGCGGCCAGCGCCAGGCGGTTACGGTCCCGGCAGGTGAGCTGGACGATCGGGTCGAGGCCCTGCCCGACGAGCAGCGCCGCCGCGGCGATCGGGCTCATGCCCACCCGGGCGGTCGCATTGTCGGTGACGTTGACCGCGTCGACGGTTCCGCGCAGCGGACGGGCCGCCCGGCGCACCATCTCCGGATCCGACGACCGGGGCGGCACCAGCTCGCCGGTGACCACGAACGCGCCCGCCTCGAGCAGCGCCGCGAGCCGCCCCCGGTCCGGGGGTTCCCCGAACCCCTCCGGATCGATCGGGGCACCCCCTTGGGGTTCCCCGAACCCCTCCGGGAACCGCTCCGGCGGGCTCATTTGGCACCCTGGGCCGCGAGCATCGTGTTGGCGAGCAGCATGGCGACCGTCATGGGACCGACCCCGCCGGGAACCGGGGTGATACGGCCGGCGACCTCGGCGACGTCGGCGGCGACGTCGCCGACCAACCTGCCGTCCACCCGGTGGTTGCCGACATCGACCACCACCGCGCCCGGCCGG
>JBIOYL010000035.1:0-5556 GCA_044870185.1 Actinomycetes bacterium | reverse complement strand
ACGCGGAATGCGTACGACCAGATCTTCCGGCTGTTTTGCCATCAGCCCCTCCTACTCCGCGGCCACGCGTACCGGATCAGGATGCGGGTTGGCCGCATACTCGTCGATGCGCCGCTCGATCTCATGCCGGAAATGCCGGATCAGGCCCTGCACCGGCCACGCCGCCGCATCGCCCAGCGCACAGATGGTATGACCCTCGATCTGGGTGGTGACCTCCAACAGCTCGTCGATCTCGCGCTTCTCGGCGCGGCCCTCGGCCATGCGCTCCAGCACGCGCCACATCCAGCCCGTCCCCTCGCGGCACGGCGTGCACTGGCCGCAGCTCTCGTGCTTGTAGAAGTACGACAGGCGCGAGATGGCGCGCACGATGTCGGTCGACTTGTCCATCACGATGACAGCCGCCGTCCCCAGCCCAGATCGCAGCTTGGCGAGCGTGTCGAAATCCATGACAAGATCGTCGCAGAGCGAGGCCGGCAGGCAGCGCACCGATGCGCCGCCGGGGATCACCGCGTAGAGGTTGTCCCAACCGCCCCGGACCCCGCCGGCGTGGGTGTCGATCAGCTCGCGGAGCGTGATCCCCATCGCCTCCTCGACCGTGCACGGCTTGTTCACGTGACCCGAGATGCAGAAGAGCTTGGTGCCGACGTTGTTGGGCTTCCCGATCGACGAGAACCAGGCGGCGCCACGCCTGAGGATCGTCGGCGCCACGGCGATCGACTCGACGTTGTTGACCGTCGTCGGGCAACCATACACGCCCATCGCCGCCGGGAACGGCGGCTTGAGGCGCGGCAGTCCCTTCTTGCCTTCGAGCGACTCCAGTAGCGCCGTCTCCTCGCCGCAGATGTAGGCGCCGGCGCCGTGGTGGACGACGATGTCGAAGTCCCAGCCGTTCTTGTTGTTCGCTCCGATGAGACCCGCCTCGCGCGCCTGATCGACGGCCGCCTGCAGACGCTCGCGCTCACGGATGAATTCGCCAGGAGGTGGGCGCCGATCCCCGCGTCGACCGTGCGCAGCGCCTCGACCAGGTAGGCCCAGAAGCGGACCGGGTCGTTGTCGCCCGCATCCAGCGCCAGCCACGCGAACGGGCGCGGCTCCTCGGGTGCGGCGCACCATTCGCCCAGCAGCGTCGTCTTCCCCCAGCCGGCAGGCGCCCCGACGAGGGTGACCTTGGCGTCCCCGTTGGCCCGGAGCAGCTCGACCAGGGGGGAGCGGGTCACCAGTTCCGGACGCGGCGGCGGGGGGTGGAGCTTGGTTGCGATCAGGACGGTGCCGTGCGGCCGCGCGGCGCCGCCCCCGACGGCGGCCGGGTCGGGCATGCCGCTCCCGGCGGGCGAGACCGCTCGACGCCGGCCGTTGCGGATGCGGTGGGATGTGCGCTCGTCCATCCCGGTGTCAGCGCGACCCGCTGCGACCGCGGACCGAGGGGCGCATCAGCCGCCCGATCCTCGCCCGGGCGCCCTCGGGGTCCTCCGGGCTGCGGTGCGGCGGGCGCACCGGCTCCAGCGTGGTGCCCGCCCCCAGGTGCTGGCGCTCCCCCGACCAGGGGGCGGGCACGGCCGCCAGCTTGTCCGCGAGCCGGTAGGCGACCGCCTCGTAGTTCACCCGCCAGCCCTTGAAGTGGCGCCAGGCCTGCTCGGGCGGACGCTCCAACGGGAAGCCGGCCTGCTCCAGCCGCTGGACCGCCTCGGCGAACTCCTCGTAGGTGAGCTGGATCGGGTCGTCGGGGTGGGGGTCGTCGACGACCGGGATGTGGAAGACGCCGGCCAGCGCCCGCAGCCCGAGGAAGCCGGTGCGCAGGCAGTGGCGGGCGGCCGCCGGCGCCCGCGACGGCGCCAGCGCCAGGAACATGGCCCCCGCGTCCATCACCGCGAGCAGGCTGATGACCCATGAGCGCTTCAGGTATGGGGAGCGGAAGGTCATCAGCCACGGAAAGTTGACGTGGGTCTCGGTGATGTCGGCCGCCCAGCGCTCCCAGTCGGCGAAGAACGGCTCGAGGCTGTCCAGGCCGCCGATGAGCTGCTCGCGGGCGAGCAGCTCGGGACCCCAGGCCGGCTCGCCGGCCCGGCCCTCCAGCATGTTGACCAGCGTCTCGCGCCGGTTGTAGGCACCGTAGATGGTGGGCAGGTAGCCGATCTCGAGCGCGACCACCACCAGCCCCGTGGCCGCCGCCAGGAACGTGAGCGCGGTCGGCGCGCCCCACGGGGAGGAGGCCAGCCCCAGCGTGAACAGCGACGAGCCGGCCAGGCGCAGGTCGCCCCCGAAGCTCTCCCCGGCCAGCGGCCAGAACATCAGTGCGTAGGCGAACAGGAACAGCACCAGCCAGGCGCCGAGCAGGACCAGCAGCGACACCGGGCCGAGCACGCCGAGCAGCCGGTCCTGCGCCTGATAGGAGTCCAGCCGCCGCGCCACGGCGTAGAACGGCGCTCTGGTCGCACGCCAGACCACGTAGTTGATCGGCGACGAGACGCCCTTGGGGACCACGATCGCGTTGACCACGCTGCTGAATGTGCCCGCGGCCACCAGGACCCCGAGCGTGAACCCGACCCACCGGACCGCCTGACCCACGCGCCCTCGCTTTCGTCCTCAGCCTACCCGCAAGCCGCCAGCCGGCGTCGCGCATCGCGCACGTGTCACTAGCCTACCTGGGCCGCGATCAGCGCCCGGGCTGCCTGGGCCGCCTGCCCGGCGTGGTTGGCGGGGCCGAACACGCGGGCGGCGCTCCACGCCCCGTCCATGAGCAGGAGCAGCTCCTCCGCCAGCGCCCGCGGGTTGCGGGCGCCGGCGGCCCGTGCCAGCGCGTGCAGGCGCGCGAGCAGCGCCCGCTTGTGCGCGGTGGCCACGCGGTGGCCGGGGTGGTCGGGCTCCGGGAACTCCGCCGCCGCGCCGACGAACGTGCAGCCCAGGCAGTGCGGGCTCACGGCCAGCTCGGCCACGCCGTCGAAGACCGCCTCCAGCGCCTCGCGGGGATCCTCGCGGCCCGCCACGAGGGGGTCGAACCACGCCCAGAACCGCTCGTTCGAGCGCTCGAGGTAGGCCGCGATCAGGTCGTCTTTGGAGGGGAAGTGCCGGTACAGGGTCATCTTCGCCACGCCCGACTGCGCGATGATGGTGTCCACGCCGACGGCTCGGAAGCCGTCGCGGTAGAACAGCCGCTCGGCGGTGGCGAGGATCCGCTCCCGCGCAGTCGATGCGGTCTGGCCCATGGCTTTCGCTCCTGGTCCGCCGTCTGTGTCCGCGTCCGCCGTCTCTCGTTGCCATGATACAGACCTCTCTGTATGCTCCCGAAGCGGGACGGGGCTCTCTCCATCTGGAGGCGTTCATGCGGTTCGGAGTGCTGGGGACCGGCATGGTGGGCCACGCCATCGCCACGAAGCTCGTGCGCCTCGGCCACGAGGTGACGATGGGATCGAGGCAGGCGGGCAATCAGAAGGCCACGGCATGGGCGGCCGCGGCCGGATCGTCCGCGCACCAAGGGTCGTTCTCCGACGCGGCCGCATTCGGCGAGATCGTCGTCAACGCGACCGCCGGGGTCGCCTCCCTGCAGGCGCTCGGGGCGGCCGGCGAGGACAACCTGGCCGGCAAGGTCCTGATCGACATCGCCAACCCCATCGACCCCGCCTCCGGGATGCCGCCCGCGCTGGCCGTGAGCAACACCGACAGCCTCGGCGAGCAGCTCCAGCGGGCCTTCCCCCGGGCCCGGGTGGTCGAGGCGCTCAACACCATGAACGCCGACATCATGGTCGACCCGAGCCTCGTGCCCGGATCGCACACGGTCTTCGTCGGCGGCAACGACGCCGACGCCAAGCGCCAGGTCAAGCAGCTGCTGGCCAGCTTCGGCTGGCCGCAGACCGACATCGTGGACCTCGGCGACATCGCCAGCGCCCGCGGCACCGAGATGTACCTTGCGCTGTGGCTGCGCCTGTGGGGGGCGATCGGCACAGGCCACTTCAACATCAAGGTGGTGGCGGGGTCCTGAGCGGCCAGAGCGGTGACGGGCGCTCGCAGGGCCACGTGGACCTCGAGGCGCTGGTCGGCGCGGCGCTCCGCTTCGGCGCGCACTGGCAGCGCCGGTGGGGGCCCCTGCCCACCCATCCGGCCCTCGAGGTGCCCGACGACCGGCTCGCGGCGGCCTGGGACGAGTACCTGCGCCGGCTCGACGACAACTACCCGTTCTTCCACCCGCGCTACGCCGGCCAGATGCTCAAGCCGCCCCATCCGGTCGCGGTCGCCGGGTACCTGGCCGCCATGCTGATCAACCCGAACAACCACGCCCTGGACGGTGGCCCGGCCACCGCGGCGATGGAGAAGCAGGTCGTAGGTGAGCTCGCGGCCATGTTCGGGCTGCCGTCCGACACGCTCGGCCACCTGACCTCCAGCGGCACCATCGCCAACCTGGAGGCGCTGTGGGTCGCCCGCGAGCTCCACCCGGGCAGGGCGATCGCCTACAGCGCCGACGCCCACTACACCCACCGGCGCATGTGCGGCGTGCTCGGCGTGGAGACGGTGGAGGTGCCGGCCGACGCCGCCGGGCGCATGGATCTCGGCGCGCTCGAACGGGTCCTGGCCGGCGGGCGGGTGGGGACCGTCGTGCTCACCGCGGGCACGACCGGGCTCGGCGCGGTCGACCCGATCGACCAGGCCCTGGCCCTGCGTGCCCGCTACGGCTGCCGCCTGCACGTCGACGCGGCCTACGGCGGCTTCTTCGCGCTGCTCGCCTGGGCCGGCTCGCCGCTGGTCCCGGCAGCGCGGCTACAAGCCATCGCCGGCTGCGACTCGGTCGTGGTCGACCCCCACAAGCACGGCCTGCAGCCCTACGGCTGCGGCGCCGTGCTGTTCCGCGACCCGGCCATCGGCCGGCTGTACGCCCACGACTCCCCCTATACCTACTTCACCTCCGACGAGCTGCACCTCGGGGAGATCAGCCTGGAGTGCTCGCGGGCCGGGGCGGCGGCGGGGGCGCTGTGGCTGACCCTGCGGGCGCTGCCGCTGCGGGTCGACGAGGGCCTCGGGCCGGTGCTGGCGGCGGGGATCCGGGCGGCGCGGGCCTGGGCCACCCGCATCCGGGCGTCCGAGGAGCTCGAGCTGTACGTCGAGCCGGAGCTGGACATCCTCACCTATGCGCCGGTCCCGGACCGGCCCTCCTGCGCCGCCGTCGACGCCGCCTCGGCCGCCGTGCTGCATGCTGCCATGCGCGACCCCGACGACCCGGTGTTCCTGTCGACCCTGCGGGTGCCGGGCGGGCGGCTCGCCGAGCGCTTCGGGTTGGCCCCGGACCTGGCCTTCCCACGCATCCTGCGCAGCGTGCTGATGAAGCCCGAGCACGAGCGCCACGTCGACGCCCTGCACGCCAAGGTGGCGCGCCTGGCCCGGGCGGCCGGGCGGCCCGGCTAGGCGGTCGTGCGCCGGAACACGCCGCGTGGGCGCGCCGGGCGGGCCTCGCGCATGCGCTGCTCGGCCAGCCGGTCGGCGGCCACCGCCGGCGGGACCCCCTCGTCGGTGGCGAGCGCGAAGATCCGCCTGGTGGTCGCGTAGATCTCGGCCGCCTTGGCCCGGGCA
>JBIOYL010000034.1:0-5419 GCA_044870185.1 Actinomycetes bacterium | reverse complement strand
CGCCGACCTGCTCCTGGCCAACGTGGCGGCGCCCGCCGTGCTCCAGTCGCGGCTGATGCTGCAACCGTGGGAGGCCCGCGTGCATCGGCGCCGCCGCAGGCCGTGAGCGCGCCCTCGGCCTCGACACCGTAGGTTCCACGAAGACCGGCCTGCACGCGGCCAAGGAGCCGACTGCATGAGGGATCCGATGTGGTGGGGCGAGCGTCCCATTGGCGGGTGAGGGCCCAGTGGACACCGACGGTCCAGGCTTGGACGCGGTTGACAGAGGGCACCGAGTTCAGGGTTTGAGGGCTGGTCTGGCGTAGGCGGGGGCATGTTCGGTCTGATGCCGACGCCGATGAGGTAGGAGGGCGAGGCGGTCGGAGCGTGCGAGGCGATCTGGCGTGAGCAGATCGAGCGGAACCAGCTACCCGCCTCCCCGCCGACCCCGAGGTCGTCGCTGGTCTGCTGGCCACGCTGCCCGTCTGTGACAGCGAGCTACGCGATCTACCCGAGCAGGAATTACCTAACATGTTTACCAGTTTGGATCTAGCTGTCAGGTACGACTATCGCCGCCATGTCGCCGAGGTGGGCGTCACGTTGGCCGCGCAAGGCTGCGCGGCCAACGGTGAGCGAGCGTTGCATCTCTGGTCTGCTCCGGCGGCAGGACTCGAACCTGCAACAATCTCCTTAACAGGGAGGTGCTCTGCCGATTGAGCTACGCCGGATCGGCGGCGCCGATGGTACACGACCGGGCGGATTCGCATCACCTGCCTTGCTCGACCTGGAGCACGTACAGGCCGCGAGCGGGGTCGACGCGCAGGGGGACCAGACGGTGGTCGCCGACCCGGGTCGGGGTGGTCACCGACAGCGGTGCGAACACCGCGGGCGGCCGGTCGGCGTCGGCATCGTGGAACACCGCTGCCGCGCCGGCCAAGGCCGGGTCGAGCGAGCCGGCGTGGCCTGCGAGGAACAGGTCACGGACGCGGCCCAGCGGCAGGCCGAGCTCGAGGGCGACCTGGACCCGGGTCGGGCCGGACACCGCCACGACGCGCGCCCCCACCTGGCCAACGGGCGCCCCCGCCTGGCCGGCGACGAGCGGCCGCAGCGTGGCCACCGCGGCGATGGCGTTGGCCCGCAGCCGCGTGTCGCGGTCGAGCGTCGAGCGCACCAGCGGGTCGGCCGGAGCCAGCGGCCAGCAGGCCGCCACGGCGAGCCCGACGCCGATCCCGAAGCCGAGAAGGGCGCGGGTCCGGCCATGCCACGATCCGGCCGGCCGGGGACCGACCCGGGCGGCGGCCAGCAAGGGACCGACGCGGGCGGCCAGCCAGGGACCGATCCGGGCGAAGGCCAGGGCGGCCAGCCAGGCGGCGCCGAAGGCGGCAGCCAGGCGCACAGCCGCGTCGGCCGGATCGTAGTAACGCCAGGAGACGTAGGTGCCCCGCCAGGCGTACCAGCCGAACCAGGCGAGCACACCGGGACCGAGGACGCCGAGCCCGATCCCCCACGCCCAGGCGCGCCGGCGCACGAGCCAGCCCAGGCCGAGCAGGGCGAGGACGGCCAGCGCGGGCGCGGCACCGTAGCGGTGGCCGAGCAGGGCGAGCCAGCTCGCCGGTGGGATCACCTGGCGGCCCGAGACCAGCTGGGTATAGCGGTCGGGCACGCGCGAGGAGTACAGGGCGTCGCCGGTGAGCAGCCAGTCGTGGGCCAGCCAGAGCAGCGGTGCGACCAGCGGCAGCAGCAGCCACGGGGCGCACCGCTCCCCCCGCCGCCAGGCGAGCGGCACGGCCACGGCCAGGACGGGCAAGAACAGCCAGCCTTCGGTGCGCGACAGGGCTGCCAGGAGCAGCGCGATACCGGCGAGCCGCCAGCGACGGTCGGGGCGGAGCAGCGCGTCGGCGGCGACCGCCCAGCCGGCCAGCGCCCAGATGACCGAGTTGCCCCTGGCCACCTGGAGGACGAGCGGCCCCGACCCGGCGAGCGCGACCGCCGCGAAGCCGGCCCCCGCCCAGCCGGCCGTCCGCCCTACCGCCCGAGTGGCCGCCACCACGGCCAGCCCGAAGGCAGCCGCGCTGAGCAGGGTGATCGTCCGCCAGTCGTGGGTCGCCGCCCAGGCCAGCCCGTCGACCAGCGTCATGAGGGGTTTGGGGCTGCTGAGCAGCGGGTTCTCGAGGCGTCGGCCGTGGCTGATACGCGCAAAGTACAGCGCTGACGCCTGCCCGTCCGGGTCGGTCACGGCCGGGCCGGCGATCCGTACGAGCATGGCCGTCCAGGCGGTGACTGCCAGCCAGGCGAGCGCCGGCCAGGCGAGCGCCCATGGCCCGCGGGCCGCCGGGCCGCCTGCGTGCGCGGCCGCTGCGGCGCGCGTCGCCCCCGGGGCGAGGATCCGCATGCCACCTCCTGCCACGCGCTGAACGCCGAACAGTAGCCGGTCGCAAGGTTCCCGCGCCGACCGGTGGGTAGAGTAGAAGACCGGCAACAGCGCGAGCATCAGGCGTTCCCCGAGGAGGTGTCGAGATGAGGTTCAAGCTAGGTGCCGTGGCCGGCTTCGCCGCCGGCTACGTGCTCGGCGCGAGGGCCGGCCGTGAGCGCTACCAGCAGCTTCTGGACGCGTTCCGGGCCTTCCGCGAGAACCCGAGCGTGCAGCGGGTGACCGACCAGGTCAGCCAGACCGCCACCGTCGCCAAGGAGCGGGTCACCGACGCGGCCAGCCAGAGGGTCGAGCAGGCCAGCAGCAAGGTCGCCGATCAGGTGAGCAAGGCCAAGGAGGCCGTGGCCGGCAGCGGCAAGAAGGAACAGCCGTCCGATGTCGGGGCGCGGTCGCGGGTGACGACCGAGCCGGTCACGACCGAGCCGGTCACGACGACGTCGGGGACCGTGCCGTCGACCAGCGGTCCGCAGGACAAGCTGCCGTAGCAGCGGCGGCCGGTACGTGGAACGGGCGCTCGACGTCGGGCGCCCGTTCCACGTGCGGCGTGCAGCACCGCCTGCTGACCGCTCGAAAGAGGTCGTGCCAGCTCGGCGGCGAACTGCGTCGACCTCCGGACCTGGAGTCTCTGAACGTCAGGGAGATGAGGCTACGATCATGGGAGCATGCAGCTCCTCGAGCGAGAACCGGCGCTCGACGCCCTCGGCGGATGGTTCGCGGAGGCTCGGGCCGGTCGCGGGCGACTGGTCGTGGTCGGCGGTGAGGCGGGCGTCGGCAAGACCACGCTGGTCAACGAGTTCGCTGTCCGGCATCGGCAGGCTGCCCGGGTCCAGCGGGGCGCCTGCGACGCGTTGACCACCCCCCGGCCGCTCGGCCCGCTGGCCGACGTCGCGCGCGAGACCGGTAACGGTCTCGGGCGGCGGATCGCCTCCGGCGCCAAGCCGTACGAGGTCGCCGACTTCCTGCTGCGCGAGCTGCGCGCGCGGGCGCCGACGATCCTCGTGCTGGAGGACCTGCACTGGGCGGACGAGGCGACGCTCGACGTGCTGCGGCTGCTCGGCCGCAGGCTCGAGGCGGTGGCCGCCCTCGTCCTGGCGACCTACCGCGACGACGGGCTCGACCGTGCGCATCCGCTGCGGATCGTGCTGGGGGAGCTGGCGACGGCCGCCTCGGTCGACCGGATCCGCCTGGTGCCGCTGTCGCCGGCGGCGGTCGCGGTGCTGGCCGGTCCGCACGGCGTCGACCCCGACGAGCTGTACCGCCGCACCGCCGGCAACCCGTTCTTCGTGACGAGGTGCTCGCGGCCGGGGACGCGCAGGTGCCCGGCACCGTGCGCGACGCCGTCCTGGCCAGGACCGCGCGGTTGAGCCCGGTGGCCGTGTCGCTGCTGGAGGCGGTCGCGGTCGTGCCCCAGGCCGAGCTGTGACTGCTGGAGGCGCTGGCCGGCGACGCGGCCGAGCGGCTCGACGACGCTGGAGCGCTGGTCTACGCGCTGACCAACATCGGTGCGATGGAGTTCTTGTTGGGCAGGCCCGGCGGGACGGCGAAGCTCGAGCGGAGCGTGCGGCTCGCGCAGGACGCGGGGCTGGAGGAGCCGGCCGGGCGGGCGCTCCTCAACCTCGTCTGGTGGCCGATCCGGCAGCGCTCGTATCCGCTCGCGCGCCGCTACCTGGAGCTCGGGCTGGCCTACTGCGGCGAGCGGGGCCTGGATCTGTGGCGGCTGTTCCTGCTGGCGTGCCGCGCCCGCGTCGAGCTCGACGCGGGCCGCTGGGCCGCGGCAGCCGAGGCGGCCGCCTTTGTCCTGCGCCATCCACGCACCTGGCCCGTGCCGCGGGTCTTCGCGCTGGCGACGTTGGCCCTGGTTCGCGCGCGGCGAGGAGACCCGCAGGTGCGGCCCCTGCTCGACGAGTCGTGGTCGCTGGCGCAGCCGACCGGCGAGCTGCAGCGGATCGCGCCGGCCGCGGCGGCGAGGCGGAGGCGGCCTGGCTCAGGGGCGACCCCGGCGCCGTCGCCGCGGCGACCGAGGAGGCGCTGGCGCTCGCGCTGTGGCGGAAGGCGCCGTGGGTGGTCGGCGAGCTGGCCTGCTGGCGGCGGCGGGCGGGGATCGTCGAGGACGCGCCGGCCGAGGTCGCCGAGCCGTACGCGCTGCAGATGGCCGGCGCCTGGGCCGCCGCGGCCGGACGCTGGCGAGCGCTCGGCTGCCCCTACGAGGCCGCCGCCGCCCTCGCCGACAGCGACCAGGAGCGCCAGCTCCGCACGGCCCTGACCGAGCTGGAACGGCTGGGCGCGCGACCGCTGGCCGCCGGGGTCGCCCGCAAGCTGCGCAAGCTGGGCGTCCGGGGGCCGGCGCGCGGGCCCCGTCCCGCCACCCGCGCCAACCCGGCCAACCTCACCGCCAGGGAGACCGAGGTGCTGGCGCTGGTCACCGAGGGGCTGCGCAACGCCGACATCGCCCGGCGCCTGTTCGTCTCCCCCAAGACGGTCGACCATCACGTCTCCGCCATCCTGGCCAAGCTTGGCGTGCGGACCAGGGGCGAGGCGGCCCGGGCGGCCGCCCGGCTCGGCAGCAACGGCTGACCGCCCAACATGGGGAGAGCTCCCACAAGGCCACGGTGCGTAGCAACCAGGTCAGGCTGAGATTGCCGCCAAGGCGGCGCCGGCCGTAGGCCGGCCAAAGGCTCGGACGCGCCGATGAATCAATCGCGCGAAGCGCTCCTTGCGGCGCGGCCGCACCACTCCCCGAGGGGGTATGACCAGGGCGAATGCGCTGCCTGAGCGGTGCGGGGGTACGCGGGTGGCCGGCGTAGGGTCCAGCGTAGGAGTAACCGCCGCCGAGCAGGGCCGGGTGAGGCCCGTCGCCCGGCTACTCCAGGTAGTCGCGCAGTTTCTGGCTGCGGGAGGGGTGGCGGAGCTTCGACAGGGTCTTGGACTCGATCTGGCGGATCCGCTCCCGGGTCACCCCGAACTCCCGGCCAACCTCCTCCAGGGTGCGCGGATGCCCGTCGGTCAGGC